>CAZTDW010000041.1:0-23597 GCA_964611835.1 uncultured Rikenellaceae bacterium | reverse complement strand
TTGAGTATCCTGGTATAATCCAGTTTGTTCATGGTTATCCTGTGCATGACCTGAAGTTGTTTATGATAATAAATTGTTATAAAGATAATTATACCTGAGTTATTATACAAATTCCCATCCCGGTATATGTCCGCCTGCCGGCAGGCTACACTTTACTGTCCTGAACATCAATATATATATACCTGGCATCAGGACAGGACCTGGAGATATCGTTTTTCACCTGCTCCGAAATACTTTCAATAACCGAGGTTTTACAGAAATCCTCAACATCAACTGAAATTAGCAGAATGAACTTGTTATTGCCTATATACATAGACCGTATATTGTTTATATGCCTGATGGAGGAATGTTTTCTGAGAATAGCCCTTATATCATTCCTCATCTGCCTGGGAATGCTTTCTCCCACCATCAGTTTTCTTAATTCATTTGCAAGAAAATATGACATTGTTATAAGCAGGCATCCCACAAGGAATGTTCCGACAATATCAAAAAACGGATTTATCATCGACAACAGTGTTGTGATCAATACAATTGCAAGGCCTGTCAGAGCGGAAAAATCCTCAATCAATATGACAAAGAGATTTGTATCGGTCGAATCCTTGAGCGATTTTATTATTCCTTTCGGAGAGTTCTTCCTGAATTCACCGAAAGCAACTGAAAATGATTTATATTCCAGGAGCAAGGCTGATCCAAGAACCAGAAAGATATACCCGTATTTTTCAATAGGTTCCGGGTTCATGAATTTGTGTATCCCCTCATAAATTGAGTAACAGCCTCCCAGGAAGAATAATAGCACGGCAACAAGAAAGCCCCAGAAATATTCCTCCTTCCCGTATCCGAATGCGTGCAATTCGGTAGCTTCCTTTCTGGATCGCTTCCTGCCTATAAGCAGAAAAACCTGGTTTGTGGTATCGGCAAGTGAATGTATTGACTCGGCCAGCATTGCCGAACTGCCCGAAATCACCGACACTATGTACTTGATAATTGCTATCGTGAGATTTGCAGCCAGTGCAAAAAGTACTGCCCTGAGTGAATTGCTTTCATTCTTCATGGAAGTAAAGATAAACCATTGAAAGCACGATCCGATACGGCAAAGAAAGAAAAAGAGGTTGTATCAAAAGTGTTTTTATTGCTTTTTTAACCTTAAGGACCTTTGTGCCTGCCTTTGTGATCCTTCGTGGTTAAGTGATTTACGCTTAAACACAAAGGTGCTCAAAGGGTAACACAAAGGCTCTCAAAGGACCTTTGATACAGCCTCCTGAAGATTTTAGGATGTATAAGAAATCAATTCTTTTCGAAAGTCAGGTAATCAGTGCCGCCATTACCTCCACTAACATTTATCAGTTCGATCTTGCTTGCTGACTGGGTTATCACCCTCCAGTCTTCACTGATCTCCTCAAAGGGGCCTGAAGCTGCCTGAAAAGTAATATCAAATTTTGTATCTCCGCTGTCTTTGTAAACCGAATATGTACCGTTTTGAGTCACAGTGCCGTTCACCGCAGTCAGTGAGCCGTTCGTGTTAAAGATAAAACCGAATCCCTCGAAATAGTTTGTCCTGTTCTCGCCGGAATCATTATAAAGGGTAACACGCCAGGTTCCTGCTTGCACATTATCCTGTGTCTGGGAAGGGTCAGCAGGACTATCATCATCCTTTGAACATGATGAGACTGCCATTGCCGTTATTATCAATAACGTTATAAGAATAAGTCTGTTTTTCATTTCTGACAATATTTAATATTTCCTGATTTATGTTCAATAAACAGGAAATGAGGATAAATGTTCAGTCAGAAATGATTATTTCAGATTTTTATGAAGATCCTGTTTTTATAAAGCCAGTAGCAGATATACCATAAGGCCACCCAGACACACAGGCTTGTGGCTATACCAACTGCGATTTCTCCTCCCCATGAGAAGAACAGATCTGTGAACGGGGTGAACATCCTGCTAAAGACTTCAGCACCTCCTACACTGAAAAGCATGTATATGAAAATGCAGTTCATTCCTACAATAATGAAAAACTCCGATCCCTTTCTGAATAGCTTTTTAATATCGATAAGCCAGTAGCAGAAGCATAATGCCAGGATGGAGTAGCCACCGCTTGTAAAAACAAAGGATGAAGTGGCAATCTTTTTAATTATGGGAGTGATATTCAGAAAATCAAGAGAATATCCGATTATCAATCCTGCAAGTCCTGCTATGACCATGATCCCGATCTTCTGGTTTGCAGTCTTTTTGCTCATAAGAACCATTCCGCACAGGACGCCCCAGACGGTATGGGCAGTGGTTGAAACTGCATTCAGCGATGCCCAGATACTGCTTTTGTCAACTCCCTCTATTTTGTTGTTCACCCAGGATCCCAGGTTCTGATAAGGTTCCCATGGGTGATTGAATCCTTCTACAGGAAAGAACCTGTATGCAAGATCGATAAGGATAAGGATCACAAAAGTGAAAATGATCTGGAAAGTATAGCTTTTATTCCTTATAAGAAATGCAACGAAATAAGTAACTGCCAGCTGTGCCAGAACGTTCTGAAACCTGAATACTATATGACCCGGATCAATGCAGTATAAAGCCCATCCAAGAAACAACAGCAGCAGTGAACGTTTGGCTGCATGTGCCAGAAGGCTTTTTTCAGTTGCCCCTTTCTTTTTCCTGTTGGTAACAGCAAATGGGATGGCCACCCCGACAATAAACATGAAAAATGGCTGAATAAGATCCCAGAAATACATTCCGTGCCATTCATGATGCTCCAGCTGTGTGCCTAAAAAATGTATAAAACCGCTACCTTCAACTGAACGTAGGTGTTCATAAAGGCGTGTGGCTTCACCCATAAGCATAAACATTGTAAATCCGCGGAAAAAGTCCACGGAAGCTATTCTCTGTAAGGATACAGAATCAGGAGTTTCATTTTTAGTCATGGCAGTCACAGGTTTTTCAATTATCTAGTTTTTACAATACTCCGTTCATAATTCGATTTTAGACAGGCTTGATAAGAATTTTGCAATAGTTGAATATCAAATTTAATATTTCCTTTTAAAGTTGATTACCTTTATTAGTAAATAATCAATAACTGTATTATGAAACCCGTAATGTTTTTTAAAAGCTTTATCTTCTTACTTATTTTATCACAATTGCTTTCCTGTTCGAATGAATCAGGAATCATACTTACTCCCAAACCCGGACCCGAACCAAGGATTAACGGGGCGAAGATTTTCGGGGTCAGACCAGGATCCCCGTTCATGTTTAAAATACCATCCACCGGCGAAAGACCGATGAGATACGAAGTTTTGGATCTTCCTTCCGGACTGGTCTGCAATGAAAATACCGGTTACATAACCGGAGTGATCAATGAAGCAGGGACATATAAGACGACTTTCAAAGTAACCAATTCATCAGGAACAGCTGAAAGAGAATTCCGTATAGTCTGCGGTGACCAGCTGGCACTCACACCTCACATGGGATGGAACAGCTGGTATGTTTGGGAGAACCATGTCACCGACAGTATAATGAGGGCAGCCGCCGATGCAATGGTAAGCAGCGGGATGATCGATCACGGTTATATGTACGTCAACATCGATGATTGCTGGGCTGTAAAACCCGGGGCATCTGATCCGGCGCTGGCTGGGGAACCGAGGGATGCAAACGGTATGGTTAACTCGAACAACCGGTTCCCCGATATGAGATCCCTGACAGATTATATACATTCGCTGGGGCTGAAGGCAGGGATCTATACTTCACCCGGACCTCTCACCTGCGCAGGACATACCGGGGCATACCAGCACGAGGAACAGGACATAAAACGGTTTGCCGAATGGGGATTTGACTTCCTGAAATATGACTGGTGTTCATATGGCAATATAGCTGAAAATGATTCACTTTCAGAACTTCAGAAGCCATATATACTTATCAGCGAAATTCTTAAGAGCCAGAACAGGGATATCGTACTAAACCTCTGCCAGTATGGCATGGGGGATGTCTGGAAATGGGGAAAAAGTGTTGGTGGCAACAGCTGGCGGACTGCCGGAGACCTGGGGCTTAAATTTGAAGAAATAGGGAAAGCTCTTTTCAGAGATGGCTTTGATGTGTTCACGGATAACGGTCTTCATAATTACGGGGGCCCCGGCGCATGGAATGATCCTGACTACCTTCTGATTGGATACCTCAGCAACTGGAAAGGATCAACATCACCGACACCGCTAACTCCCGACGAACAGTACACGCAAATATCGCTGTGGTCGCTGCAGTCGGCCCCGCTGATATTCAGCGGTGATATAACCCGGCTTGATGATTTTACATTAAGCCTGCTCACAAACGACGAGATAATTGAAGTTGATCAGGACCCGCTGGGAAAACCCGGCTTCAGGGTATCGAAAAAAGATGACCTTGAAGTATGGAAGAAAAACATGGAAGACGGATCAATTGCAGCCGGACTTTTCAACAGGGGAGACACAAAAGCCAGGGTGACTGCCCTGTGGAGTGATCTCGGGATATCCGGGAAACAGAATGTACGTGATCTGTGGAGACAGAAAAACCTGGGCCGGTTCAGTAATAAGTTCAGCGCTGACGTTGCTCCCCACGGAGTTGTAATGTTACGTCTGAGCCCCGTAAAATGACGCGATTTATTATCTGCCTGGATCTGCGAAAATCAGCGGGATCTGCGGGAACATTTTTTTCTCCCGCAGATTACGCAGATCTCCGCAGATTGAATGGTAGATGGATTAGCTTAAATTTATGCCGGAATTTTATCCACAGCAGTGACATACCTGACTGAAAAAGCTTATTTTAAAATTTTTCATTTTTATCCATAAACTTCTATCAGAAAAATGAAATCCAGACAAATAAAACTCCTTCTTGCGGGGCTATTGATCACTCAGTCAATTTGCAGCCAGAAAGACTATTCCGAAGCGATTCTGTCCCTTGCCCGGCCTCACCTCTTCCCGCGTTACAGCAACGACCTTGAGATCCGCCAGGTCTCAAGCTACGATACAACCGGCGCCAACGACGACGGTTTCTCAGGCAGATATTCCTACCTGAGAAAAGAAGGCAACAACCTGGTAATCGCCGAGCTCCAGGGACCAGGAACCATAAGAAGAATGTGGACCCCCACTCCCACCGAAGATACGATCCAGTTTTATTTTGACGGAGAGAAAAAGCCCAGGATCAATATTAAATTCATTGAGCTTTTTAACGGCGACGTCTACCCGTTTGTTAGACCCGTGGCAGGCAATGAAGTAGGCGGTTATTATTGTTACCTCCCGGTGCCTTTTCAGAAATCATGCAGGATCATCTTAAAGGGAAAGGTGATGCAGTTTATTCAGATCGATTATGTAATATCTGCCGGCAGTGAAGTTCCGGCTGCCTCATTCCCGGAAAAACTGTCGCCCGGGGAGATGGAATCCCTGGCATTTGTTGTCGATGTCTGGAAATCATCTGGGAAAAAAGTAATTGACCTTACCGGAAACAAAGAAGACAATATCAGGGCCACCAGATCAACGGTAACACTCAGGGCCGGAGAAACGGTAAGCCTTTTCAGTGACAGCGACGGCGGCAGGTTGATTGGCTTTGAGATAGAACCGCAGTCAGATTTCAATGCATCTTTTAAGGATGTTTTATTAAAGGCTGCGTGGGATGATGAACCTGTTCCTGCAATAAACTGCCCGGTAACCGATTTTTTCGGATATGCCTTCGGCAAGCCTTCAATGCAATCAATGCTGCTCGGAGTAAACGACCGGGTTCACTACTGTTTCATTCCAATGCCCTACGGAAAAAATGCATCACTCGAACTGGTCTGTCTCAAAAATGATAACATCCCGCGCAGGAACATAACCTGCAATGTGACTGTTTACACAAACGAATCAAAGCTCAGGCCTGATGAAGGAAAATTTTATGCCTGGTGGAACAGGGACAGGAATATTGCAACGGGAAAACCATACACCATTCTCGATACAAAGGGCCGGGGACATTATATTGGCACCCTTCTGCAATCCCAGGGACTTAACTCAGGCATGACACTGTTCTTTGAAGGGGACGATGAATGCTATATTGACGGACAGTTAAGATTGCACGGAACAGGATCGGAAGATTATTTCAACGGAGGCTGGTACGCATTGCCCGACAGGTGGGACCAGGCTTTCAGCCTTCCGGTCCACGGATCTCTCGAATACTCTGTACCACTTGCCCGCACAGGCGGCTACCGCTTATATGTTTCCGACAAACTCCCGTTTAAAGAGAGCTTCAAACTGACAATTGAACATGGCGGCACCGGAAACTCAGTCCCCGCTGACTATACCTCCGTTGCATTCTTTTATTCCGACAGGCCCCTGCCGGAAAATCCGGCACCTTCCTATGATCTTCTGGAAGCAGTCAGATCACCCGGGACACTGGAATACTGGCTCCAGCTTCTGCCCGTTCTGGCCTTCAGCGAACAGTCGCAGATAATTAAGGAAAACCTTTCAGACACTAAAAGCAAAAAGAACTATGAAGTGCTGAAATTCTCCGCAACAGAAGAAGGATTTATCAAATTCGGCCTCGACGTTCCGGGGAACGGTGACTATAACCTCTATATCTCATACTTCAAGGGGAAGAACTGCGGCGATTTCCAGGTAAACCAGCGCCAGATACCGCTGAAAGGCATCAGCGGATTTGCACCTGAAAATACCTTTGTTGAAAAAGAACCTGTGGGTAAAATCAATATTAAATCCGGAACAAACACCATAACTCTTACTCTTAAGGGCAATAAGGACAGAAAAGCATTAAAATCAATCTATGTGCACAGGCTGTACCTCGAAAGGCTTTGATCTACACTTCATTGAAATGACATAAATCAATTATATTATTGATTTATGTCATTGTTTTATGTATTTTATATCATATTATATATTGATATATATCACCATATTTTTTAAAAATCCCTGAGATGAAAAAATCCTTTTTCCTCCTGATTCCAATTCTTTTCCTGCCGGGAATGAATTTTTCAGCAACTTTTAATTCATATTCCCAAATCACAGCTTCAGGATTACCTGAGCTGATAACTGAAGATCCTGCCGGTCTCAGTCCGGGGATACTGACATGTGAGTACACAATAAATCCTCTGGGCATTGATATTGCCGATCCCGAACTAAGCTGGACGGTGATTTCCGGCAAACGGAACCAGGTACAGTTGGCATATGAGCTTATTGTCAGTGATAACATTCCCGATATTTCCAACTTTACCGGAAATGCCTGGAAAACAGGAAAAATCATTTCATCACAGACACTTCATGTCCGTTATTCAGGCTCACCGCTGAAATCATTCACCCGCTATTACTGGCGTGTAAAGGTTTATGACAAAAACGGCCAGGGCTCACCATGGAGCGATATCGCATGGTTTGAAACAGCAATGCTTTCGGAAAAAGACTGGAAAGCATCATGGATCGGTGACGGAAAACCTCAGTTCACCCGTGACGAGGATTTTTATGGCGACGACCCGATGCCGATCTTCAGGAAATCTTTCAACACCGGCAGGAAGGTAGCTTCTGCACGATTATACATTTCGGGATTAGGGTACTATGAAGCTTACCTTAACGGGAAAAAGGCCGGAGACCGGTCACTCGACCCGGGATGGTTCAGTTATCAGAAACATGTGCCCTATTCAGTTTACGATATTACCAGCCTTCTGAAGGATGGCCCTAATGTGTGCGGGATTATGCTGGGGAACGGATGGTATAACATTCTTCCTCTGAGGATGTGGGGAAATCTGAACCTCAGGCAGTACCTGGCCATCGGCCGGCCATGCGTAAAAGCCGAGATTAGACTGAATTATGCCGACGGCACTTCTGAGGTTATTGCGACCGACGGTTCGTGGCTGACAGCCCCTGGTCCGGTTATAAGAAACAGCGTGTACCTGGGCGAACATTTCGATGCCCGCCTTGAACCGGAGAACTGGACCATTCCAGGAGGATCATCGGAATTTAAAAAAGCATCCGTCGTAAAGGGCCCGGAGGGGAAGCTGACGGCACAAATGCAGCCTCCGGTCAGAGTAACCAGGGTAATCAAACCCGTTAGTGTATCACAGCCAAAAAAGGATATTTACGTATTCGATATGGGCCAGAACTTTGCAGGTGTGGCGAGGATAAGGGTGAAAGGACCCGCCGGCACCCGTATTGTACTCAGGTATGGCGAGGATATATATCCCGATGGCAATCTGAATGTAATGACCTCGGTTGCCGGTCAGATAAAGAATAATAACGGAGGGCCTGGAGCTCCACCGGTAGCCTGGCAGGAAGACAGCTATATACTGAGGGGAGAAGGCACGGAAACCTGGTCGCCCCGGTTTACATTCCATGGCTTTCGTTATGTCGAAGTAACAGGATGGCCCGGAACTCCTTCGGTCGATGACTTTGAAGGACTGAGAATGAATTCTGACCTCGGGGAAGCAGGGAAATTCCATTCTTCAAATGAAATGTTCAACAGGCTTTTTGAAGTTGCCGGATGGACATTCCTGAGTAATGTTTTCAGTGTCCAGTCTGACTGCCCGGCCCGTGAGAAATTAGGATACGGAGGAGATATCGTGGCCACTGCCGAAGCTTTTATTTATAATTTTAACATGGCAGGCTTTTACAGGAAAACCGTCCGTGATTTTGCTGAAGCCCGGCGGCCGCTGGGAGGAATAACCGAAACTGCTCCCTTCGTCGGAATTGCCGATCGCGGACCCGGCGACGGATCAGGTCCCCTGGGATGGCAGCTCGCTTATCCCTGGCTTATTTGGCAGATGTACAATTTCTACGGTGATAAACGCATTATCGAAGAGAATTATAATATCCTGGCTGAACAGGCAGCCTTCCTTAAAAGCAGATCAAAGGATCATTTGTACTATTCGGGCATCAGCGACCATGAGTCGCTCGATGTAAAACCTGAAGCATTTACCTCATCGTCTTTCTGGTATAATCACATCAGGCTGCTCAAAGCCTTTTCAGAGATCACGGGAAGATCCGGCAGGGCGTTGGCATATAATTCACTGGCTGATTCCATAAGGACAGCCATATTAAATAAGTTTCACATAAAGGGAACCGGGCGTTTTGACAGTGCCAGCCAGGCTGCCCAGGTATTTGCACTGTGGTATGGGTTCCCGCCTGCAGATGAATCAGGTGCGGCCCTGAATGCACTTGCAGAAGAGCTTGGGAGGCGTGAAAACCATCTCAGCACAGGGATCTTCGCCACCAAGATGATGTTCGACGTGTTGCGAAAATCAGGCAGGAACGATCTGGCATACAAAGTGGCCAACCAGCGCACATTCCCGGGATGGGGATATATGCTTTCAAAAGGCGCCACCACACTCTGGGAGACATGGGCTTATTCGGATAATGTCTACTCACAGAACCATCCTATGTTCGGATCGGTGACCGAATGGTTTTTCAGATCCCTTCTCGGCATCAATCCGGGCTCCCCGGGATTCGGAAAAATCATCATTAAGCCTCAGCCTGCGGGTGATCTCACTTCCTGCGGGGGATCATACAATTCAATCCGGGGAATGATTTCCTGCAACTGGAAAATCAATAACGGAAGGTTACTTCTTGATGTCGGGATCCCAGCCAACACAACCGCTGAAATATGGATCCCTTCATCAGATCCGGATTCAATAAAAGAGGGTGAAAAACCGGTGAAGGACGACAGGGAAATCAAAATCCTGAGATTTGAAAACGGATATTGCATTGTTGAAACCGGTTCAGGCAATTATTCTTTTAACAGCCCCTACGGTCTTTTTTAGTAATTTTGAGGTGTTAAAGAATCCAACTATTAAAAGCAGGAATGGTATCCATCCAAAAGATTAAATTCTGCATTTTCATTTCAACCCTTATCCTGTGCCAGTTGCCATTCTCATCAGTTACAGCCAGGGATTGTTACGTTACAGGAACTGTTACCGATATATCCGGCAATATCGTGCCGGGGGCTAAGGTCTCAATGCTGGCGGGTACTGCTGAATATGTATCAGTAACAGGAACCGATGGCAGATATTCAATAAGGCTATCCGGCATTTATGAACAGATCGGAGGGTTGGTTGAGGCAGGAATGCCTTTCCCGAATCCATTTTCAGGTTCGGTAAATATACCCTTCATTATCAATATATCAGGTGATATCCGCTTTTCAGTCTTCAACCTGTCAGGACAAAAAGTCATGGAAACAATCTACCGGCAGGTGTATCCCGGAAGTTACAGGTTGATATGGGATGGACGCAACCAGAATGGAGCCCGCCAGAAGGATGGATTTTATTTCTATGTCATAGAATTTAAAGGGCAGTCGGTGTCAGGAAAAATCATCAAGGCCCCGGGATCTTCTCAGTTTTCAGATGTAACAGCACTGGAGCCTGTTATGATGCCTCCATCTTCACCGGCACCAGGGGGTCAGATAAGATTCAGGATCACGACTTCAGTCACCTGCAAGGATTATTACCCTGTAAGGCTGACAGACATCACTATTGCCAGGGACACAATTATTGATTTCGAGCTTACTCCCTCCCGGAATCTTCCTTTTAAGGCCTCCGGAGATCATATTGCCATGCATACGGGCGAAGATTACAGGATGCTGGTCCTTAAAGGGATTAACCTGGGTTCCTCTCCTCCCGGCTTTTTCCCCGGTGAAATAGCTTATGCCATCTCTCCGTCGTACTATGAAGAATGGATAAGGAAAATATCAGAGGCAGGATTTAACAGTATTCGTGTATATACAATTCATCCTCCGGTATTTTATGAAAAACTTGCGGAATATAATTATCGTCATCCCGGTAATCCCCTGCTGCTGTTTCAGGGTATCTGGCTTGAAGAGGTTGAGGACAGATATGACCCGGGATCGTATGATCTGACTAAAAGGATTATCCCTTTTACAAATGAGATCCATGAAGTTATTGATTGTATTAACGGTGCAGGCAACCTTGCTTTCAGATACGGCAAGGCTTACGGCAGGTATCTCACCGATGTATCAAGGTGGACGGCAGGTTACATAACCGGCAGGGAAGTAAGTCCTCAGGAAGTGGATTCCACAAATTCCCGTCATCCTTCCGGGGGATCATTTTCGGGCAAGTACTTCAGCATAACCGGAGGCTCTGCTTCTGAGGCATTTATTGCGCAGATGCTGGATGAAGTTATCACATACGAGGAAAGGAAATACTCGGTTATGCGTCCGGTAAGCTTTTCAAGCTGGCCTACCCTCGATCCGCTCGATCATCCGACGGAGATCTTCACCGATGAGGACGCTGCATCTTTTGACCTTACAAGAATAACCCTGAAACTGCCCGAACCTGGTATCTTTGCCAGCTATCATGCCTACCCCTACTATCCCAATTTTATAAGTGAGCAACCCTCCTACCTGTCATTCAGCGATACTGACGGTCCCAACAGCTACCTGGGCTATCTGAACGACCTTAAAGCTCACTATTCATCGATGCCGCTTGTAATAGCTGAATTCGGAGTACCCTCAAGCTGGGGAAGCGCTCATCAGTCATACAGCGGGATGCATCATGGCGGATTCTCCGATTACCAGCAGGGGGAAAATAATATAAGGCTGATGCATAATATATTAAATTCAGGATGTGCGGGTGGTTTTATGTTTGCCTGGATGGATGAGTGGTTCAAGCCGACATGGATAGTCCTCTATCTTGAAGCCTTCGGCATATCGTCCGGAGGGGTCACCATCCCCACCCGTCAGCTGTGGCACAATCTTACATCACCCGAACAAAACTTCGGTCTTGTTACATTCGAACAGCAGTCAGTGCTGCCTTTAATTTCATATCAGACTGATAACACCGGAGGTCCTGTAGAAAAGGTGAGCGCTACTCATGATAACCAGTATTTCTTCCTGGAAATTGATGCAGCCAGGAATCTGTCACCCGGCGATACGGTGCTTGTTGCCTTCGACACCTGGCTGAAAGGGCTGGGAGAATCCGTACTTCCAAACGGAAAAAACCTGGCAAACAGGTCAGAATTCCTTCTTTCAATTATCCTTTCGTCCGATTCAGCTCTTTTTCATGTTGCTGAATCCTATAACATGTATGGACTGACTCCCAGATTTGATCTTTCAAACCATGCTGTCCAGAAATTCCGAAGCACTGTTTCGGATGGAGGCAAATGGGACCTTATGCGCTGGATCAACGACGGTTACATGCTGACGGTACAGGATATAGGAAAACTGCCAATGGAAAACAGCAGTACATTCACATCCGGTCAGCGGACAGCGGTTGCCTGGAAAAATGAAAAGATCAGGATCAGGATACCCTGGACTTTGCTTTATTTCCATGATCCCACACAAATGAGGATAATTGACGGGGCGGTATCACACGACGGAGGTTATAATTATGAAATATCAACGGCACTATCGGATGGGATTGCGGTATCAGTTTACCTCGACAGAAAGGTGACCTCTTCGCTCAGCAGGTATGTATGGCCGCACTGGCTTATTGCTCCCGTGACTTCACCAACCGAAAAAAGATCCCTGCAGGTTGTAAGGGAAGGTCTGTCTTCCATTCCCGGATTTGTTGACTGACCAGGCCATTTAGACTACCGGCCTGGGCTTTGGCTTTTTCCTTTTGTCGAAGCCGTTGCGCTCGGCTTTCCCCCATGCCTTCTTCCCGCGAAGCGCCTCAAGATTTCCCCTGATGGCAAAGTATGTGTGAACAGGATACAGGAAAGGTTCAATAAATGCCGAGGAAATAAGTTTCAGGACATCTCTCTTGCTCCTGTATTTATGAAAAGTGATCTCCTCAAAAAGGACAGCCCAGATTGAAATACTTACGGCAAAAGAGTAAACAAAAAGGAAAAGTATAAGATAGAACGGCCAGTTGATGGCATTTTTTATTATCAGGTATATGGTATAGGCAAAGCCTGAAAATGCAATCAGCGGAGCCAGCCACTCGAAGAAAAACCAGTATGGATATCCAAGCATTCCAAGACGTCCATATTTTGGATTGAGGAACAGTTTCCGGTGTTTGCTTAATGACTCCACAAGGCCTCTCGTCCACCTGGTGCGCTGTTTCCTGAGTGATTTGAGGTCTGAGGGGACTTCGGTCCAGCATAACGGATCAGGAATATACGTAACCTCATACTTCTGGTCGTTATCAGCCATATACCTTCTCATCCTTAGTACCAGTTCCATATCTTCACCCACGGTCTTGATGCTGTAACCCCCTGCTTTTACTGCAGTTTCACGGTCAAAGATCCCCATAGCCCCGGATATCAGCATCAAACCATCGAGCTGGCTCCATGCCATCCTGCCAAGAAGGAATGCCCTGGTATATTCAAGTACCTGCAGACGGGGAAGGATTTTCCGCGGAATTTTGATTTCACGGATGTGGCCGCGTTCAACCTCGCATGAGTTGACAATTCTTATTACACCTCCGGTCCCTATCACTTTCCGTTCCTTCTCCTCAAGAAATGGTTTTACAAGTTTCAGTATTGAGTCCGATTCAATTATCGAATCTGCATCGATGGAAACAAAAAGATCACTGTGACAGACATTTATCCCCGCATTCAGCGAATCGGCCTTGCCTCCGTTTACCTTATCGATAACTGTCAGACGGTTGTATGAGGGATTCTTTGACCTGTACACTCCCCTTATCCGCTCACATGGTATCCTGTAATCGAAATAGTAATTGACCTTGATAAGGTCATACGCTTCCTTCATCAGATCGAACGTTTTGTCTGTCGATCCGTCATTTACAATTATCACCTCGAAGTTGTTGTAATATAGCGAAAGGAGGGTTCGTACATTATCAATGATTGATTTGCTTTCATTGTATGCAGGTGCAATAATGGAGATCTTCGGACTCAGCGGCGAAAGGACCAGCGAATTGTAATTTACATAGCTGTTCTTGCGCAGATACTTCCTTAAGGCAATGGCAGAGGCTATCCCCAGGAGGAGATACGACCCGAAAAGTGCCAGTGTCAGATAAAAGATAAGATGTGCAAATATAAAATCCATAGCCTAATATATTCTGCGGTCAAGAACGTGTCTTACAATAATGTTGTAATTCTTGTATTCCGATTTCATAAGCTTAACCAGGGTTTTCACTCCTTCCTCACCATTGTTTTCAATTGCTTTTGTAGCCTCAATCTGCAATTGTACATCATCTTCCTTGTCAAGAACAAGTTCCAGAAATCCAATGTAGGAAGGATCAGGCATCTTGCCCATTGATTTTATTATCTCAAGGCAGGTTTTGTAATCCTGGCTCTTATACATCCTTTTCATTGTTTCAAGTGTCGAACGCATATCCATATCCCCTGCAACCTGAACTGCCAGCCGCCTTACTTCAGGAGAGGAATGATCAAGCAGTTCCCTTACTTCATCTTCAGCGTCTTTCTGCCTGAATTCACGTATCATCCTAAGTGCAAACATAACCACGGTCGGATTGTTGACCATAAGCCATCTTTTAAAGGAAGGAACCGGAAGATCATGCTGAATTATAAGGTCGTGAAGCGTTATTTGTTCCCACAGTGAAAATGGCCTTTTCAGGCTGAAAAGGAAGTTGAAGGGATCATGATCGGTCAGCCTTACAAGTGCAATCTGTGCTTCCATGCGAAGAATCTCATTCCTTGAATTCAGAGCTTTGTGCATCTGATCGTTGGCATCATTAATGTTCATGAAGGCAAGCTCCCTGAATCCCTTGATCTTCTTGTGCCATCTGAAATCATGGGCCCGCTTTACTGAATCTTCATCGAGCCCCAGCGACAGATACAGATTCTGAAGCTTGTTTTCCGTATCACCCTTCAGGTTGACGCTTACATCTATCATCTGGTCTATCAGAACCTGCCGCCGGTATTTGTTTGATGCAATTTCAAAGAATTTGTCGGTATTGATGTCGGCAAAAAGATA
This sequence comes from uncultured Rikenellaceae bacterium, assembly GCA_964611835.1. Lineage (GTDB taxonomy): Bacteria > Bacteroidota > Bacteroidia > Bacteroidales > VadinHA17 > LD21. The sequence goes on along the minus strand of CAZTDW010000041.1, from coordinate 8,759 downwards.
ATCAACGATCATCGTCTGGTATGTCTCCGAAAGGTAGTTTCTGAGTTTTTCTTCCTTTTCCAGTCTCGATCTGTTGAGAAGAATGACAACCAGCAGAATGATCATTGACAGTATGGACAAAAATATCGTTATGATAAGGGCATTTACAAAAGCGAATGATTTGCCGAAATAATTTATCCTCTTAAGCCATGGACTATTACTGTTCAGCAGGAAAAATTTCCTGACTGCTTCTCTGGTTTCCGTCACCGGCAATGCGGTATCGGCGGCTGAGGCATTAATAGGTACAGTGTCCCTTATTGTATCGGGAGCCATATTTGTATCATTTTTCAAGGTCACTGAGCTATCAATGTCTCCTGAGCCTGAGAGATCAGACGTATCTTTTCTTTCTGCAACCGGGTATTCAGTGATTGTGCCAATATCCTGAATTGAATTTTGCCTGATCCGCGTTACCCTTATCTTGTAAAATCCGTCCTCCTCCATAAGAATCACATCTTCACCCAGAACAGGATGGATCTTGGAGTACATTATCTCGGCGTACAGTTTTTTTCTGAATGCGCCTATCTGAACAGGGTATTTGTCTTTTGAAAGTACCCTGAGATCATTAATCCTCGATTCATCTCTCTTTATAGTAAATAGTGCAAGTCCATCGGGGACAAAAATGGTATTGAATCCTGAATCTGGCGGGGGTGCAGGAAAAGGAGGGTCGGCTTTCACCGAAGCAATGGAGAGAAAAGTTAATATCAAAAATGCCCCCGGTCTCATTACTTCATTTTTATTGCATAAATCATATTGATGTTACCTTCAAATCTGTCCCTGTACATCGATTCCTCATACTCTTCCCTCGAATAGCCTGCTCCTATTCTGAATACTAACTTGTTAGTAAGCGCGAAATTATATGCAAGTCTTATGCTGTTTGCGCTTAAGCGCATCAGATCCGACCGGATGTCAAAAGGCTCATCCGGAGCGGTACCCGTACCCAGAGTAAGCTGTAGGTAATCAGTATCATTGGAGTATCTTCTGGCATTCAGATAAAAAGATGTTGTAGGCCCGTTATCCTTGAAATAAACATAGCATTTGCCGGAAAACCAGTATTTTTTGATGTATTTTTCAACCGAGACCAGGGCTATGAATATGTCCCTGTCAAAGTAATAGTAGTTCAGTCCTGCAGAAACAGCCCATCCTGCCGGCAGTATCTGCCATAATTCCACTGCAGCCCTGTGAGTGGGGAAATATGATCCCGGACTGTAAGCATAATCGAGATAAGCATAATTCTTTTTTGAAAGAACAGGATATGCTTCGGCTTCAAACTGCGGTTCGGTGGCGTGAATGACAGGATCTTCACCAAGCGCGATGTTACCTGTATTTAAGTATGCGGCTGCAGTGCCCCAGCTGAATCTGTGACCAGCTCCTGCCCTGAAAACCTGCCAGAAACGGTAATAGGGCACATTAAAAAAGTCGAATGAATAACCTGCTCTAAGGTCAGTTGATACCGGTGTATTTGCTTTTGACCACAGGGTTATATCCCTCCTGACTTCCAGGGCATCAGCATTCTGCGGTTCCTTAGCGAGCAGGGTATCGATAACTGCTTCTGCCTCATCATACTTTTTTTGCCATGCAAGGATGCGTGCCAGTAAAACCCTTACATCACCGTAGGAAGGATGAGCTTCAAGAAGCTTCCGGGCAGCAATGCCGGCTTCCTCATAATTACCTTTGAATGCCGTTTCCCTTATCCGCAAATACTCCTGCTCCGGATCTGCCGGCTCCTGTGAATACGAATCGGGAATGCCGTTCAAAAGCATTATGGCAAAACCTAAAAGCATATATATATATTTCCTGCCCGTCATCTTCTCTGAAGTATTGACCAGATCCTTGACACCAGCTCATAAGGATTGAACGGCTTGACGATATAGCCGTCTATGCCCAGCTCACCGGCTTCGCGCTGCATCTGAGGATCACTGAAAGCTGTCAGCACCAGCACCGGGGTGTCCTTTCCCTGATCAGACCTTAAGTATTTCACAAGCTCCAGGCCGCTGTGGTACGGAAGATGGATATCAACCACAAGCAGGTCATAATCATTGCTTGCAAGTAATTCTATGGCCCTGTTGCCATCTTCAGCAACAGAAGTATTAAAACCTTCCTTTTCAAGTATTACCGACAAGGTTTTCATGGCCATGGGATTATCTTCGCAAATCAATATTTTCACTTTCAGATGCTCTAAATTTCAGTAAGTTTTAAACGCAAAATCCCCGATAATAATGTTGTAAATCCCTTATGTTTAAGTCAAAATTGGTGATTTTTATCAGTGCTTCAAAGGAATTGGGGTGAAATTTTGATTTCCGCACTGTTTTCAAAGACCAACGTTATGCTTTCGAGTGACGAAAAATTTTCAGGGGATCAAAAAAACGATGTTTTTAACCCGGAGACGGTAATAAAATCATATTAAGATTGCTGAAGAATCGCAGCCAGGACGGCTGAGTGATCTCTGAAAAAGATACGGTAAGAATACAAATATGTAAGCAATCAATCTTTCAACGGAAATCATAAACAGTTCCGCTGAAATTTTATTCGATTACCGCATGTCATTTTAGTCGCCTGCTTAAAAGAGTTTTGGCATCAGGATCGTCAGTTGCCGTTCCATCCAGCCAGCCTCGCCCAGAGCCACCATGCTGCATATGCTTTCATGTTTGCATTAAGGGGCTGTGAATGTGCAGAATTGCAGTTGTACCAGTCAGTGCCCTGGGTATGGCTGTTCTGCCATTCAACTGCCCAGTTCCCGTCGCGGACGCCGTCCCCGTTTGTATCATAGGCACATTCATCATTCGGTAATTTGTTGCCGAAATACACCCCGTCAGGATTGTATGATTCAATATCTGCAAAATCGTACAGCACCTTCTTATTGTTGCGGCAGTAATTGCGGATCTGTTCATTCCTTAAATGAAGATTTCCAGTGAGACCTGTGCCGTCGAGGTGACCAGTCATATATACGAAGGTGACATCAGGAAAGTCCTTTTCCAGTCCATCCATAAGTTGCAGATATGTGTTAATATCCGATTCCGAAGCCGATGATACCTGACCGCACCATGACCACATCACCACATTGGTTTCAGGATTTGAAGCAAGATATGTCCTTGTCCGGGTAGCCCATGAGGTCCTGTCGGGATTACCCAGATCGCCGCTGATGGCATAATCGTCCAGATGAAGAGCGTCACCTGAATTACTTTCACTCCATGAGAAAGAAACCCCTTTGAACGAAACCAGGCCCGACATTCCATCGGTAATCTGGCTGCCATGTGAAGTGTGGCTATAGGCAATATGAAGTTTCTGTTTTGCCTCTGAAACCCATTGAGAGGGAATTGAGGCAAGCTTTATCGAGGTATGATCGGCTACGATAAACTCATTGCCTGTTTGCGGAGCCGGATCATCATCCTTGCTGCATCCGGAAATTAATAATAGTGTAATCAGGTACAGAAATATTGCTGAATATCTCATAAAATTACTCTTTTAATAATGATTAATGACTTTAAATGATCTTCAGGAATCATTTTCTCATAGAAGTAACGTTTAAGTCACATTTTTGTTGTCTCAATATTCCTGTTTAAATCAACACCTTTCTCAGCATTGCTGCCTATCAGGGATTTACCGGCATCAATTACCGGCTCAGAAGCATTCTGAATCCCTGAAACTACCTCCGGGATCAATCCCATTTTCTGGTATACGGGCAAAGCGGATTTTTGCAGTACGGGAAGCTTCCTGTAAAAGATCAGCGCACCTGCGATGCAGCTTAATCCGCCCAGAAGGATGGCATTGGAAGTACCAAGCATTTTGGCCATGGTGCCGGCAAGAAGACTTCCGAATGGTGCCGTCCCCATTATGGCCATGGTGTAAAAGCTCATCACCCTTCCCCTTTTGTCGTCATCGGTAATGGTCTGCAGTATAGTATTACTCGATGCTGTATGGAGCATTAATCCCAGACCGATAAAAACCATAAGCAAAACTGAAATATTGAAATTGCCGGTAAATGAAAGGATAACAAGCCCCAGACCAAAGAGCCCGGAGGCAGCAGGTATCGTTCTTCCGAGCATCACCACCGATCTTCGCGAAGCAAGGAATAGCGCTCCGGCTAATGCTCCAAGTCCTGCAGCACCCATAAGAAATCCATAGGTCTTTGAACTGCCGTTAAGTATCTCTTTGGCAAAAACCGGCATGAGGACCTGATAAGATGCACCAAGGAGACTGACAACACTCAGAAGAATAAGTATATGCTTAATAGGGGGAAAACCAAAGGTATAACTCAATCCATCTTTCATTTCCTTCAGCATGTCACCACTTTTCTTCACTGTTTCCCTTACCGGTACACGCATCAGGCTGAGTGAAATTATTACAAAGAGATAGCTTATTGCATTAATGAGAAAACATATGCCTTCACCGGCTGTTGAAAGCATCAGTCCGGCAACAGATGGCCCTATAAGCCTGGCACCATTGAACATAAGGGAATTAAGAGCAATTGCATTACCGAAATCTTCTTTCCTTTCCACCATCTCAATGACAAATGAATGGCGCGAGGGCACGTCAAACGCATTGATGCAGCCAAGGGCAATGCTGAGAACGATAATGTGCCATATCTCCATAATGCCGGCAAGAGCCAGTACAGCAAGGATGAGAGCCTGTATCAGAGCAGCGATCTGGGTGATTACCAGGATCCTGTATTTGCTGAATTTATCAGTGACCACCCCTGCCAGCGGAGCAAGGAGGAATGTCGGTATCTGACCTGCAAAACTTACAATCCCCAGAAGAAGCGCTGATCCGGTTAACTTATAGACAACCCACGGTAAGGCAATGCGCTGCATCCATGTCCCGATCAGGGATAGGCTCTGCCCGCTGAAAAAAAGCCTGTAATTCCTGTATCGCAGCGAACGGAAAATGATCCTGATCCTTTTAACGTTATCTGAGGTTTGAGGCACGGTTCAAATACTTTTCCTGACAACCTCAAAAGTAACTGCTTTTACAGAGTTATTCCTGACTGATAAAAAAAAATTCCCTTTATATGAAACCTTCATGTACAATCTTGCACAACAGTAAAATGAAAATAATAAAGGTTACACACGAACCATTTATTTTACTATTATATAAAAAGCTATTTTCGTGTGAAAAATGATCATTATCTTCTGATTGTCACTTAAGAAACATGAACGGCAAAAGAAAATTGAAAAGATCATTGTCAAACCAACCGATAAGACAAAAAAGATGTACAAGTGGTTTCTTTTGAAGTGGTACCTGCTATCATGTATACCTGCAACATTACCTTATCAGGGTATTGCGCAATATCTGCCCATCAACAAATGGCAATACATTCAGGCAGATGATTCCCGTCAGAAATGGGGAGACTGGGATGAGCCTTCATGGCTGAGATATTTCGGACTCGACATTAAAGACATCAACAAAGATGGTTATAAAGATGTTATTGCAGGCCGGTATTTTTACCTCAACCCGGGTGGAAGTATGACGGGCGAATGGACCCGAAGCGATCTTGGCAGGAATGCAGATGGATATTTATTCGTGGATGTGGATGGAGATGAATTTGCAGATGTTATTGCTGAAGCGCTGCCTGATGTTTACTGGTTTGAAGCAGAAAATCTGAAAGGTGCCACCTGGATCTGCAGGAAGATAGGCGAAATTCCAAGAACTGATCATGTCAACGGACAGGGAGGACGCTTTGCCCACCTTATTGCCGGAACAAAAGGAGAAATTATTCTTGCAGCAAATGAGGGTATCTGGGTGACATCAGTGCCGGCTGATCCGGAAATTCAGGATAACTGGAGATTTAAACTGATTGTCAGAACAGGCTCCTCAGAGGGTATTGGAATTGGAGATATCGATGGCGACGGGGATAATGACCTTGTTACCGGAGATATGCATGAAGAAGACAAAGATGTATCAAGACAGGTATATTGGCACGAAAATCCTGGTTCAATAAACACCGGATGGAGTAAACATCATATCGGGAGCCTGGTAAATGCTGCTGACAGAATTGAAGTTGCCGATCTGAACAACGATGGCAAGCCGGATATTGCTGTTTCAGAAGAGATGTATCCCGGTCTTGATCCGCTGGCCTCTGTCGTGGTATTCACTAACCCCGGAATCAGCAGCCAAATTAACTGGAAGAAGGATGTTATAATTACAGGTTATTCCATGAATAATCTTGATGCTGCAGATATTGATAATGACGGTGATATCGATCTGGTAACCTGCGAACATAAGGGTAATGATTTCAGGCTTATGCTTTTTCAGAATGACGGGAAGGGCAATTTTACCATGCATCTGGCAGACAAGGGACATGAAAGCCATCTTGGGACACAGCTCGCTGACCTCGATTCAGATGGCGATCTGGATATTGTCAGCATAGCCTGGGATAATTACAAATTTCTTCATGTCTGGAGAAACGATGCCATAAAAACTAAAATCAAATAGTTCCGTTTAGTTGCCAAGCAGTGAGGGAGGCCGATACCAGACGGACTGTCTGTTAAGCTCAGGCCGCGATAATTTAAATTTAAAGAAGATGAGAAGATTATCATTATTAATGACATTACTGGCTTTTTTACAGATGACCGGATACGCGCAGGAAATAAAATTTGAGACATTAAATGTAACTAACTCTGTGGCGCTTCACCCTATGATCCTTGATGTGGACAAAGATGGGAAAAACGATATAGTGGTTATTGATGATTACAATGATTTATCTGGTAATGATGGACTTAATATCAAAACCGTCTGCTGGTTTTCCGATATGGGCGAAAAGGGTGGCGGTGGTTTCAAAAGAAAAGTGATTCTGGAAATAAATTACAGATCGTGCGGGATCGCATCAGCCGATATTGATAACGACGGATATATTGATATCATCGGAAGATACGACACCGATGGTGATGATGATAACGAGACCGGAAGCATTTTCTGGCTTAAAAATCCTTATGGATCAAAGAATTATGATGGCCGCCCGTGGCAAAAATTTGATATAGGCTTCAGTACTTATGCCAAAGATATTGTGACAGCTGATTTCAACAAAGACGGAAAAACAGATGTTGCAGCACGAGGAGTAGATGGTTTTGTGAGAGTTTATTTGCAAACCACACCGGCCAAATGGGTTACAGTAAAAATTGAAGCTCCTCATCACGATGGCACTGATGTGGCAGATATCGACAAGGATGGTGATCCGGATATTGTTATTAATGGCTTATGGTATGAAACCCCTTCCGATCCGGTTAAAGGAGTCTGGACAAAACATGATTATGCTCCGGGATGGTACCAACAGAAAACAGGGCCTGAAGGTTCATGGTTTGACAATAATACGAAGGTAGCCGTAAACGATATTGATGAGGACGGATGGACTGATATTTTTGTTTCCAACGCTGAAAATTCAGGTTATTCGATATGCTGGTATAAAAATCCCGGAAAAGATTTTGACAGGAACTGGCAGGAACATGAGATTGGTTATATGGATTTTGCCCACACACTTCTGATAGCTGATATGGATAACGACGGGGACAAAGATGTTGTTTCGGGTTCGTTGATTCTTTATAATGATCCAAATCCCGAAGGATATCACCCTGTTACCATATTTGTCAACAAGGGCAATAATCTTGACTGGGAAAAGCAGATAATTGGTGACCGGGCATGTTACAGTGGTACAGCCGGGGATCTTGACAATGATGGTGATATTGACATAGTTGCGTCAAGAAACTGGAACAAGGCACCCCTGTATTTATGGAGAAACCTTACAAACGAAAAGGTTGATCTCTCTTCAGTCAGGATAACAGAAATAGTTGAACAGGGAATACCAGGCTTTAAAATTGAAACCTCATCAGCAACTTATATTTATGACAGGCAGGGCGGCGGATTCATAAGTATGTTTGACAGGGATGGCAAAGACTGGATCAGTTTCAAAACAACTGACCTCGGACAACCTGGCAATGCGGCATCTCAATACAGGGGAATTCCTAATCTGGGGATAGGCGGAGAAGACAGTGATGCGGGCCATCCCGGCTTTGATAAATGTGAAACAAAGTTGGTTGCTCCAAACGTAATAGAAACTACCACAAAGACAGGCAACTGGAAATTCCGTTGGGCGTTCTATGATTCTTATGCAAAGCTTACTATGGTGAAGACTGTGCCTGATCAGACCTATTGGTTCCTCTATGAGGGTACACCGGCAGGAAAATATGATCCTGAAAAAATGTATTGGGGGAACAATATAGATGGTAAACGTGTCGATTTTCCTGACTTGCTTGATAATACAGGGATATTTAAAAACATGAAATGGGTTTATGCCGGACAAATGGGCTATCCGCGGATAATATATTTCAGGCAGATTCATCCTGATGAAAAAACTGATCTGTTCTCTTATATGGGAAGCACCAGGGGAGGATCTAAAAAATCTCCCGATGGCATGGTTTGTTTCGGTTTCGGCCGGGCTCACGGGACAAGGCCAGTTCTGACAGGTGATAACCAGGAGTTCATAACAGGCTTCATAGACAGAGAGATAATTGACCGGGATGATCACAATTATGTAATGAAAAATATTGAATCACAGAGATAAGTGATCCTTAACCTGTCAGTACTTTAAGGGATCCTACTTAAATCATGAGATTCAATTAAGTGGAGCAGGATGCTTGCTGTGATGCCTTTTGACTTTTGACAATTAGTGCGGTAAAAGATGCGACCACTCAGTTTATGAATCAAAGAAACCCATCCCCTACCCCTTCCCT
>CAZTDW010000040.1:0-23943 GCA_964611835.1 uncultured Rikenellaceae bacterium | reverse complement strand
GTGATCAAACGAATAGGTCAGCAGATTGTTTTTCTGATCATATTCAAACAGTGCCCATTTGCCGTCAATGACAGGTTCGTATGATTTTATTCCGGAAAAATCATCAGCAATCCTGATCCTTATCTCTCTCCTGCCTGCAAGATTCACTCCCTGGATTAATCCGTTTGGCGATACAGTGGGAGGGATGGTATCGATGCCGACATAGAACGAACCGAAACTGGAGTGCCTTGCCGACAGGGATCCATTTTCCCATTTTGTCTGAACCGGTATTCGTACGGAACCATTCACCTGCTGAACAATAAGAAGCTTCGAACTTTTTCCGGGCGGTATTCTTTTTGGTTTGATCGACAGGTTGTAGGATTTATGCAATGGAGTGTATCTGTTATGGATATGGTAAATATCAGAATACATATCGGGATTTCCTTCAGTTTTCATATACTCGAAAAAAAGTGTATCATATAATGCCCCAGAGGGAATATTTACTGAAAGATCACCGGAAACAAACCTGTTGTTCCTGTTGTACGGCATTACAATGGTATTGTTTTCCTTGTCATTAACAGTTGCGTGGGGCGCTTCAGAGTTGACATGAAATACAAGCGATGATCTGTTATTGAATATGTCGCCGACAATTATTTCCACACGATGTTTCCCCTGGTCTGGAAAATTACAGATTCCCCTGTTTTCCAGATTGCTGTAGACGCCAAGCCTGTTGTTGGGAAGAACAAATGCACGCTCAATGAAATCTTTGTCTTTTATATAGGTCTCATAATCAATATGGCTGTTGATAAACCTCGATTCATTGAAGGAAAAGGAGTCCATCCTGTAGCTGTAAACAAGACTGGAATCAACTAGCAGGTCGATTGAGTATACTGAACTTTTATTAGGGCTGTTTGATGAAAGATCGTAAGATTTGAATCCGAATCCCACCGGCCCGCTTATATTTATTGTCTTCCCGTTGTTGGTCTGGTACCTGCCTGAGTTTCCTGACACTTTCACCCTGAGGTTCGCTGTTCTGTTGTCGATAACGGTATTCCTTCCCGCCCTGAAGATTACCAGTTCTTCTATTACGGGGGCGATTCTGTCTTCAACCCCGAAATCGAACTTCAGCGGATTCACAGGCACTTCCTCATCTGATTTACGTATCTCATAGTGAAGATGAGGTCCTGACGAGCTTCCCGTATTGCCTGAAAAGGCAATGATGTCTCCCTGGTCAAATCTGAATTTGTCTTTTGGAGGCCACAATGTGACCATAAAACTTTTTTCTTCATATTGCCTAGACACGACATATTCTTCAATTTCAGGTATAAATCTGTCGAGGTGGGCATAAACTGTTGAATAGCCTGAGGGGTGTCGCAGATAGATCGCCTTGCCAAAACCTCCCGGCGAGATACTGATCCTGTAAACATAACCTGATGCGGCTGCCACTATCTCCTTGCCTGTCGTCCCCTGGGTTTTGATATCAATTCCCGAGTGAAAGTGGTCATACCTGAGTTCTCCGAAATTTGCAGAAAGAGCAAGAGGGATTCTGAGAGGTGAAATAAAAGTCTCACGGTTTCCCGGTTCTTCGCCCGGGAATACCGTCAGCCATGAAAATATTAATAATATCACTGAGACATGCATCAAATTACTGTTTTCGTCCGTTATCCCATTGCAAAACTATCAGTCCGGGCAATTTTGCCAAACTATTTAAGTTAAATTTTTGAAAATTTCGTTAACAGTATTACCTTTGTAATAAAGATTTAAATATGTCGGATAATGGCTATGAAGAGCTTAATTTACTGAACAAAAAGCTCGATGAGTTGTTGGAAAGATATATTGATTTGAAAACACAAAACAGTGAACTGAAGACAGAAAATGAAAAACTGAAGCTTATGCTTCAGGAAAATGAAGAAAGAATTAAAATTCTGGAAACCAAATACGAAAGAGTTAAATTATTAGGAGCATTGACAGGAGGAGGGGAGAATGCGACGGAGGCAAAAAAGAAGATTAACGAATTGGTGCGGGAAATTGACAGATGTGTTGCTCTTTTAAACAGATAAGATATAATAATGGATGATAAGCTATCTATCAGGGTCAACGTGGCAGACAGGTATTATCCATTAAAGGTGGAAAGGGAAAATGAGGAAAAAATCAGAAAAGCTGCCAGGATGATCAATGAAAAAGTGCTGCAATACAAACAGCGCTATTCAGACAAGGATGTACAGGATTTTCTGGCCATGGCTGCTCTGCAATATGTTATTAAACTTACGGAAGATGAAGATAAGTTGAATAATGATCATATTCCTGAAGCCATCAGAGAACTGATAGGAAAAATTGATTCAGTTCTTGAAAGCAGGAGTGACAGCGTTCTTTAAAATACATGAACTTTTTGCCCGCATTGTTTCTTCATTCATTTTTGAAACTCAACACTTAAAACTTTGGGGTTTCCCTTAATTCAGCCAGGACAGGCCTCATCCTGATTCGTCAGGATCCCGTCAGTACGGGACAGTGGACGTTCGAATTGAATTAGTGGCCCCATCCATAAAGATATGGGGTTTTATAAAAGTTGAGGAGACTTTGCGGGTTTTTTTATTATAAATACAAACAAATATGATGTTGATAATCAATGCAATAAATGGAGGACTGACACTCATCATAAGTATGTCATCCCTGGTCCTTGGTTTTGGCGCTGCCTACTTTATATGGCAGAAAGCGCTGAAAAACAAGAGCCGTAAAATTATTTCAGAAGCCGAGGCTGAAGCAGAAGTAATAAAAAAGGAAAAAATTCTGCAGGCAAAAGAAAGATTTCTTCAACTCAAGGCTGAGCATGAAAAGGTGATTAATGAGAAAAACAACAGGGTTGCGATAGCCGAAAGCCGGATCAAGCAGAAAGAGCTGACCCTTTCGCAGAAGATCGAGGAAGTTCAACGCAAAAAGAACGAAGCAGATAGTATCCGTGAGAATCTTACATCTCAGCTTGAACTGGTGGACAAAAAACATGAAGAGTTGTCAAAGCTTCACCGCCAGCAGGTGGACCAGCTTGAGGCAATTTCGGGATTGTCTGCAGAAGAAGCCAAAAACAATCTGATCGAATCTCTTAAGGAGGAAGCCAAAACCGGAGCTATGTCCTATATAAATGAAATCCTTGATGAAGCCAAAATGACTGCCAACAAGGAAGCAAAAAGGATAGTCCTTCAGACAATCCAGAGGGTGGCTGCAGAAAATGCAATCGAAAATGCGGTTACTGTCTTCCATATCGAATCAGATGAAATGAAAGGACGTATAATAGGACGTGAGGGACGAAACATAAGGGCGCTTGAAGCTGCCACAGGTGTGGAGATCATTGTCGATGATACGCCGGAAGCCATAGTGCTCTCGGCATTTGATCCCATTCGCAGGGAAGTAGCCAGACTGGCTCTTCACCAGCTCGTAACCGACGGAAGAATACATCCTGCCAGGATTGAGGAGATAGTTGATAAAACCAGGAAACAGATTGAGGAAGAAATATTGGAAGTCGGTAAAAGAACAACTATTGACCTTGGCATACACGGGCTTCATCCCGAGCTTATCAGGCTGGTTGGGAAAATGAAGTACAGGTCGTCATACGGACAAAATCTTCTAATGCACTCGCGTGAAGTGGCAAACCTCTGCGCTATCATGGCAGCCGAACTTGGATTGAATGCCAAGTTGGCTAAAAGGGCAGGCCTGCTCCATGACATTGGGAAAGTGCCTGATGATGAACCCGAACTGCCGCATGCCATTCTTGGAATGAAAGTGGCGGAAAAATACAAGGAGAAACCTGAAATATGCAATGCCATCGGAGCTCATCACGATGAAACAGAAATGACAACACTCATAGCCCCGATCGTACAGGTTTGTGACGCTATTTCCGGAGCGAGGCCGGGCGCCAGGCGTGAAGTTGTGGAATCATATATAAAACGCCTTAAGGAACTGGAATCACTTGCACTACAGTATCCTGGAGTAATGAAAACATATGCCATACAGGCTGGCAGGGAACTTCGTGTAATTGTCGGAGCCGAGAAAGTTAATGACAAGGAAGCCGAAAACCTCTCCTTTGAAATTGCCAGGAAAATTCAAAATGAAATGACATATCCGGGGCAGATAAAAATTACAGTGATAAGGGAAACAAGGGCTGTAAATTACGCCAAATAGATCTGTCAAGTCAAGGGAAAATAATTTACCTTTGCCGCAAATCTAAACTGGTAATTACGGGCAATGTCGAAGATCAAATTAATGAATATCGTGGGGGCGAGACCCCAGATCATTAAATCATCAGCAATCAGCAGGGCGATCAGGTTAAATTTCAGTTCAAAACTTGATGAACTGACTGTTCATACCGGTCAGCATTACGATAAGGAACTTTCTGAGGTCTTTTTCGACGAACTTGAGATTCACAAGCCCGATTTCAACCTTGGAGTCGGTTCCGCTCATCATGGCCGGCAAACTGCCATGATGATTTCCGGAATCGAGGAGGTGCTGATCAATGAAAAACCCGATTGCATCCTGCTGTACGGAGATACTAATTCCACTCTTGCAGGGGCTATTGCCGCATCAAAGCTCCATTTTCCGGTGATCCATATCGAAGCCGGACTAAGATCATTTAATAAAAGTATGCCTGAGGAGCTGAACAGGATCATAAGCGATCATTCATCAACGCTCCTCTTCGCACCCACAAATGCTGCGTTCAAAAACCTTATCAACGAGGGTTTCAGGCCTGAGAATCAGCCACCCTATACCATCGACAATCCCAAGATCTATCTTACGGGTGATATAATGTATGATAACTCCCTATTCTTCGCAGAGCTTGCAGAAAAGAAGAAAACATACTTTTTCAGCGAAATGTCGCTTGACCGCGATAATTTTATCCTCGTGACGATTCACCGTGACATTAATACGGATGACCCTGCAAGGCTTCAAAGTATTCTGTCAACCCTGCATGAAATGGCAGAGGAATACAAAATACCTTTCGTAATGCCTTTCCACCCCCGTACGATGAACTCCTTGAAAACAAGTCTTATGCCCCTCTATGATGAGCTGAGAAAAAGCAGTTTCATCAGGATCATTCCGCCCGTTTCATATCTTGAGATGACTCTTCTTGAAAAGACCTGCAGAATGATAATAACTGATTCGGGAGGCGTGCAGAAGGAATCGCATTTTTTCAGGAAACCATGCATTGTTCTGAGGAGAGAGACCGAATGGATTGAACTTGTTGCAAATGGCACGGTCAGACTGACAGACGCAAGCCCCGAGAGGATAAAAAATGAGTTCAGGTCGTTTATGACAATCAATTATGAACTGGCATATCCCGGTTTCTACGGAGACGGAAAAACATCCGAATTTATACTGAAGGAAATTTCGTTGCTTTTCGAAAAATAGATTGCTGACTAATCAGTTTCTATTAATCCGGGTTATCATATCCAAACTGAATCAGATGAAACAAGTTGTCAGCAACAAAAGGGTCCTTGTTACAGGAGGCGCAGGTTTTATAGGCTCAAACCTGGTAGAATCACTGCTAAATGAAGGCAATTATGTAGTTTGCCTTGATAATTTCTCAAACGGGAAAAGGGAAAACCTGATCTCATTCCGCCCCAATCCTCAGTTCAGACTTATTGAAGGTGATATCAGAAACTATTCAGACTGCCAGAAGGCAGTGGACGGGATGGATTATGTATTTCATCAGGCTGCTCTTGGATCTGTGCCACGATCAATAAAAGACCCTGTTTCATCAACTGATGTCAACATTGGCGGTTTCGTAAAGATGCTTTTTGCATCAAAAGAAGCAAAAGTGAAGAGATTTATCTATGCCGCAAGCTCATCAACATACGGGGATCATCCCGGTTTGCCAAAAGTAGAGGATAAAATAGGAAAGCCCTTATCACCCTATGGAATCACTAAGTATGTCGACGAACTCTTCGCTGCAAACTTTGCCGCCACGTACAATATTGAAGTAATCGGATTAAGATACTTCAATGTATTCGGCCGGAGGCAGGATCCGCTGGGAGCCTATGCAGCAGTGATCCCTCTGTTCGTAAAAAAAATCCTTCAGCACGAGTCCCCGGTAATAAACGGTGATGGAGAATATTCAAGGGATTTCACGTATGTTGACAATGTAATCCAGGCAAATCATCTTGCTGCACTGGTTCAGGAACCATCTGCGGTAAACCAGGTTTATAATGTCGCTTACGGGAACCGTACCAGCCTGAATGAACTTTTTGAGATGATTAAAACAATCATAGGCAAATTCGATAATAGTGTTCTTGAAATCAAGCCTGTTTACGGTCCAAACAGGGCAGGAGATATTCCGCATTCGCTCGCATCGATTGAAAAGGCAGGAAGACTGCTTGGCTACAGGCCTACGCATTCTGTAAGTGATGGAATGGAAGAGGCTGTCAAATGGTACCGTGAGTATCTGTGATCTCTTGCCGGCCAAATTCTAAATCTTTCTCATCACCTGCACGGCCAGGTCTTCCATCAGTGGTTTGTAATCATTCATAAACTCACCGGTCACCCTGTTCCCTATGACTGCACAGATAGTTAGTGCTTTGTGGCCCAATAATCCTGACAATCCGTAAATGGCTGAACTTTCCATCTCATAATTGCATATTTTCCGTCCCATAAATGAGAAACCGGCAAGCTTCTCGTTGATTTCATTATCAAATGTCTCGAGCCGGAGGCGTCTTCCCTGTGGCGCATAGAAACCTGGCGCTGAGATGGTTATTCCATTGATGAATTTTTTGTCTGAAAACGATCCGAAAAGAGTTTTGTCTGCGTTTACAGCGTATGGAAATGAGAGTGTGTCAGGCCATTCCAGGTATTCCGCCAGGACCGAAGTCAGGGTATTATCCAGGAGCCAGTCGTAACCCTCATAAAAATGCAGCAGACCGTCAAAGCCAACTGCAGTTTCTGTAATTACGCATGAACCTACGGGGACATCAGCTCTCAAACCTCCGGAAGTGCCCAGCCTGACAAATGTAAGCCGCACAGGTTCATCCCGGGTTTCACCTGTTGAAAGATCGATGTTGACAAGGGCATCAATCTCATTGATCAGGATATCTATATTATCAGTTCCGATTCCTGATGAGATCACAGTGATTTCATTCCCCTCGAAATTACCGGTTATTGTCCTGAATTCCCTGTTCTCCTTTCTTACCCTGATATCTTCAAGCAGCTTTCCAAACATTTCTACACGCCCGGGATCTCCGACAATGATAATTTTCTCCGCTATGTCATCAGGGAAAAGGTTAAGATGAAAAATACTTCCATCCTTATTGGTGATAAGTTCAGTTTTCTTTTGCATAAAGTAGAATGAAAGACAAATATAGAGAATAACTTTCAGCCTCTATTGGTAATAATCCGAAATCCTTCCGGAAATAAGCATCAGCGAGACCTCTGCAAGCTTTGCCTGATATTCAACTGATATAAGGCTTTCTTTGGCATCGAGCAAGCTTTTCTGCACCTCCCTGAGATCGATGCCTGAAAGACTTCCCAGCTTGTATCTTTCCATTGCAATTTCAAGATTTTCCGCTGCTGTCTGAAGATTTTGCTGTTCGAGATTAACCAGGCGGAGGTAATTGCTGTAGGCATTGTATATTGTAATGAGATCCGCCCTTACTCCCTGCTCAATCTCCTTGTATTTCAATTCCCTGTTGGTCATCTCAATAGATGAATTCCTGATGTTCCGGCGCTGGTTCAGCCCATCGAAAATATTGATCCCGACCGTGAGTCCATAGTTCAAACCCCTGTTACTCTGATTTTGCATTGTTCCCGATGAATAATCATTGAAGCTGTAGTTATAACCTGAAGAAGCATTGAGATACGGGTATGAACGGGATTTAATGAGTTTATAGTCATAGCCGGAAATGACCATGTTCTTTGATGCGATCAGCAGACTTGTATTCTGATTGATGGCATCAGTCATCAGTCTCTCATAAAGAAGTCCGGGATTTATCGTGATTGATGTGTCACTAGTCACGAATTCCAATGCAAGGTTGTCAACAGCCATTAGCTCATTTAGTCTGATACGTGATCCCCGCACTATTTCATTCTGCCTGGTAAGCCTGGAACTGTCGGCATTTAGATAGACCCTCGATTGCAGCACCTGAAGTTTTGAGCTTGAACCCAGGAGATAACGGTCTTCATCTATTCTCAGCCTTTCCTTCGAAAGTGATACTGCATATTTAATATTGTTGAGAATTTCAACCTGCTGTACGTAGTTGTAATAGCCCGAGATTATGTCGGCAAGAAGATTCTCGACCGACATTCTGGTATTAAGTTCACCCATCTGCTTCAGTTCGTTCAGTTTCTTATAGTTTGTCTGAACGCTAAAACCATTGAAAATTGTGAGGTCGGCATTGATAAGTGCTGAGGTTCCGGTATTGTAAACCCCTTTTGATTCAGTGCTGCTTCCGTCAGTAAAATTCTGGTTGGTATTGGTGACGGTTCCGTTATGTCTGCTTGTCAGATCAATGCTTGGAAGGTAACCGGCATTCCCGAGGGTATAATTGTTTTTGGCAATGTTTTCGCTGTTTCTGGAAATAAGAAGGGAGAAATTCCTTTCGAGCGCGATCTTGATACAGTCATTCAGGCTGTAAACGACCTGCGAGGATAAAGAAAGACAGATGGCTGAGATCAGAAAGCTAAGCGACAGTACCTTTATTTTCATCAGTATACTTTTTTGATTCACTTGAGATGAAAGTATATATTGCAGGGACGACAAAAAGGGTCAGCAATGTTGAAAAGATCATACCGCCAACGACGGCTATACCCATTGATACACGGCTTTGAGCACCTTCGCCAAGGCCAAGTGCCAGTGGTGATATACCGAGTATTGTTGCCATACTTGTCATAAGGATCGGACGGAACCGCGAAGCAGCTGCGGCCTTGATCGCTTCAATCTTTGACAGTCCTGCATTTTTTCTCTGGTTGGCAAATTCCACAATAAGAATTCCGTTTTTCGAAACCAGTCCGATAAGCATTATAATTCCGATCTGACTGAAGATGTTCATTGTAATGTCAAAATACCACATGAACAAAAGGGCACCTGTAAGGGCAAGAGGTACTGTCATCATAACAATCAACGGATCTTTAAAGCTCTCAAACTGCGCTGAAAGGACGAGAAAGATCAGTATGAGTGCAAGTACAAATGCGAACATAAGGCTTGAGGAGCTTTCGCGAAAATCTTTGGAATCGCCGGCCAGTGCAGTCCTGAAAGAATCATCAAGGACTTCATTTGCGATACGGTCCATTTCGGCGAGTCCTTCGCTGATAGTCTTGCCCTTTGCAAGCCCTGCAGAAACAGTTGCGGCAACAAACCTGTTGTAGCGGTATAGCTGGGGCGGGGCAGTCTCTTCCGAAAGGGTTACAAGATTATCGAACTGTATCATATCGCCCTTATCATTCCTTACATACAGCGATTTAAGATCCAGGGGTTTATTTCTGTTTTCCCTTGCAAGCTCACCGAGGATCTGATATTGCTTTCCATTCATGAAAAAATATCCGAATCTTTGCCCGCTTAATGCCAGCTGAAGGGTCTGCCCTATATTCTGGGTTGACACTCCAAGGGTTATTGCTTTTTCACGATTAATATGGATCCTCAGTTCCGGTTTTGTAAATTTCAGATTTACGTCTGCCATCTGCAGGACCTCACTGTCCATCACCCTGCCCATAAACTCCGGAAGCACCTCTCTTAGTTTGTCAATTGAAGTAGCCTGCAGAACATACTGAACCGGCATTCCCGATCGTCTGCTTCCAAAGGTTGACTGCTGCATTACAAAAGCTCTTGCTTTCGTCTTTTTCCTCAGGTCGACGGTGAGCTGATCAGCTATTTCCTGCTGTGCCCGTTCTCTTTCATCAGGTTTTACAAGCATTACCCTTATATTGGCAGAGTTTCCACCCCTGACCATCACTGTGTAACTTGTTCTCTCGGGCACTTTTTCTTCCACCATTTTTGCAATATCATCAGCATAAGCCAGCATATACTCATATGTGGAGCCCTCTGTCGCCGATGTGTTTACTGTAATCTGGGAACGGTCTTCAAGCGGGGCCATTTCTGACGGGATTGTGCTCCAGAGCAAAACTACCAGCGACAGAGCAACAACAAGGATAAGAAGGGCATAGTTCCTCTTTCTCAGGAAGGTGTCAAGTCCGTTTTTATAAACCTGGTTAAGCCGGTCAAAAAAGCGCTCCGTCTTCCTGAAAAACCAGCTGTGACGTTTTTCATGCCTCAAAAGCTTTGTGGATACCATAGGAGTGAGTGACAGCGCAAGAAATGCAGAGATTGCCACCGCACCTGCCATCACTATACTGAACTCCCTGAAAAGCCGGCCGGTAATTCCTTCCAGGAAAACGATCGGGAAAAAAACCGATATCAGGGTGATTGTAGTCGATATAATTGCAAAATAGATCTCTTTCGATCCTTTAAGCCCTGCTTCCAAAGGATTCATTCCCGATTCAACCTTGACATAGATGTTCTCCATAACCACAATTGCATCGTCCACTACGATCCCTATAGCCAGAACCAATGCCAAGAGTGTAAGTACATTAATGGTAAATCCGGCAAGGTACATTATGAAAAACGCTCCAACCAGGGAGACGGGAATTACAAGTATCGGGATCAGTGTTGCCCGCCAGCTCCTGAGGAAAAAATAAATGATTATTACTACAAGTATAAAAGCGATGAAGATAGTATCCTTAACTTCCTTTATTGATGACCGGATATATTCTGTATTATCGTAGTTTACATTGACCTTTACATCCTCCGGAAGATCTTTGGCAATATAATCGAGGCGCCTGTATACTTCATCCACAATGTCAATGTGGTTTGATCCGGGCTGGGGAATGATGACCACCATCACCATAGGAACCCCGTCACGCTTAAGGATACCTCTTATATCTTCAGGTCCCAGTTCCGCTCTCCCGATATCCTTAAACCTTACGATCTGGTCGCCCGATTGTTTGATAATAAGCTCATTGAATTCCTTGGGTGTGGTCATCAGTCCAAGGGTTCTTATTGTCAGCTGGGTATTTGTACCCTCTATTGAACCGGAGGGAAGTTCAACGTTTTCCCTGTTGATGGCGTTCCTGACATCCATGGGAGTAAGCCCATACCCTGCAAGTTTAACGGGATCAATCCACAGTCTCATGGAGTATCTCTTATCCCCGAAAATTCCGACTGCGCTGACTCCCGAGACTGTCTGAAGCTGTTCTTTTAGTGTGAGTTCAGCAATTTCGGAAAGCTGAAGAAGCGATCTTTTCCCGCTTTCGACTGTCAGGAAGAGAATCGGATTGGCATCAGCATCAGCTTTTGCCACGGTAGGAGGATCACAGTCGCGGGGCAGAAGCCTGGTAGCCTGCGATACTTTATCCCTTACATCATTGGCAGCTGTTTCAAGATCAACCGACAGTTCGAATTCAACAGTTATGTTGCTGCCTCCCTGCCGGCTCACGCTTGTGAGTGACCTTACGCCCGGGATGCCGTTTATGTTTTGTTCGAGAGGCTCGGTTATCTGGGTCTCAATAACATCAGAATTGGCACCGGGATACGAGGTACTAACCGTGATAATTGCCGGGTCGACACTCGGGAATTCCCTGACACCAAGATATGTTAGTCCAACAAACCCGAACAACAGTATTATTATGGCAAATACTGTAGCTAAAACCGGTCTGTTGATACTTACTGACGATATACTCATTGCTGATATTTCCCCCTTACTTTTTTGTGATAACTGTATCAAGCACCACCGGCAGGTTATGCCTCAGCTGAAGAATACCCGAAGTAAGGAGAGTGTCACCAAAAGCAAGACCACTGGTGATCTGAATCGATGATTCGGTTCTCAGCCCGGTTAACACTTTCACTGACTCTGCCTTGCCTTTCCTGAAGACATAAACCATTTCTCCCTCCATTTCCGGGATCAGGGCCTCCGAAGGTATTGCAATGGCATTATCAATTTGTGAAAGGAGGAGAGTTACAGCTGCATATCTCCCCGATTTAAGTTCTTCATTTTTGTTCGGATAATAGGCCCTTATCACAATGGTACGGGTTTTCTCCTCAACCTGTGGATCCACGGCATATACCCTGGCTTCATATGTTTCATTGCTGCCATCAACTGCAAAAGTGACCGGAAAACCAATTGTAACCTGATTTGCATATCGTTCCGGAATTGCAAATTCAACCTTAAGCGGACTGATCTTGACAAGCCGTGCAATTTTTGACGAGGGTGTTGCAAATCCGCCTTCACTCATATACCTTAATCCTATTATTCCGTCAAAAGGTGCCCTGAGCTCTGTTTCAGAAATACGGGCTTTGATAAGGTTAATATCTGCCTGTATTGTCTGCAGTTCAGTCACAATCTGATCGTAACTTTCCTGACTGATGGCATCCTTGTCGAGGAGGCTTCGCTGACGAAATTCCTTCTCCTCAGCCAGCTTATGCTGTGCTTCAAGCTTTTGCAGCTGTGCCTGCAAAGGTTTGTCATTGATTTTTGCCAGAAGATCTCCTTTTTTTACCCTTGTGCCTTCAGTAAATCTTATACCAACAATCTTGCCTGAAGTCTCAAACGACAGATCAACCTCCTCATCAGGGCGAAGTGTGCCGGTGCTGTTATACAGGTCGCTGAGTTTCGATGGCTGAATAAGAAACCCGCTTACGTTCAACAACTGCCTCCCCTGCATTCCGCCGGCACCAGGCCCTCCTGATCCCATAACCTGATTATTTCTGCCATTTGAAAAAAGCGGTTTGATTTTTGGAAAAAATATGATTGTTGCAATCACAACAACCAGTGATATCGTTATTATCAGCTTTAACTTGCTTTTCATTTTCAAATGATGTTTTATAACCGGCTCTCTATATGAACATATTGTATTTGAAAGTGTTCAACCTCCGGATTAGAGATAATCAGAGGAGCCAAAGGTAAGTAATTTGAGCCTTTCTGAATATTTCATGCCCGGAAATCTATGTTAAATTTTCATAAAACGATACCAGAATTCCGCAGCTGTGGTTTTTTCTGATTTCATCATTTTCTAAACAATTACTGCTATTTTTGTGCAGAAACCAGAAAAAATATTATGCTACAAAGGATCCAGTCGCTTTACCTTTTAATGACAACAATACTGCCCCTGATATTCCTTAAAGGGAACTTTTTAAGAATTATTAACAGGGCAGGCAATGAAATTGTATTGAATTTCAGTGGCATCTGCCAGGAAGAAGGAGTTGATGGAATATCCCGTCTTAGCCAGATGATTCCTGTTTCATTATTGATAATAACTATTCCGGTATTGTCGGTTGTTGCAATTTTCCTGTATAAGAAAAGAAAAACACAGATGAGAGTTGTGGCGGCAGTGATAATACTTTCGTTACTGTGGATTGGAATGATTTTATATTATTCGCTGGTGACGGGGGATGGTTTCAGCGCATCTTATGCACCCGCACCAAAATTATATCTTGCTCCTCTTGTCCTGATCTTCGCGATTCTGGCATACAGGGGCATCCGCAGGGATGAGAACCTGGTCAGCTCATATGACAGGCTGCGCTAAATTATCTGAAGATTTTCCTGGTTTGTTATTTTGTCGCAGTAATGACAACGCAGAGTCACATTCTTCTTTGACACAACCCTGAATCTCGTAACTACCTTTTCAAAGTTTGTGATGCATTTCGGATTCATACATTTTGCAATCCCCACTATTGTGTCGGGTACTTCCACAACCTTCTTTTCAACCACCTCATAATCCCGTATAATGTTAAGTTTTGCATCGGGAGCGACAAGTGCGATTCTGTTGATGTCAGCGTCCTCGAAAAACTTGTCGGAGATTTTTATTATGGCTTTCCTGCCAAGTTTCTTGCTTTCAAGATTAGTCCCGAAAGTGATCTGGTTGTCAATATGATCCAGTCCAAGAATTTGAATGACCTTAAATAGATTTTTAGCAGGAATATGATCAATTACCGTCCCGTTCTGGATGGCACTTACGCTTAATTGTTTAGGCTCTTTCATATAATTATTCGTTGTTATTTTATTCCTAAAAGCGAGCACAAAATAGCCTGACGGGTATAAACGCCGTTGAGCGCCTGTTCAAAATAATATGCTTTGGGATTGGAGTCTACGTCGGTATGAATTTCATTTACCCTGGGCAGAGGATGCAGTATACGCATATTCGGCCTGGTATTGGAAAGCATCGAATTCTTCAGGACATATACATTCTTGACTTTTTCATATTCAATCGGATCTGAGAACCTCTCTTTCTGAACCCTGGTCATATAAATAATGTCAGCTCTTGAGATGATATCTGTGAAATCTGAATGTTCATAATATTTAAGACCCAGGTTGTCAAGGTATAGTTTGAACTCATCGGGCATCTTAAGTTCATCGGGTGAAATGAAGTTGAAGGTTGTGTTCCACCTCGACATTGCCATCATCAGGGAGTGCACCGTTCTTCCATATTTAAGATCGCCAACCATAAATATGTTGAGGTTATCGAGTGTACCCTGTGTTTTCCGGATTGAAAACATATCAAGCAGGGTTTGAGTCGGATGCTGGTTTGCACCGTCACCGGCATTTATCACCGGAACTGATGATATCTCGCTCGCAAACCTGGCACTTCCTTCAACAGGATGGCGCATAACTATAAGGTCACTGTAATTACTTACCATTTTTATGGTATCGTGAAGTGTTTCCCCCTTTGAAACACTTGAGCTTCCTGAATCAGAAAAGCCTACTATTTTCCCCCCAAGCCTGTTTATCGCGCTTTCAAAGCTGAGGCGTGTACGTGTGGAAGGTTCAAAAAACAGTGTGGCAATAACTTTTCCGGAAAGAAGTGGCTGAGATGGATTTTTTTCAAACTCAGCTGCAAGATCGAGAATGTTTAATATTTCTTCCGTGGTCAGATCATCTATCGATACCAGGCTGTGATTATTCATAAGTGTGTTTTATTTCTTATTTTCAGGAGATATACAAAGGTACCTAAGATTGAATTTTTATCGGACGAATGTTGATAAGTTGCTAAAAACTTTAAAGGGTCAGGGTGCTGTTAATCTGTATGAAGAAATGTTGTTTTCAGACCTTCAACCCGTGAAAAAAGATTAAGTAACCTGTCAGTCGCTGAGCTTGCAATCCTGACCGTAATCCGGCATACTTCGTCAAAGTTCTGGTCGGTGGTCAGAAGATCGTGATCCTTAACTATCTTCATCACATCCTTCATGACGGGATATTGGAATTCAAGTCTGAAATGATCATGCACTTTCATCTCTGCGATCTCACAGTTCTTTAATGCATCAGCAGCTGCCGACCTGTAGGCATTGATCAGTCCTCCTGTTCCCAGAAGCCTGCCTCCGAAATACCGTACCACGATTACCAGCACATTGGTCAGACCGTTTGAGTTGATTTGCCCAAGAATAGGCTTGCCGGCTGTTCCTGATGGTTCCCCGTCATCGTTAGTCCGCCATGTATCCCTCTTCTGTCCCAGCATGTAGGCATAGCAGTGATGCCTTGCACCGTGATGCTCTTTCCTGGCCTCTTCAAGAATGGCCTTTATATCGGCAAAAGATCTGACGGGGTGGGCAATAGCTATAAAAGTACTTCCTTTCTCTTTATAAACACCTTGTGAAAAAGCTTTGATTGTCAGATAAGTATCAGTTTCAGCCATATAATATATCCGCTCCTCAGCCGTTTATAACAGAAATACAATATTAATAAATCCGGAGAGGTGATCTCCGGTTATGGGGAAAAATGATATTTTTGTTGCTTATTGACAAAAATTATGGGCGTTTTACTGGATGAAAAAGATCTTCAGAAACTAATAGTTATCGGAGACAGAATTCTTATCAAACCCAAGGTGCCACAGTCGCAGACTAAGAGCGGCCTATATCTTCCACCCGGTGTTAATGAAAATGAAAAGGTACAGATAGGATTTGTGCTTAAAGTAGGTCCGGGGTATCCCATACCTGCGGTAAATGATACGGATGAACCATGGAAGAACAGGTCTGATGAGCCAAAATACCTACCGCTTCAGCCAAAAGAAGGCGATCAGGCGGTCTATCTTCAGAGCAGCGCCATCGAAATCGAATTCAACAAGGAAAAATATATTGTTGTTCCCCAGTCTGCAATTTTACTGCTTCTCAGAGATGAGGGGTTATTTGAATAAAGCCGGAACAAATGGATAATGAATATCTGAAAGGAAAAAAGATCCTGATTGTTGAAGATGATGTTTCAAGCAGGTTGTATCTTAACAAGATACTTGAAAAAACCGGAGCCGTACTAAGAAATGCATGTGATGGAAGTGAAGCAGTTGAAATAGCCTGCACTGACGATTCAATAGACATAATACTGATGGATATCCAGCTGCCTGTGATCGACGGTTACGAGGCGGCAAAAAGGATACGTGAAGCCCGTAAAGACATAACCATAATTGCCCAGACTGCATACAGCCTTATCGGAGACCGTGAAAAAATCATTGCTGCCGGTTTTGATGAATATATTGTCAAGCCTGTTTTTCCGCACCAGCTGATAGAGAAACTGGTTACAACGCACAGAAAGGATAAATGATGCATCCGCGCATTTTCTTCAGTTGTCCCTCTGATCAGGATATACTGCCAGATGGGCAAATTCTTTCCTGAAAACTTCAATCTCTTCACGCCACCGCTGTTTCTCCCATTTCACGGGATCCCTCCTGAGAAGAGAGGTTCTCATTAATGAATCACCGGAAAGTATGTCAAATGGCATCAGCTTATACTCATATTCATATGGAGGATCTTTGAACCGGAGGGAATTCTCCGGCGATGTATCAATAATGGCATCAAAAATTTCAAGAGCTGTTGCAACCGGATAATAAATTTCAGGCTCTGTTACATGGATCTGAATCCCGTTGCAATACAATCCATGGTACTTGTTGAAGGTTGGGATAAAGCTGTGTTTTCTGAATACGCATCCGGGAATCTTTCTGGCATCAAGGTTTTTCTTAAGCTTTTCGGGGTCAATAAAGGGTGCGCCAAAGAGTTCAAAAGGCACCGTCGTTCCTCGGCCTTCAGAAAGATTCAGCGCTTCGGCAAGTACCATTCCAGGATATACTATGGCAGTCTGAAGTGTAGGCATGTTAGGGGAGGGCAGCACCCATGGAAGCCGGGTTTCATTATAAAATGAATTCCTGTTCCAGTCTTTCAGCCATACTACAATAAGTTCGCATGAGGGGAAATATTCAGACTTGAGCCAGATTGCCATTTCACCGATGGTCATCCTGTGGCACAGTGGTATTGAAGCGCCTCCGACAAAAGTAAAAAAGTCTTCCTTCAGAACAGGGCCGTCGAAAGGAAGCTTACCGACAGGATTGGGACGATCGAGAACCCATACCGGGATGCCGGATTCAGCGCATGCTTCCATGCACAGCTTAACGGTCCATATATATGTATACAGCCTTGCGCCCACATCCTGAAGGTCAACCACCATGGCATCAATCCTGCCCAGCATCTCAGGCGTAGGCTTTCTGTGTTCTCCATAAAGGCTGTATAGGGGAACGTTGTAATAGGGATGGACCTGGCTTTCCCATTCTATCATGTTATCCTGTGTCTGCCCGTGAATGCCGTGCTGCGGACCAAAAATAGCTGTAAGCCTGCAATCCTTCGAATTAAATAGGAAATCGGCTATGTGAACAAAATCCGAAGCAATGCTCGATGCATGGCATAGTACTCCTATCCTTTTACCTTTGAGAGCTGTGGGAAACTTGTCCCTGATCTGATTTAAACCGGTCTGTGTCATTTTTCAAAAATTTCGTAACTTTCAATCTGCAATATCAGGTCTGCATTATTACCAACTGATATCAAAATTGCCTGAAACCCGCATGTGTCTGAATACATAAATACAATATAATAATATTCAGTTATATGTGGGCTCTGTCATACCATTAAAGTAAATTATCATATGATGAAAGTAAATATTCTTTCCTAAGTTTACGGCTTAATTTATAATTGAATTGTCTTTTTTGATAGAAATATTTCTTTCAACCCTGCTAAAAGTGGCTGAAAGTCCTGATTATCGATCTTGGTACTCATAACAATATTAATATGAACAAACGTTTTTCAATACCCATTTTACAGATTATTTGTTTCTTATTGCTGATCACATCATGTGAAAAGAAGAAGGATCAGGTTATTACAATTCTTGCCACAACGGATCTTCATGGCGTGATTTTGCCATATGATTTCATTGAAAAGGAAAAGACAAAAGTGTCACTTGCCCACTCTGCTTCATATATAAACAAAGTCAGGAACACATCCAAGAATGTGGTTCTTCTCGACAACGGGGATAATCTGCAGGGCCAGCCCATCGTATATTACTACAATTTGATTGATACTGTCTCAACCCATATAAATGCAGAGGTAATGAATTACCTTGGATATGACGCAGCTACTGTTGGTAACCACGACATTGAGGCAGGTCATAATGTATATGACAGGCTTATGAAAGAGTACGGCTTTCCGATGCTGGCTGCAAATGCTGTAAACATATCCACAGGCAAACCCTGGTTTACTCCCTATACAATCATTGAACGCGGCGGATATAAAATTGCTGTTATGGGACTGATCACGCCTGCTATTCCTAACTGGCTCCCTCCTGAATTATATTCCGGAATGGAATTCAGGGACATGGTCGAGACTGCCGGATTTTGGATGCCGGTTATTAAAAAAGAGAATCCTGATATCATTGTCGGTTTGTTTCATTCGGGTTGGAATGCCAGGGAAAATGAACGGGATGGAGATGAATATGATGATAACGGAACCGCATCGGTTGCATGGGAGGTCCCTGGTTTTGATCTCATTATCGCCGGACATGATCACAGGATTGTAAATGAGAAATTCATTAATTCGGCAGGTGATACTGTACTGATTCTTGATGGTGGAAGCAGATCTGAAAAAATCGCCAGGGCTGACATAACTTTTTTCCATGACAAAGCTGCAGGCAGTAAGAGAAAGATGCTGAAGGGAAAGATCATTGATGTCGACAAATATGATACTGACCCCGGCTTCATGAAGGAATTCGGAGATCGCAGGAAGGTGATTGACAACTACGTAAACAAGGTGATAGCAAAGTCAGGGAACAGCATCACATCGAGAGATGCATACTTCGGCTCTTCGCCTTTTGTGGATATGATACATTCCATCCAGCTGCAGGTTACAGACGCAGACATTTCGTTTGCAGCTCCCCTTTCGTTTGATGTAAGCATTCCCGCCGGCAAAATTACTGTGGGTGACATGTTCAAGCTTTACAGGTTCGAAAACATGCTCTATACTATGTCAATGACAGGCACCGAAATCAGAGAATATCTTGAGTTCTCATATTCAGGCTGGTACAATACGATGAAGGGGCCGGGCGACAATATTCTCAAATTCCGTACGGACAAGGACGGAAAACCTGTTTTAACTAATGGCGTTGCCTGGTTGAAAAATCAGCCTTACAACTTTGATTCTGCTGCAGGAATCGATTATACGGTAGATGTCAGCAAGCCCGAAGGATCACGGATTAGAATAAGCTCTTTTTCCAACGGCCAACCTTTCGTTCCTGAAAGGACCTATACGGTAGCAGTCAATTCCTACAGGGGTAACGGGGGAGGCGGACATTTATACAATGGTGCCGGAATCAAAAAGCGTGATCTGCAGGATAGGCTTATCAGATCAACAGAGAAGGATTTGAGATACTACATTATTGAATACCTTGAAAAGATGAAAACCATAAATCCCGAGGCCATGGGAAACTGGAAAGTCATACCCGGAGAATGGGCTTCAGCTGCCTCACGAAGGGATTACAAATTGCTTTTCGGAAAATAAACAAATTATTATTGCGTTATAGAATGGGGAATAAAAAACGGATTAATCCTGATTGCATGATGCTGCCACTGGTTGAAGAGTTCCTGACTATCCAGGGTGAAGGATATCATGCCGGTAAAGCTGCATGGTTCATCCGCCTCGGGGGATGTGATATAGGCTGCAGCTGGTGCGATTCCCGCTTTTCGTGGAATCAGGAGGATCATCCTATGGTTGAAACAGACATTATTGTTAACCATGCCGTTGCATCTGGCATAAAATCTGTTGTGGTAACCGGAGGAGAACCTCTTATGTGGAACCTGGATTATCTATGCAGGGCTCTTAAAGAGAATGGTGTTTCGACATTTCTTGAAACATCAGGAGCTTATCCTCTTTCAGGTGAGTGGGATTGGATCTGTCTTTCACCAAAAAGAAATATGCCCCCCGGGAAGGATATCTGCACAAAGGCGGATGAACTTAAAGTTATCATTGAGGAATCAGGTGACTTCGAATGGGCCGAAAAATACCGCCGACAGGTCAGGGGAAACACTCATCTGTTCATGCAACCTGAATGGAGCAGGTTTGAGGCAGTCATCCCGGTAATAACTGATTATATTATAAAGAACCCCGTATGGAGGATTTCATTGCAGATACACAAATACATGCATATTCCCTGAAGAAGAAATGAGATTATCACTCATCATATCAATTTTTATCCTGTTCAGCATCTCTGCAGGGAATGCTTATTCCCAGCAGAAATTTCACACATCATCAAATAAAGCCCTCAAATCATACAGGGAAGGAGTCAAATTCCATGATTTTGTTGATTACAAGTCAGCTGAAATCAGTTTCAGGGAAGCAATTGCGGCAGATCCGGGATTCTATGAGGCGTACATGATGCTCGGGGAACTGATGTCGAAGCAAAAGCGCTTTCCGGAAGCCGTCAAAAATTATAGAATGGCTGTTAAAATCGATTCTGCATTTTATATGCCTGTCTATTTCAGTCTGGCAAACGCTGAAATTTCTACAGGAGATTATGCCAGTGCCAGAAGACACTATCTCATTTACCTGAGCCTTGAAAATATTCCGGAAAAGAACAGGTTGACGGCAACAAAGGACATAAAGAACTGTGATTTTGCGATTGAGGCTGTTAAAAATCCCGTTCCCTTCAGCCCTGTCAGCGTAGGTGATGGTATTAACACTCCTGACGACGAATACTGGCCATCAATAACTGCAGACGGACAGATGCTGACTTTCACAAGGCAAAGTACCTCCCGGGAAAGGATCCAGGGATATAGCATTGCACAGGAGGACTTTTATATAAGTTATCTTGAAGATAATAACTGGCAAAAGGCCTTTAATGCCGGAGCACCTTTAAATACCCGGCAGAATGAAGGGGCGCAGAGTCTGTCATCCGACGGCAGCTATATGTATTTCACTGCCTGCGAGCGTCCGGGGGGAAGAGGCAGCTGCGACATTTTCTTTTCTGCATATTATGATGGAAAATGGTCAATGCCAGTAAACGTTGGAAACCCGGTCAATACAAAATACTGGGAATCGCAGCCCTCGATAAGCGCCGACGGAAAGACCCTTTATTTCTCAAGCAGCAGGCCAGGGGGATTGGGAGGCAAGGATATCTGGTACAGCAGGATTGGCGACAGAGGCCAATGGCTGACGCCGGTAAATATGGGAAATACGATAAATACTCCTGGTGACGAGATGTCGCCTTTCATCCATTTCGACGGGAAAACGCTTTACTATTCGTCTGACGGATTACCGGGAATGGGAGGATTTGACATCTTTTTTACAAGGATGAAACCCGACAGTTCATGGACCGAACCAAAAAACCTCGGATATCCTATTAATACCTATACCGACGATACAGGTCTGGTTATAGAGTCGAATGGACAGAAGGCATACTTTTCGTCGAAAAGGGACGGACAGTACGGAAAGAATATATTCTCATTCTATCTGCACGAATCCATTCGCCCCGACCCGGTTGCATACCTTAAAGGTAAGGTTATTGACAAAGACAGCGGCAAAAGGCTTATTGCAGACTATGAGCTCATTAACCTGTCAACGGGAAAAAGTGTCCTGGTGAATACTTCGGATGAAAACGGAAATTTTCTGGTATGCCTGCCTTCCGGATTCAACTATGGACTGAATGTCCGGAAAAAAGGATACCTTTTCTACTCTGAGAATTTTATGCTCGAGGGATCACATCCGGTTATCAAACCTTATCTGAAACAGATAAGTCTGAGTCCCCTTAAGGTGGGAGAGAGCATGCTTCTCGCAAATGTGTTCTTTGAAGTGGATTCATGGCTGCTTAAGAAGGAATCGATGAAAGAACTTAATAACCTGTTAACACTGCTCACTGAAAATAAAGACATTATAATTGAGATAGGGGGATATACCGATGCAACAGGAACCGATGAACATAATCAGATCCTTTCTGAAAAAAGAGCTGTTGCAGTAGTTGATTTCCTCATCGAAAAGGGAATTGCAAGCGAAAGGCTGAAATACAAAGGCTACGGAAATTCATCACCAAAGGGCGACAACATTACATCTGAGGGAAGAAAACTAAACCGCCGCACCGAAGTTCTCATCATCGGCTTTACATCAAAAACCAGGTAACATTGAACATTGATTCTTAAACCCGGTTACCATCATCATATCAGGTATACGCTAAAACAAAAGAGGATGCCCTGAAAGTTTAAGGCACCCTCTGTTCTTCACGCTTTGGTCAAGTCAGACATTGACTTTAATCAGATAACCCGCATCAGACAGTGTTAATGGTATTTTGAAGGTGGGATACTCAAAAATAACCGGGTCAGTATCTCTGATTTTCTTTTAGTTACCGTGAAGTAATATTATTCTGATATTCAGCTATAACCGTTTCAGTATCTGCTTTGCATTTTTCCTGTATATGCTTTCTGAATCAGCAATCAGCGCAAGCTGATCTTTAGCCTTTCTCGTCTCACCGGTTTTTATATAGCACATGGAAAGATACCATTGTGCGTGATCGATGAAAAGGTTATCATCATCATCGATTACCCTGACGAATGAATTTTCTGCTTCAGGATAATTGCTGATCTCAAAATTCGATATCCCGCTCAACAGGGTTGAATGCATGTCTTCAGGCTCTTTTTGAACCACTTTGCTGAAATAAATTGCTGCATTCCTGTAATCGTGGACATTGTAATATTCAATTGCAAGGTTGAAATCCTGGTTCCCATTGTTAAGTCCGGACCTTAGGGATAATGACGGCTCATAGGGTTTGTAGTACCTGTCAAACAATTCGTCGGGTCCTGGTCTTCCCCTCGAGAGAAGGATTACCCCTCCAATAATTACAAATGCCGCTATTACAGCCGCATATTTGATCCGGCCGGATTTATGATTCTCCGATACGGCGGCACGCTTTTGCTCGATGTCAGCCAGTTTTTTGCGTAGATTTACAATATCCTGGCGTTCAACAAGTTTATCCGTTTTCCGCCTTAAATCAACTTCATGCCTTAATTCATGGTTTCCTTCCATCTCCTTAAGAAACCACTGTTTCTCTTTCTCATCCATTTCACCGGCAATATACCTCTCGATGAAATATGAAAAGTCGATTGTTTTCATAGTATAATTATTTTAGTTCATAATAGTAATATGCCTTATCACATACATGAATTATCCTTTTATGCTGTGAAACATAATTACAGTACATCAATATGTTATATAACATATTAAATGACAGCTAATTCCATCAACACATCATTCCGCCGCCTGTTTTGAATGGATCAACACAGACAATAAAACATGACCGGCAGGAGTGAATCAATCAGATTTTCAATTACCGTTTGCCGGTGTATTGCAAAATAAAAAATTACTTCAAATTTTAGGCTTGGGAGGATTCGGCACTACTATTGGTTCACCGCCGTCACCGCCTTTTACACGTATCATTTCATCCGATGTCATCACATACTCACTGTAAACTGTACTGATCTGTTCAAGGGTAAGATTTTTCATTTTTTTAAGGTTTTTATTGTTTGAATGTTTATTTTAATCTGTTATTGTTTTAATTTCACCGTTACATGTCACAGATTTGTGTTTTGTGACAAAAAAAATCAGAAAATTTTTGATTTATTTTACATGTCACTATTATACAATATATTACACAT
>CAZTDW010000039.1:0-24572 GCA_964611835.1 uncultured Rikenellaceae bacterium | reverse complement strand
GATACCTGGATGCCGAAACCACTGGGCGACGCTTTCGGCCCAATCGCCGATAATGCAGGTGGTAATGCTGAAATGTCGGAACTTCCCAAGGAAGTACGTGAAAGGACAGATGCCCTCGACGGACTCGGAAATACTACCGCCGCTACCGGAAAAGGATTTGCCATCGGTTCTGCAGCCCTGACGGCACTAGCCCTTATGGCCGCCTATATGGAAGAGGTCAGGCTATGGCTTGGAAGACTTATTGACAAAGCTCCTGAAGGATTCAAACAGATAGGTGATACACTTTTCTACAACAGCACAGTTCCCCAGGTTCAGGATGGACAGGTTGCAGTTCATATCACCACAGCGTCGATAAGGGATTTTGCCAACGCATATGATCTTTCTCTTTTCAATCCCATTCTTCTCGGCGGAGTTTTCATCGGAGCCATGATGGCATTTCTGTTCAGCGCGATGAGCATGAAAGCGGTTGGACGGGCAGCAGGAAAAATGGTAGAGGAAGTTCGCCGCCAGTTCCGTGAAATTCCGGGGATTATGGACGGGAAAGCCAAACCTGATTATGCAAAATGCGTTGAAATTTCAACAGCCGGTGCACAGAGCGAAATGCTCGTTCCTTCACTCATTGCGATCGCTGCACCTCTGGTGGTTGGAGTTATCTTTGGTGTACCCGGGGTCATCGGACTTCTGGCAGGAGGGATGAGCACAGGCTTTGTGCTTGCAAGTATGCTCAACAATGCAGGAGGTGCATGGGACAACGCCAAGAAATACATCGAACGCGGCAACTACGGCGGCAAAAAGAGCGATCCTCACAAAGCTTCAGTCGTGGGCGATACCGTTGGCGATCCCTTCAAGGATACTTCCGGGCCGTCTCTTAATATCCTCATCAAGCTTATGTCGATGGTTTCAGTTGTCCTTGCTGGACTGACTGTAGCATTTAGCATATTTGCTTAAAAAATAGCGGAAAAACATATGAAAGCTGTTCCTTTGTGAGCAGCTTTCTTTTTTTTGCTATATCTTCTTACATTTATTGTTTAAAAATACCCTGATGAATAAAATCCCAACACTGGATGATATCAGATCGACCCATCGAAGGATAAAGCCATTCATAAACCATACTCCGATCCTGACCTCAGGTCAGCTGAACAGGATATATGGCTGTAACCTGTTTTTCAAATGTGAGAATTTCCAGAAAGTGGGTGCATTCAAGTTCAGGGGTGCTACAAATGCAGTTCTGCTGCTGGATGAGGAACAGAAAAAGAAAGGGGTGGTAACACATTCCTCGGGGAACCATGCAGCCGCCTTATCGCTGGCAGCCGGCATGAGCGGAGTAAGGGCTTACATTGTAATGCCTGAGACCGCCCCGCAGGTTAAGAAAAACGCAGTGGCCGGCTACGGAGCTGAAATCACATTTTGCAAGCCTACCCTTGAGGCAAGGGAATCGGCATGCAGAATATTGATGAACGAAAAAGGAGCCACGCTCATTCACCCCTACGATAATTTCAATGTTATCTGCGGACAGGGGACAGCCGCGCTTGAACTTCTGGAAGAGGTTGATGACCTTGATGTGGTTATTGCTCCTGTGGGGGGTGGGGGACTGCTTAGCGGTACCTCCTGCTGTGTTAAGGGAGTGAACGGCAATATTACAGTTGTCGGCGCTGAGCCACTTAATGCCAATGATGCCTGGAAATCGTTTAAAACAGGAATACTTACTCCTTCTGTTAATCCATTAACAATAGCCGATGGGTTGCTGACATCACTCAGTGAGCTTACTTTTAACATTATCAGTAAAAATGTAAACAATATTTATACTGTCACCGAAGAGTCAATAAAAGTTTCAATGAAGCTGATCTGGGAGCGTATGAAAATAATAGTCGAACCATCATCTGCAACTGTGCTGGCAGCAGTAGGCGAAAATCCCGGTTCATTTAAAGGCAAAAGGGTCGGACTGATTATTTCCGGGGGTAATGTGGATCTCACCAGGCTGCCTTTTTAGTTTCTTTTCCTGAAATATGCAATAATTGGATAATGGTCTGAATATCTGACTTTCATTATTTCAAATTGCCTGCAATCAAGGTTATCGTCATACAGGATATAATCTATCCGGTTGGGAGGATAGTTGCCCTTGTAGGTAAATCCTGCGCCAAATCCTGATTCCAGGAAGGAATCGTTCAGCCCTTTCCGTATTTTCCTGTATGAAAATGAAACAGGGGTATCATTGAAGTCACCGACAACAATAACCGGATAAGATGTTTTGTTTATCCTCTCCTTGAGTATCTGCGCCTGCGCGGCTCTTTTCTTAAAGCCCTGCCTCAGGCTTACGGAAATGCTCCTTAGTTCGTTCATAGGCTCTTTGTCCCCCGATGATTCCGTGAGCTCTGACAGAAATGACCTTTCCATCTTTTGCAGCCTGAACGACTGCAGGTGATTGTTGAATATCCTGAAAGTATCCCGGTCGATCAGAACGTCGGTGAAAATAGAAAAGCTTGATGACTGAGGGTGAACAATATCCCCTTTATGGATGATGGGGAATCTTGTCAGGGTAGCAATTCCGTAATACCGGTTTTTACCCGTGCGGATAACTTTCACATGCGAATTATAATTGCTTCCGAGTGCAGATCTGAGTGCTGCCTCTTTCTGTTTAGGATCACCCTGAATATAAAGCTCCTGCAGGCAGATTATCTCTGAATGCTGGTTTTTCAGCAATTCCATTACTTTCTTTTCAGAGCTGACCGGTTTTTTGTTTTCATAGTAATTGAACAATCTGAGATTGTAGCTCAGAACTTTAAAAGTGCCGGTTTTGTCACCCGAGGGTTTTCGCAGCTTGATGTAGTTTGAAAAATGTGTAAGTCCAAATGCAATGATGACGATTGATATAAATGCTTCGAATCTCAAAAAGACTATCCAGAACAGGACAAACAGTACATTAATAAGAAGAAGGTACGGATAACCTAATCCCATCAGGGCGGGAAAGGCAATTACATCGGGTCTGATATGAACCGAAAGGTATGATACCAGGAGCGCCAGGGCGAAAAGAATATTTGCTGCAAGCACTATTTTATATACCAGCTTTTTCACGTCAGCATGTTATATCCGCACGAAAATACCGTATTGGCTTTAAACTAAATCATTAAAATAATGTTTTTTGACAAGTCAGCTAAAATTATACTTGAATCGATTAAACAAATGGATCAGCTTTTCTTCTGACTCTCCCTGAAGAGGAAATCCTTTTCTTCCCTTGTCAGGGAATCATATCCTCCCTTCGAGATTTTGTCGAGGATAATGTTGATCCTTTCCTGCCGCTCTGCCTTTATTTTGTTGTAATCATAATCAGTGACAGGTCTTTTATAAGTAACCTTCATCTTTTTCTTTGGCCTGAAAGTGGTAACAAAAAAATCTATTACCCTGTTGATCCATTTTCCAAGGTCACGGCCCTGCCTGAGGTTGACAGTGTACAAATAGCCGAACAGCGCTCCTCCGATATGTGCAAGCTTACCCCCGGAGTTGGCTGAAAAATCCAGGACAGAGGTAAGTACAAATATCCCCAGGGCCAGATATTTTATCTTTATCCTTCCAAGAAGAAAAAGGTTAACGGAATAATCCGGTACATAGGCTGCTATTGAAATTACTACCGCCATTACCGATGCTGATGCCCCGATGGCAACTGAGGTGCTGACCACATTGCTGAAAACAGGGAAAATATTGAATGAAAGGATATAAACAATTCCACCAGTCAGTCCACCCAACAGATAAACAGCCACTAATTTCTTCTGGTCGAGGTATTCAAGAAAGATCGTTCCAAACCAGTACAGCCACAGGAGGTTAAAAAGGATATGTAGGATATCCTTATGTGTAAACATATAGGTGATAAGGGTCCACGGCCTTTTCAGCAGAGCCGGTATTGATGAGGGTACCGAAAGGATATTTACAATCTTTGTCTGAAGTTCCTGGTTGTCGAGCAGGAAGGATATTATTGATCCTGCTGTTATAAGAATGAAAACGGCGATGTTTACATAAATGAGCCTTGTAAGACTCGTTCCTTTTCTGAATGAAGCCCTCAGGTCATCAACGATACCCATCAATATAGAGTTTTTGTAGTTTTTCTCCAGTATCTTATCAGGATATATCCGAATAACATTCCTCCCAGATGAGCTGCATGGGCAATGTTGCTTCCCGGTTGTGTGACTGCCAGGTAGAGCTCAATGGCGCCATAGCCCAGAACAAAATATTTGGCTTTTATGGGAATAGGAGGGAAAAGAAGCATCAGCTGAGTATTGGGAAAAAGGACACCAAAGGCAAGAAGTACTCCAAAAACGGCTCCTGAAGCTCCGACTGTCGGAACATTAAGAAGCATCTGAAGCTTTTTCATAGTCTCATCCGTGAATACCTTTCCTTCACTCAGATAAGATGCGCCATCATTTAATACAAGCTGGAGCTGATCAGGGCTGATAGCATTCATAACCTTGTTGTACTGGAACATGATCACCGTTTCATGAACCAGTGCTGCACCAAGTCCGCAGATCATGTAATATATGAAAAAACGTTTCGGCCCCCAGACATTTTCAAGAATTCCTCCGAACATGTAAAGAGCAAACATATTGAAAAACAAATGGAGGAAATTCCCGTGCATGAACATGTGGGTAAGGATCTGGATCGGCATGAACTGGTCTGACTTGGGGTAATACAGCCCCAGTATCATGGTAAGGTCTGTACCGAACACGCTTTTTGATGCCCAGTTTGCCAGCAGCATCAGTACATTCAGGAGAATGAGATTTTTAACTACTGGTGGTAATGCTGAAAAGCCTCTGCCATATCCGTTCATCAGGTACTAGCTTTTGTTTGATAATTCATTTATGCGGGCAAAGATACTATTATCAATTTATCCGGCAATATAAGAATCTGTTCCCGTAGGAAGAAGTGTTCCCGAAAGATTTTATTTAAACCTTTGCTCGATTTCGTCAAGAGTGAGGATATGTATTACAGGTTTTCCTCCCGGAGAATAGTTTGGAGAAGTGCATGCAAAAAGAGCATCAAAAAGATCTTCCATTTCATTTTTAAAAAGCACCCTCCCATAGGGAACTGATGATGCTGCAGCCATTGCAGCTGCAACTCTATCCTTTACCCCTGTTGACGGATCTGTTGATGTACTTTTATATTCCTCGAGGAACTGGTCAAGCATGGATCCCGCATCCGTTATGTTTAATCCTGCGGGGAGCCCTGTTATAATGATCTTACCGGGACCGGCAAGCCTGAATTTGATTCCGATCTTCAACAAATCTTCTTCAATTTCCTTAATAACAAATAAATCGGCGGGGTTCAGGCTGATTTTTACAGGGAACAGCACCGCCTGGCTGGCATTTGCAGATCCTTTGTTTTCAAGTATCTTTTCAAACAGGATCCTTTCATGGGCTCTTTTCTGGTCGATGATCATCAGACCTGATTTGACCGGGCAGGCTATATACCTGCTGCCTATCTGGAAAAACCTGCGTTCCTGTTCCCTGAACGCAGGCTCCTGGCCGGGAGTGTCAGCCGGAAGGAAAAGCTTCTCCCAGTGGGCTGGATTCTCTCTCTCGAAATTCTCAATGAATTTCTGTTTATGTCCGCCAATGTCTTCTCCCTCAAATGGATCATATTGCTTATTTATTACTATTGCAGGCGGCTCGGGGATCTCTCCCTGCATGGTTTTGACAGGGATGTCAATCAACATCTCATTCCCGAAATCAATTGATGGAACGATATTGAAGCGTCCGAGAGCTTCCCTCACACATGCCATAAGGATTTGCCATATAGATCGTTCATCGTCGAATTTGATCTCGGTTTTTGTGGGATGAATATTGATGTCGATTGATGCAGGATCAACTTCCATGAAGATAAAATAGGAAGGTATAGCTTCAGCAGGCAGTATATTCTGGTATGCCTCGACGACCGCTTTATGAAAGTAGGGATGTTTCATGAAGCGGTTGTTGACGAAGAAAAATTGTTCCCCGTAAGTCCGGCGGGCATTTTCAGGTTTGCCTGCAAATCCATTGATATTTATTAGGTTGGTGGCAGTATCAAGCGTAATAAGATCATTGTTTATCTGTTTGCCGAAGACTCCTATAATCCTCTGCCGCCTGTTGGAGGCCGGAAGATTATATATCTCTTCATTGTTGTGCAGCAACTGGAACCTTATTTCCGGATGAGCCAGTACTATTTTCTGGAATTCGATCACAATATGTCTCATTTCCGTATTGTCGGATTTGAGAAATTTTCTTCTTGCAGGAATATTGAAGAAAAGATTTTTTACTGAAAAGCACGTCCCCGGCGTGCAGCTGCATGGTTCCTGAGTGTCGACCTTCGAGCCGCTGACAATGATCAATGTTCCTTCTTCAACGTCAGCCTTCCTGGTCCTGAGTTCAACCATCGAAACTGCGGCAATGGAAGCAAGTGCTTCTCCCCTGAAGCCTTTTGTTCTGATCGCGAACAGATCATTGGCTGAGCTTATCTTGGATGTTGCATGCCTTTCGAATGACAGCCTGGCGTCTGTTTCAGACATCCCTGTTCCATTGTCAATTACCTGAATGAGAGTTTTTCCCGAATCCTTGATTATAAGTACAATATTATCAGCACCTGCATCCACGGAGTTTTCCATTAGCTCCTTGACAACGGATGCAGGCCTCTGGATAACTTCTCCAGCAGCAATCTGATTTGCGACGGAATCGGGTAATAGTCTGATTATATCAGCCATCGGCAGGATAATTTTATAAATGCCTTTCTGGATCCGGGTTTCATTTACAGCTTACAAATATATATATTTGCTGCATTTACCATTGATTCCCCGAAACCTGATCATCATATCAAAATTATATTATTTGAGTATCTTTGAATAAATTCCTCATGTGTGATGAAGAGATTTGTTTTGTTCTCATGTGTCCTGATAATTCTAATTTTCAGCTGCAAAAGGAAACCTGGTGAAAACGAATTGAAGATTATTTCCCTGAATGTCAGGTATGACAATCCTGATGACAGTCTGAATGCATGGCCAAACAGGATTCCCCTGATACTTGAGTTCTTTAAGGATGAAAATCCCGACATTATAGGCATGCAGGAGGTATTGATACATCAGTATGAGTTCCTTGATTCGGTGTGGACAGATTATAGTTCGGTGGGTATGGGCAGAGATGACGGTGCAAAATCGGGAGAACTGAATCCGATATTTTTCAGGAAGGATAAATTTGATCTTATCAGGTCAAAGACTTTCTGGCTTTCTGAAACACCGGAGGTCCCCGGTTCAATGGCGTGGGGAGCCGGACTGCCACGTATTGTGACCTGGGTGGAGCTTTCAGACAAAGCCACACTCGAACATTTCTATTTTTTCAATACACATTTTGCACATGATTCCGATTCAGCCAGAATAAGAAGTTCGGAACTGTTGCTCAGCAAAGTCGACAGCCTGGCTGCAGGATTCCCTTTCATAATCACCGGTGATTTCAATATGCTTTTTTCAAGCAGAGGATACTCGAAACTGACAGATCCCTATGAAAGTGTTCCGCTTATGACCGATGCCTATGCTATTACAGAAAAACGGCCAGTAGGTCCTGCCTATACATTCAATGGCTTTTCCGATAAATCAAGCGCCGGGAGAATAGACTTTATTTTTGTCAGAAACGGAATGAAAGTGCTTGAGCACAGGGTATTCATAAAGAGAGAACATGGAATTTATATTTCAGACCACTGGCCGGTAATGGCAGTAGTGGAGTTAAAATCCTCTGAGCAGAAATAGTCAGATTTATTGCAGAAAAAGCCTTTAGGCATGAATATTATTTTTATCATGTATTTTACTGATTATTATTAGAAATACTAAATTTGTGTAGCATATATAAGAGGTAATAAACTAAAATATCAAATTATGAGAACAGAAGGAAGACGTACCAGCGGAAATATAGAGGACCGAAGGGGGATGTCAACCGGAAAAATGGCAGTTGGCGGAGGAATCGGAGCAATAGCGATAGCTGTTATCATTCTTTTGCTTGGAGGCGATCCGTCGCAGGTAGTTGAAACGATGCAAACCCCTGCCACCGAATCAGGGCCTGTAACAGCCTCTCCTGAGGAGGAGGCGATGGCGAATTTTGTATCGGTTGTACTTGCCGGAACTGAGGATGTATGGACACCGATATTCAAAGAGTCGAACCTTACCTATCGTCAGCCCACACTTGTTCTTTTCAGGGATCAGGTTCAGTCTGCCTGTGGTTATGCGAGCGGTGCGAGCGGGCCTTTTTATTGTCCTGGCGATGAAAAAGTATACATAGACCTTGCTTTTTTTGATGAACTTAAAACCAGGTTCGGAGCTTATGGTGATTTTGCCATAGCATATGTGATTGCCCATGAGATTGGGCATCATGTGCAAAACCTGCTGGGCATACTTAATGAAGTAAACGGTCAGCGATCACGGATGGATCAGGTCAGTGCAAACAAATTGCTTGTCAGACTTGAATTGCAGGCTGATTTTCTTGCAGGTATGTGGGCCCATTATGACCAGAAAATGTTCAATTCAATTGAGGCGGGCGATATTGAGGAGGCCATGAATGCGGCAGCATCGGTGGGTGATGATGTGCTTCAGAAGAGATACCAGGGAAGGGTGATCCCCGATGCATTTACACACGGCTCTGCCGCACAGCGAAAGGAATGGTTCAGGCGGGGTTACACGACAGGAGATTTTGACCAGGGCGATACCTTCAATGCAAATATCTGATATCTAAAGCGTATAAACATTCCAGACACACCCGTTGTCAAAACTTTCCGATTTCTTCAGTTTAAGACTGACCAGATTGGCGGCTTCAGAAAAGACAGGATAACATGCTTTGCCTACTATCAGAGGATGAATCAGCAGGCTTATTTCGTTCACAACCTGTAAATTTATAAGCAGATTCCCCAGTACCAGTCCGGTATCAGTGAGGATCCTATTAATTCCGAATTGTTCATTGAGCAATTCAAGTGCATGTTTTATATCTACCTTATCCTTTCCTGTTACAATAAATCTGTAATTCCTTTCCTTCAGGTGATTAATGTAATCTTCAGTTGTGGCTTCAGAAACAAGCAGGACCGCATCTCTGCAATATTCAAATCTGCGGCAGGTATGGAGCATTCCTTTCAGTTTTGCTCCTGAATCAACAATTATCCACCAGGGCAGCATGCTGTCACGTGCCGGCTGTTCAAAATCTCCGGGAAGTTCCTGAGGGATGCCATCTCCAAACATCTCATTGCCGGCAATAACCGTTGTAGAGCCAATTAGATGTGCGTCGGGTTTGTACTGGCCGGCTATCCGGTAATGCAGCTCCATATCTGGCATGAATCCGGTCAGTGATCCGTCGAGACTGACGGAATTATGGATTATTATTTCAGGTTTCATACGAAAATTTATAACTAAATTAATGAATAATAAGCAGTTCTTATGGAACCTTCATGATTGACTTCGTCGAACTCGTAAGCTCGGTTGTAAATTATTTTCATAATCTTTTATGTTATTGTAACATGAAGGTTTCATATGTGTAAAATCCTGTTGAGTTTATGAATTTATTGTAAATTTGTTGAATAGCTTAAAAATACAAAAATTGTTGCAATGGGAAAAAGGAAATTTTATAAGGGGCTTATTATGCTAAGCCTTATTGGATTCATCGGTCTTTCAAATTGCGGGTCGGCGGTTTCACCCGGTGAGAAGGGATCGATAGTTGTAAAGAAATGCACTGATTTCATAGTTACGGGTGACGGGAAGTCGGAGAACTGGAAGAGTACCGACTGGATCAGGCTTGGCAGGCAGGGCCAGGGGGAGCTTGATTACCCGACCAGAGTCAAGGTTCTTTATTCGGGGACCGGCATCTATTTTCTTTTCGACTGCGAAGACAGGAAGCTGACAGCAACGCTTAAAGGTGATAATCTTGACCTGTACAATGAAGATGTTGTTGAAGTTTTTCTATGGACCGATGAGAGCTTTCCTGTTTATTTTGAATATGAAGTTTCTCCTTTGAATTATGAGCTTCCGATTATTGTGCCTAACAACAGGGGCACATTCCTTGGCTGGCTTCCGTGGCATTATGAAGGAGATCGCAGGGTTCAGCATGAGACTTCGGTTAAGGGAGGTCCTAAGGAGAGCGGCGCTTCCGTAAAGGGGTGGATGGCTGAGTTTTTCATACCTTACAAGCTTCTGGCGCCGATGGGGAATGTTCCTCCGGTGCCGGGCACAAAGTGGCGGGCCAACATGTACAGGATTGATTATGATCAGGGGGCTTCGCATTTTTCATGGCAGAAGACTGCGGGGTCATTTCATGAGTACAATAAATTCGGCACTTTCATTTTCGAGTAGAAATCTTTTTTTCTTTTTTCTGCGGGGATAAAGCTGACAGTAAACCAGTTTTATCCCCGTTTTTTTGCAGGGGGAGGATTCCTGTTCGGGTTATTCAAAAAAAATATACAAAATATTTTTTATAATAAATTAATAATATAGTATATTTGTTATATATAAGAAACTTTAATATATAAATAGTATGATATCAAGCGAACTTCTTAAAGGATCACTGAAAACAATCGTGCTCAAGGTACTCAAAGAGGAAGGCCCAATGCACGGATATGCAATAACACAGAAAGTTGAGGAAATCACCGGCGGGAAAATCAAACTTACTTTCGGGGCAATTTATCCGATATTGCATAAACTCGAAAGTGAAAAGATCCTCGTAACCGCCTCAGAAATCTATAACAACAGAATGAGAATCCATTACAGCCTGACCCCGAAAGGCCATTCCGTTGTTGCCCAAAAAATCAGGGAACTTACGGAATTTGTTGAATCACTTCAGAAATTGATGGAACCCCGACCAGGATTAAGCTATGCCTGAACTAAATCCCAGCGAAATAGCCCTCATCAGCCGGTATATAAAGCATCAGGACATAACATTCTCCCATCTTCCTGATGACCTTATCGACCATTTCTGCTGCGAGGTGGAAAACGAAATGAACAGCGGAATGTCATTCAGGGACGCATACCTCGCAGTCCGGCAAAAAATAGGTCCACGAAGACTCATTGAGATACAGGAAGAGACACTTTATGCAATTGACACAAAATACAGGAAAATGAAAAACACAATGAAAATCTCGGCTGTCGCCGGAACAATCCTGTTCGGCTTTGCATCCCTTTTCAAGATTATGCACTGGCCTCTTGCAGGAATCCTTATGACCCTGGGCGCACTTACCCTGGCACTGGTATTTTTACCGTCGGCACTCGTTGTCCTGTGGAAGGAATCACACAGCCATAAACGATTGTTTCTGCTGATATCCGCCTTTTTTGCAGCATTTTTCTTTATCGCAAGCATACTCTTCAAGGTCCAGCACTGGCCCGGAGCAGGAATCATGATAACTCTTGCATGTATCTCAGCAGTACTGTTCCTGGTTCCTTCACTTCTCCTGTCAAGGCTGAGAGATACGGGAACCAAAGAAAAAAAGCCAGTTTATGTGGTTGGTGCAATAGGCATCATGATTTATATTAC
Organism: uncultured Rikenellaceae bacterium; assembly: GCA_964611835.1. Lineage (GTDB taxonomy): Bacteria > Bacteroidota > Bacteroidia > Bacteroidales > VadinHA17 > LD21. The sequence continues at coordinate 13,065 of CAZTDW010000039.1, read as the reverse complement.
AGGATTTCTGTTCAAAATACAGCATTGGCCACTTGCGGGTATCCTGCTAATCGCCGGCTTTCTCATCCTGTTCGCAATAGTTTTTCCCTGGTACACCCGGATATCATGGAAGAACGAAAACTACATAAGAGCTGAGTTTATTTATCTGGTAATCGGTTCGCTTGCAATTGTAATTCCGGCTGCCCTTACAATGACAAATGTCCAGAATACCTACAACCAGGGCTATTTCTCTCACCTGAAACAGGAAAGCATTTTGTACGATTATCTGAATCAGGGTAATATGATGATACTGTCATCAAGACGCGACTCTGCAAATTATGTTGAACTTCAAATGGTTCACGACGCATCTATTAAAATGATATCTGCCGTCAACAGTATCGAAGCAAAAATGGTTGGCGTTGCAGAAGGGCAACCGGGAATCCCTGTCGAAGATCCCTACCAGGTAGTTCAGACTGAAAAAGGACAGAAAGTCAGCTATGAAGAACTTTCCAGTCCGTTTCACCCGATACCGGTAAAATATTATCTTCTACCCGGAACATCTTCAAGGTCCCAGCTGGAAAATGCCCTGGATGATTACAAAAAATCCTTTGCAGCATTCATATCCGAAAATGAAATGATGAATCTTGATAAGACTCTCGATATTTCAACTTATCTCCCGGAAAGGGCAGGTGAAAATGAGAAAATATCAATGTTGACCGGTCTTCACTCATTGGCCATGCTGAAAAATGCAATTCTGACAGCTGAAAGCATCGTTATTAAAAGCCTGGATAACACCAAATAACAATGTAAATACTCAATTAAGATGAAAAACAAAATATATACTCTGGGTCTGGTGACAACATTTGTTGTTTTTCTGGGAATACTATTTAAAATGTTGCACTGGCCGGGAGCAGGAATTCTGCTTACCCTCGGAATATTCCTGCTGGTAATGGTGTTTCTTCCTTTTGCACTGATAAACAACTTTAAAGCATCAGAAAAAAAGGGCAATAGGTCACTGTACATCGTGACCTGGATCACTTGCCTTGTAGTCTTTACTGCCATGCTGTTTAAAATAATGCACTGGCCCGGTGCCGGATATGCGCTCCTGATATCCCTTCCCTTTCCTTTTGTGGTTTTTCTGCCTGTATTTCTGGCAGTCACATCGAAGTATAAGAACTTCAATATTTATAATACGATAGCAGTATTGTTTCTGCTTGCTTTGATATCAGCCATTTCAGGATTGCTGTCATTGAATGTATCCAAAGAAAGGATCATCGACAGTCTGAAAATATCAGCCAATTACACCCGGATGGATATGGCGCTGGATGAAATTCCGGTTAACTCCGGCCACTCACTTTTAGAAAGAAAGACAGATGAGGCCCTGATCCTTGCAGAAGAATATAGGGCGCTGATATTAAGATACCAAGGTATTACAGAAGAACAATGGAGATCAAATCCTGCTATATTATTGGAATTACGGTCACGCAAAACTGCATCCTCCGCAATGCTGACAGGCAGGGAAGGCCAGGTGCGGGATGAATTAAAGACAGCCCTGTCGGATCTGATGGACCTGCTTGAGAAAGATAATCGCTTTGCGCCACTTACTGCACAGATAAAAGAGATAATTGGCATGGATGACTCGCAGGATGAGAATTTTATCTGGACCGATGCTCTTTTTAAAGGAGATATTCAGCCATGGGTTCATGCATACCTCGACTGTCTGATAAAAAACCTGAAAATATTTAGACTTCAGGTTTAGTTTTGTAATTATTATTTCCTGATTCAGAAACCTCACTATCCCGCTGAAACGTAAAAATCCGGTTTCAGTCGGTAAAATCTTCCCGCAAGTCTATAAAATTTGTAAGGGCTTTTGGTGGGCTTTACTTTTACATCAAAAGCATTGTATGACACCTTCATGTAATTGCATGCTAAAATGCAATGTTTTAATAATCAATTACAAGGAAGCTCAGTCATGCCATTAAAAACAAATTTTTATATGATGAAAAATATTTTCCTGATAACCATTGCTTCAGCTCTTTTTTCAGCGCTTCCTGCAAATGCCCAGGAAGATGATCCATGGACTTTGGAGGAGTGCATTAATTATGCCCTGGAGAAGAATATACAGATTAGGAAATCCGAACTTGCGAACCAGGGGAACCTGTACTATGCAGCTCAGGCAAAAGCCCAGAGGTTCCCGTCACTTAATGCATCATTAAACCATAATTTCACATGGAGCAAGAGTGAAACGGAAGAACATTCAGGCTTTTCAGGAATTAACGGCTCGAATGTATCCGTCAATTCTGGAATAACTCTTTTTAATGCTTCAAGGATAACGAATCAGATCAAACAGGCGGATCTTGATCTCCAGGTTGGTCAATACACGCTCGAAACGGTTAAGGAGTCTGTCAGTCTGAGTATCCTTGAAGCTTATCTCCAGGTATTGTATGCTGAAGAGCAGGTGAAAAACAGCAAAAAGCAGATCGAATCCACTTCAGGTCAGGTTGATCTTGCTTCAGAGAGGCTTGCAGTACAGTTGATCAGTCAGGCTGACTATGCGCAGGTAAAAGCACAGCTTGCAAGTGAAAAACTGATTCTCGCAAATTCGGAAAACCAGCTGGCCATTGCCAAAGTCAATCTTGAACAACTGATGGAGTTGCCGGTAACCCAAAGTTTCAACATTGTGCATCCATATTTTGCAGAACCTGTCAACCAGGACAGATTACCGGATGTTAGTGCGGTATATGAAACTGCCCTGGCAATAAAACCTCAGGTGAAAACTGCCGAGGTTAACAAGAATATTGCCGCGCTTGACGAAAAGATAGCAAGAGCCGGGTACTTTCCGACTCTTTCAGCCAGTGCGGGAATAGGGACGAGTTATTCAAATCAGCTGACAGATCCCTATTTTAACCAGCTCGATAAAGGAATTTCTCCATCACTGGGTTTTTCACTTTCAATACCGATTTATCAGAAAAAACAGACAAGCACCAGTGTTGCAGTTGCAAAGCTAGGATATCATGATGCCGAACTTACGGAACTTGATACCAGGAACGGGCTGAGGAAAAACATAGAACAGGCTTGCGTTGACGCAACTTCCGCTCAGGTCAGATATGAGGCAAGTCTCGAAAACTACCAGGCTACTCAGGTATCCGCAGCTTTATCTGATGAAAAGTTCAGGCAGGGGATAATAAATTCCGTTGACTACCTTGTTTCCAAAACCAACCTTATCGTTGCCGAGAGTGAGCTTTTACAATCGAAATTCAATCTGATCTTCAGCTATAAGGTTCTTGATTTCTATTCGGGAATCCCGCTTACACTTTAAAATGATCTGCAATATAAATTTTTAAACCGATGAAAAGGAAAATATCAATAATAGTTTTAATGGCAGCAGCATTGATTACCGGCGCTGTCGTCTCCCTCTCGCTCATGAAAAGGAAACCTGTTTACACATTCGAAACTGTCAGCGTCAGTAAGGGAACGATCACAAATACCGTTACTGCTACCGGTACCATAGAAGCAATAACGACGGTTGAGGTTGGCACTCAGGTGTCAGGAATTATCGAACATGTCTATGTTGATTTCAATGATAATGTAAAACAGGGTCAGGTATTGGCAAAGCTTGATGAGACATCGCTCAGGGCTCAGGTTGAGCAGAGCCAGGCAACTGTTGACCAGGCCCAGGCGCAGCTTAATTTCCAGGAGGCTGCCTTTATAAGGCTGAAGGCCCTTTTTGAGAAGAACCTTATCGCTCAGGCTGATTATGATCAGGCCCTTTTCAACTTTGAGAATTCAAGGGCATCATTGAGCAATGCACGATCAGCGCTTGCCAGGGCCAGGGTTAATCTGGCCTACGCTACAATCTATTCACCAATAGACGGGGTTGTGCTGAATCGCGCAATAGAAGAGGGCCAGACTGTGGCAGCCAGCTTCAACACTCCGGAAATGTTCACTATTGTGAATGATCTGACCCAAATGGAAGTCCAGACAAGTGTGGATGAGGCTGATATAGGACGTGTAAAACAGGGCCAGCGGGTAGAATTCACTGTAGATGCATATCCTGATCTTAAATTCGAGGGTTCCGTTTCACAGGTCAGGCTTCAGCCCGTAACAACAAATAATGTTGTTACATATGTGGTAATACTTAATGCCCCGAATCCCGAAAAAAAGCTTATGCCGGGAATGACTGCAAGTGCTACTGTCTTCATAGAGGAAAAACACAATACACTTGTTGTCCCGGGAAAATCATTACGCTTTACCCCTGATGCAGCTTTTCTTTCTGAACTGATGGCTCAGGACCATAGCATGGAAAATAAATCAGACAGCCATGAAATACCTTCAGCAGCTACGCCTGAAGGTATGCAAAATAGTGTTGATCCCACCGGACACTCCGATAATGCATTACCGGAATCATCCGGTAATAAGGCATCGGCTGCTAAAATGCTCTGGATAAAATCGGGCAAGGAAATGATCCATCCGGTACCGGTAACCATAGGAATTGAAAATGGTTCCAACGTTGAGATCCTTGGCGGATTGAATGAAGGAGATGAAGTCGTAATAGCTATGAGCGGAAGTGATAAAAAGGCTTCTTCTGAAAACCGGAACAGTGGTCCAAGAGGCCCGTTCCCATTCTGATCAATTAATTGAATAACAATAACAATCCCGGAAGATGAATAATACAATCATAGAAATCAGCAACCTCAGGAAGGATTATTATATAGGAGAGATTACCGTTCATGCGCTCAGGGGTGTTAACCTGCAGATAAAAGATGGCGAGTTCGTTGCTATAATGGGTGCAAGCGGATCGGGCAAATCAACCATGCTCAATATACTGGGGTGCCTTGATAAGCCATCAGGTGGCAGTTACCATCTTGATTCAGCTGATGTGAATACCATGAACAGGGACGAGCTTGCAAAACTGCGCAATCTCAAGCTGGGATTCGTATTCCAGTCATTTAATCTTTTGCCCAGAACGACTGCCCTTGAAAATGTTGAGCTGCCACTGTTCTATAACAGCAGGATCAGGTCGAAAGAGAGAAGGGAGCTTGCCGTTAATGCCCTTGAATCGGTAGGCCTCGCCGACCGGATGGATCATATGCCAAATCAGCTTTCGGGTGGCCAGCAACAGAGGGTTGCGATAGCCCGGTCACTTGTAAACAATCCGGTACTGATCCTTGCGGATGAACCTACCGGAAACCTTGATACACGGACCTCGGTTGAAATAATGGAACTTTTTCAGGATCTGAACGGAACAGGCAGAACAATAGTATTTGTTACCCATGAACCCGATATTGCAAAATTCGCCACACGTAACATTGTGTTCAGAGACGGTAAGATCCAAAAGGAAACATATGTTACGGATCGTTCCCGGGCATCCGAGATACTGAATAACATGCCTGTGGAAGAAATTGATGAGTTTGAAAAATAAACAATATGATCATGGATTTGTCCAATTTATTTAAAATAGCGGTCAGGGCTCTTGTAAGGAATAAGCTCAGGGCTGTACTGACAATGCTCGGCATAATTATAGGTGTCGGATCGGTAATTGCCATGCTTGCCATAGGACAGGGTTCGAAAAAGAAGATAAGGGAAGAGATGTCTTCGATGGGTACCAACATGATAATGATAATGCCGAATTATCAGCGCCGTGGAGGGGTCAGCCTTGGGGCATCTTCTTCCATGGTTTTGAAATACAGTGATGTAACTACGATACGTAATGAGGCGGCTTCAGTGGCTTATGTATCACCGGAGATACGCTCGAGCGGCCAGGTCATCTATGGAAATCAGAATACCCAGACAACGGTGTATGGGGTAAGTGAAGAATACCTGGACATAAGAAAACTGACAGTGGACAACGGAAGGATCTTCACTCAGGCTGAGATCCGGAGCATGTCGAAGGTATGCATACTGGGCCAGACAGTCGTGGAAAATCTTTTTGGAAAAGATGCTGATCCTGTTGGCATGGTCATACGGATAAAAAATCTCCCTTTTGAAGTGATAGGTGTACTGATGGACAAGGGTGAGAGTGGCATGGGAATGGATCAGGATGATTTGATACTGGCTCCCTACACAACCGTTCAGCGACGCCTGGCGGCAATTGATTATATTAACGGGATCTATGCTTCGGCAACAAGTGAGACCAAAAGCGCCATGGCAATGGAAGAAGTGAAGGAGATACTCAGACGAACCCATAAACTCAGGGAATCAGATGAGGATGACTTCAGGATAATGTCGCAATCGGAACTGATTGAGACTGTCTCATCAATTACTGACGTGATGACTTACTTGCTGGGTGCAATCGCAGGAATTTCACTTCTTGTGGGAGGAATAGGCATTATGAATATAATGTTTGTCTCTGTAACCGAACGCACAAGGGAGATAGGTTTAAGAATGTCTATAGGGGGAAGGAGCAGGGATATTCTTAGGCAATTTCTGGTTGAATCGATGTTATTAAGCATTCTGGGAGGTATATTGGGCGTAATTTTTGGTTATATTGTGGCAAAAGTTGCAGGATCGATTATGGGCAATCCTACAGTTGTAACCTCGCAGTCGGTAATGCTGGCTTTTGCAGTATGTTTTGCCATTGGGGTCTTTTTTGGATGGTATCCTGCAAAAAAGGCCTCGGGCCTTAATCCTATAGATGCTCTCAGGTACGAATAATTTCAGGGTATGAACAAGAAATTACTTGAAGGGAATAAAATAACGATCCTTCTCCATCTCCTGGCCTGGGTGATCCTTATCGGCATACCTCTCTATATAATAAAAAGATGGCCGTTCGGAAAAGATTTCATCTGGTTCTATTATATAAATACCCTTATCAGCGGGATAATATTCTACATTAATTACCTGGTCCTTGTACCTTCATTTTTTTTCAAAACCAGGAGATATCGCTATTATCTGGCTGTTTTTGCTATGATAGTGATATTTTATTTTGTGTCTGATATTTCAAATAAATTGGTATTCAATACTGTAACTGAAAAAACCAGATCCGGGCAGGTTGAAAGAAAGCCCGACGACAGGGGCAAGATGGTACCTCCGGGTGCAGGCTTCATGAGATTAAGACCACCATTCAGGAATATCTACCTGTTCAATTATGGCTTCAACTCCGTTTTCCTTGTATTCTTCTCACTTGGATTAAGGGTTCTTGAGCGCAATTCAAGGATTGAAAAACTGCAGAAGGAAACAGAAAAGGAAAGGCTTAAATCGGAACTTGCATTCCTGAAAAGTCAGATAAGCCCTCATTTCTTCTTTAATACACTTAATAATATTTACTCACTTATCGGCATAAATGCCGAAGATTCAAAGGAAGCTGTTTTAAAGCTTTCAAAACTGATGCGTTATCTTTTATATGAGTCAGAACAAGGGGATGCCACTCTAAGCAGTGAAATCAATTTTATGAATAATTATATCGACCTTATGAAGCTCAGAATGAGTGACAGGATTAGACTGACAGTCGATTTTCCGAAAAGATTTGATGATTTTTCGATACCTCCCCTTCTTTTTGTGCCGTTTATCGAAAATGCATTCAAGCATGGGATCAGTTACAGGGATAAGTCATTTATAGAAATATGTATTGAGTTAACCGGACAGTCATTAAACTTCAGATGCGCCAACAGCATTGCAAAGGCAGAGCCAAACCCGGAAAAGCAGGAGAGTAGCGGAATCGGGCTGGAAAATGCTGTCAAGAGACTGAACCTGTTGTTCCCGGAAAGACACGACATGAAAATCAGCAGGTCAGACAATATATTTGAGGTATTTGTTAAAATCAATATTCAATGATGATTTCTGCAGTTGCCATAGACGACGAACCGCTTGCCCTGCAGCTTGTGACAGGTTATATAGAAAAAACTCCATGGCTTGAACTGGCAGGCAGTTTTGACAATCCGGTCGACGCTATGGACTTTATACCAGAAAGGAATGTTGATATAGTTTTTGTCGACATTCAAATGCCTGACCTTACCGGGATTGAATTTACCAGGTCGGTAAAGGGCAGTCCCAAAGTCATCTTCACTACCGCATACGACAAATATGCGATTGAAGGATTCAAGCTTGATATTGTCGATTACCTGTTAAAGCCATTCAGCTATGAGGAGTTCCTTAAGGCGGTCAATAAAGCAAGACGTCTTATAAGGCTTGAGAAAGGGGCACTGCGGCATATCGAATCAAACAATGAGTTCCTTTTTCTCAAATCCGACTATAAGATAAAGCGTATAAATTTCAATGATATTCTTTATATAGAGGGTCTTAAAGACTATGTAAAGGTTTTTTTGCAGAATTGCCAGAAACCTGTATTGTCGCTCACAACCATGAAATTGATTGAGTCGAAGCTTCCTGCTTCAAAATTCATGAGGGTCCACAGGTCTTTCATTGTGAACCTGGAGAAGGTGGATACTATCGAAAGGAGCAGGATTGTTTTCGGAAAGACCTATATACCGGTTGGAGATCTGTATAAAGGAAAATTTCAAAAATTCCTTGACAAAAATTTCCTTATATAATAATCCATATCTAAGCATTCTGTATACAGAAGCAGGAACAAGGGCAGGAAGATTGTTTTGCTCACTGATTTTTATTATCATATCAGTTAACACCGTATCTGCACAGGGCGAGGCTTCGGAAAAATTTTCAGCAGGAGCAGATTTTTGCAGCAGCTTCATATGGAGAGGCACAAGGAACGGATCTGGTCCTGCAGTCCAGCCGGTACTTGAGTATTCACATGGTTCTCTGACAGCCGGAGCCTGGGGATCCTTTGATTTCAGGGGGTATCAGGAAGTTGACCTGTACCTCGATTTTGAATTTGAATCGGGTCTGAGCCTTGGAATTCAGGATTATTATTCACCTGATCTTGAGTATTTTAATTTTTCAAGGAAGGATGGCAGTCATGCATTTGAATTGAACATAGGCTTTGCAAAGGACAATTTTCAATTCGAAGCCAACTGTATACTTAACGAAGCCGGCGGAATAGGCTCTTCAGGCCGTGATCTCTATTTTGAAGCTGGTTATTCTTTCGGACAACTTACGCTCTTTGCCGGAGCCGGTAACGGATGGCTGACCTATGATCCTGAGACCGAGTCAGGAAAATTCAATATATGCAATACAGGAATTCAGGTTGTTAAAACCATCAATGTGACAGATACATTCAATATTCCTGTAACCGGACAACTCATTTTCAATCCCGACAGGGAGCAGCTTTTTCTTGTTGTGAGTTTTACCCTGTAAATCCGTTCCAGTACCACGATTAACCTCCGGAAGGGGCAAGAGTAATTTTGTGTTGTCCTTTTTGCTGGTCGAATCGATATGTTTTAATGAATTATGCCAGCAACCACAAACAGGAAGTACACTCCCTTAGAAAAATCTGTTAATATTGTTATCGATCCTAATTAAAATTGGGGTAAGAAGTCGAAAAATATGAAAAAAATAGTGTTGAACACATAATAAATAGGGGGTAAATAGTAAAAATATAATAAAATATTGGGGAATACCCTTAAAAAAATATATGTTTACTGCAAAATATTAAATTTTAAATTTATTATTGAGAATTATGAAATTCAGTCGGAAAAGAATTCTGGTTTTACCGGGTTTATTTTTATCAGGTTATACAAATCTTTTTGCTTATGACGGAACAGTTATTGATACAGGGGCGACAGCATGGATGCTGACCTCAACAGCCTTGGTGTTGCTGATGATTCCCGGTCTTGCAATCTTCTACGGGGGATTGGTAAGAAGCAAAAACGTGCTGGGTACTATCATGCATAGTTTTGTCGCGATGGGTATTATCAGCGTGTTATGGGTGGCGATCGGATATGCGATGAGCTTTGGAAAGGGTATAATGGGTGGACTTTTTGGCTGGGATTCAAGGTATTTTTTCCTTAATGGCATCGACTCGAATATCCTTGATCAAGGGATTCCCGAGTATGTTTTTTCAATGTTTCAGGGAAAGTTCGCAATAATAACACCGGCCCTTATCTCAGGGGCAATTGCCGAGAGGATCTCATTCAAAGCTTATTGCATCTTTATAGCCCTATGGAGTGTTTTTGTTTATAATCCTCTTTGTCATTGGGTCTGGGCATCTGATGGATTTTTGTTCAACCTTGGTGCAAAGGGGGCGATTGACTTTGCAGGTGGTACTGTGGTTCATATTTCAGCTGGAGTAAGTGGACTTGTTGCTGCATTGTTTCTTGGTTCACGAAGGGGATATCCCTTTCAGGTCGTACGACCAAATAATCTGGTAATCACTATGCTGGGAGCCGGTCTTCTATGGGTGGGGTGGTTTGGATTCAATGCCGGAAGCTCAGTCTCGAGCAGCCTCAGTACTGCACAGGCACTTACAGCTACTCAGGTTGCTGCGGCATCGGGTGCCCTTGGATGGATAATTATTGAAAGCTATCAGCAGGGAAAGTCCACTGCACTTGGATTCGCAAGCGGTATTCTGGCAGGCCTGGTGGCTGTAACCCCTGCAGCCGGAGTAGTAAAACCGTTTGGCGCCATGATCCTTGGAATACTGGCTTCAATGATTTGTTATAAGGCGATCCAGATAAAAAACAGACTGGGTTACGATGACAGTCTTGATGCTTTCGGTATACATGGTATTGGGGGTATTACCGGCGCATTATTCCTTAGTTTCTTTATCCGCAAATCATGGATGAGTGAGGCGGCAGCAGCAAACGGCGGCTCATGGACCTTATGGAACCAGCTTGCCGTTCAGGCAATTGCCGTTGCAATTGCTGTGATCTTTTCTGCACTAATGACATTTATTATCATCTATTGCCTCGATAGATTTATTAAAATCAGATCGGCCGAAGATGATGAAATGGGTGGACTCGACCGTTCATATCATGGCGAAAGAGGTTATGGAATGTTGAATCCGAGCTAGTTATGTAACTTTTAAAGCACTGGTAATGAAACTTATAACTGCAATAATAAGGGAAGTTCAGCTTGACAAGGTACGCGAAGCACTGATACAGGCTGAAATTACAAGAATAACCGTCAGCCGCGTATCAGGACATGGGCGGCAGAGGATTGAGGAGATGTACCGAGGACAAAGAATAATACCGGACCTGATACCGAAAATCAAGATTGAAATAGCGGTAAATGATGCATTTGTTGACATCACTCTAGACACTATTTTAAGAGCGGCCAGGACAAACGGTGATGAAGGTCATCTCGGAGACGGCAAGATATTCATCACACCCCTTGAGGAATGCATCAGGATCAGGACCGGTGAGAGGGGAGGAACAGCAATATAAGCACTATAAGTAATTAAATTTACTGAATTTAACTACTTTCTGAAATATACCCGGTATTCCCCTTCTGATCTCTTATCCAGCCAGTGCTTATACTCGAGGCTTAGAGTTTTGTCAAGCAGGGGAGCCGGAATAAATGGAGCAATGATCTCCAGTATCTCGTCTTCACCAAGCTTTTTTGCTGATGCAAGCACTTCATGCACAGGTTGTTCATCCCTGTTGAGCATCTCCCGTATGTCAATGGTCTTCACAACCGCTTCCTTCCTGAACCAGTCGGGGCATAGGGTAGTGTATTTTGTCCCGGTCTCATCAATCTGATCAATATTACCCTGCCCGACCTTCTCCCTCAGCCTGTTTACAAGTTCTTCCACATTCAGTCCTCCTATGGTTGCGGCCTGACTTATATTGGTTATCCGGGTTATTGTTTTTCTGAGTACCGGATTCCTGAGCTTTTTAAATTCAGGAGCAGCTCCTATCAATAAGTCCTCCAGTTCCGGATAAGACTCCAGCAGGTCATAAATCTTTGTTTTCGGGGTTATAATAAGTTTTTCCATTTGCTATTCCGTTTTATCAGTATAAGATAAGATCCTTTTTTCTCCTTCAAGGTTTCTTGCATAACTAAGATCCTGAGATACCTCAAGAGTTCCAAGATATTCACCTTTTTCATCCCGCAGGGCAAAATATTCGATATGTATGAATTTTCCCTGCATCTGTATCCAGAATGGCGCATGAGAAGCCTTTCCTGTTTTGAAATCATCGAGAATTTTTTCAATAATATGAACACTACCGGGAGGATGGCAGAGCCTTACATCCCGGTTGATTATTGACCTGCTTCGTGCAAAAATGCGCTCTTTGCCCTGGGTGAAATACTTTACCTTGTCATTGCTGTCAACAAAAGTCATGTCAACTGGTATGGTATTGAGGATCGCCATGATCTCGCGAGCTGTAAAGCTTCCCGAAGGAAGATGAACCGCTCCGGTCTCATATAGTGCTTCCGCTCCGGTTTCTTCCAGAACCATTCCTTCCGGTTTCCACTCAACTTTCGGATCGTAGAGTGTAAAACCGAACTCCAGGGTCTGCCTGTGTATATGCCACCAGTCTTCAGTTGTAAGTACATCCATGCACATGGGGAAAAGGATATCTTCTTCCTTCTTTGTCATGTCAGCCATCGCTTTCAGGACAGGTGCAAACAGAATATCGGTCGCATCTTCAAGGTCGGCTTTTTTGAGCTCTTCATTCCTCAGGATCTCAATACAGCCTTTAAGCTGGTCGCGTATCTCGTCGTGCTTGCCCCACATTACCTTGGGAGGCCCGGTAATCTCCTTCTTTTCAAGATACGGAAAAACAAGATATTCCTTGCGCTTGTAATGTTTGTCAACGTCCATAAGCTCATTGAAACATGACAGGATCTTCAGTGAATATTCCCTGAAACCACTGTCCGGAACTGAATACAATGTTCCGAGAAGCATCTGTGCTTTCTCAATAACTTTAAGCAGTTCCCTGTTCTCCTGCTTGAAAACATCAACAGGATGACCTTCAGGAACATATGCGGCCCCTGTCTGGTCGATGTGCCCGTCCAGCACTTCACCGTGCACATCACACAGCTTAAGTACTTCCGATTCGGGAAGGCCTTCCGCAATCAGCTCCTGCTCAACCTCTACCACTTCTCCGTAGGGAATCTGTTTCAAAGTCACTACTAGTTCCTCCCTGACTCTCTGGGGATCTTCACCCTTATGCAATTTCAGGATAAGCTCCTTAAGCTTTTCTTTCCTGAACCTTGAATTGTTTATTAATTCACTCATTTTTTATTTCTTATTGATTTAGTCCTGTCGGTAGATTTATAAAAGATCAT
>CAZTDW010000038.1:0-24632 GCA_964611835.1 uncultured Rikenellaceae bacterium | reverse complement strand
TTATTTTTGATTCCGTGACAAGTATGGCGTGACTGGTGCCCCATGGTTTTGAGCGATCAGGTGAGACCTTTACTCCTTCCGGAAGATTTGTTATTTCCTGGAATACATAGTCTACCTCTATCTTACCCATCAATTTTTCAACAAACCGCTCTTTGACCTGATCTTCAATATCCCTTCGGATGACGAAGACAATTTTGCCAAAGCCTGCGCGGATTGCATCAAATATGGAATAATCAATGATTGTTTCACCCGATGGACCAACTTCATCAAGCTGTTTATTTCCACCATAGCGGCTTCCCATACCGGCAGCCAGAACCAGTAGTGTAGGTTTCATGTGAAATAAGTTTATATATTATTGAAAACTAAGCCATTAATATGGAACCCACATGAATTCATCTTTATTCATGATTGTTTATGATGTCATATCATGCGGGTTTCATAATTATGAGATTTTATTCAACAATTATAAGGAAAATATTTCTATTTTTAGTATCTCCAAATGAAATTATGGATGGATTGCATGCTTGAAATATGTGTTGACAGTGTTGAGTCGGCGATAATTGCACAAAGCGCAGGAGCCGACAGGGTGGAGCTTTGTGATAACCTTATTGAGGGTGGAACAACTCCCGGCTACGGTTCCATATCTTCGGCAAGGCACAATCTTGATATTGATCTGCATGTACTCATAAGACCGCGTGGAGGCGATTTTTTGTATTCCGGCCTGGAGCTGGATATAATGCGAAGAGATATAGATATTTGCGGCGAGTGCGGGGTAAATGGAATAGTTACCGGCCTATTGCTGTCAGGCGGTACAGTTGACATTGAACGAACATCACGCCTGGTTGAACTTGCCTATCCAATGCCTGTAACGTTTCACCGTGCATTCGACATGTGTGCAGATCCTTTGCAGTCGCTGGAAGACATTATTGCCACCGGAGCTAAACGGCTTCTAACTTCCGGACAGGCAAACAGGGCAAAAGACGGGATTAAGCTTATAAGCCAGCTGGTATCTCAGGCAGGTGACAGGCTGATCATTATGCCGGGAGGAGGCATTGATGATACTAATATCCTGTCCATATTATTTAAAACCAATGTAAAAGAAGTTCACCTGACCGGCAGGAAATCCATAAACAGTGAAATGCGGTTCAGAAGAGACGGCATACGAATGGGAAGCACCCCTGAACTTACAGAGTTTACACGAAAAGTTGCCGACGTGGAAAAAATCCGTAAAATATTAAATATTCTTAAGCAGAACTGAAAATTCTTCTTTGATATTTTATCCTGCTTGTTACCTTTGCACTTCCTGCAACCTTTAGTAAATTAATGAAAAGTAATTAAATATGATGAAAAAGTTCGCAATCACCATTATGTTTCTGCTGATCCTGCCCGGTCTGAATGTTCAGATGACAAGGGCATGCACTAATTTTATTGTAACCAGGGGAGCTTCTGTTAAGGGCTCTACAATGATAACCTATTCTGCCGATTCCCACGTACTGTATGGCGAATTGTATTACTGGCCTGCCAGAGATTATCCGGAAGGCACGATGCTTGACGTATATGAATGGGATACACGCAGGTATATGGGAAAAATAAGACAGGTACCCCATACCTATTCCGTTGTAGGAAATATAAATGAGCACCAGTTATCAATAGGTGAAACAACTTACACAGGAATCGAAAGCCTTATTGATACAACCGGTATAATGGACTATGGAAGTCTGATATACATTACCCTTCAGCGTGCAAAAAATGCCAGGGAAGCAATAAAAACCATTTCCGATCTCGTTTCAGAGTATGGTTATGGGAGCTCAGGAGAATCATTTTCAATTGCAGATCCCGATGAAGCATGGATATTTGAAATCATAGGGAAAGGACCTGGAAATAAAGGCGCAGTTTGGGTTGCACGACGCATCCCCGATGGCTACGTCAGTGGACATGCAAATCAGGCAAGAATTCAAACCTTCCCGCTTGCCACACGCAAAAAGAACAGCATCGCTATCACCTCAAAAGACTTTAAGAGGCTCTTTGATCCACTGGTTGAATGCATCTACGCATATGATGTGATCGATGTAGCCCGTTCGAATAATCTTTTTTCGGGGAATGACAATGAATTCAGTTTTTCAGACACATATAATCCCATTACTTTTTCGGGGGCAAGATTCTGCGATATCAGGGTATGGGCATTCTTCAGGTCTGTAAGCGATGAGATGGACCAGTATCAGGATTATGCTTCAGGGCACGACCTCAGCAAGCGTATGCCACTATGGATCAAGCCCAACCGGAAGATTTCAAATTACGATCTTATGAATTTTATGCGCGACCATCTGGAAGGCACACCGTTCGACATGAGAAAAGACATTGGGGCAGGGCCTTTCGGATCTCCCTACCGTTGGAGACCACTTGAATGGAAGGTCTCTGACGATCCTGATGCACCCTCATACTGCAATGAAAGAGCGACTGCCACACAGCAGACCGGGTTTGTGTTCGTAGCTGAGTCAAGAAAGGGGTTGCCGGATCCTATAGGAGGAATTCTGTGGTTTGGAGTGGATGATGCGTCAACAACAGTTTTTAATCCCATGTATTGCGGCATTACAGAAATACCCGAATGTTTCAGGGAAGGGAATGGCGATTTGCTTACATATTCACCAACTTCTGCATTCTGGCTTTTCAACCTTGTGGCAAATATGTGCTATTCACGGTATGACATGATGAGCGCTGATGCCATCAGACTGCAAAAAGAACTCGAGAAAAGTTTTATCGAGGGAATTGCTTCTGCTGATGAGGCTGCCCTGAAGCTTTATTCACAGAGTGAAAAGCAGGCCAGGGATTACCTTACCAACTACTCGCTTAAAGCAGCAGGCACCACTTTTGAAAAGTGGAAAAAACTGAGCGAATACCTGCTCGTGAAGTATATCGACGGCAATATCAAAAATGAATCTGACGGCAGATTTTCCACAACACCAACAGGTTACCCCATGATGCCAAAACAACCCGGATATCCTGATTCGTGGAAGAAATCTGTAATAAATGACACCGGTAAAAAGCTGCTCGTCCCTGCCGGAAGCGGGCATTGAAAAATGTTAACAATGATTTTTTGATGTTCAAATTATTTATGTATATTTGCGACCTGATTTTAAGCTCGGTAAAATAGGAAATAAAATTTCGGGAAATGAATTTAATGGACGTTGTTGAAAAGGAACTGGCAGTAACGAATGAGATTCCAAAATTTATTGCAGGAGATACAGTTACTGTACATTACAAAATAAAGGAAGGAAATAAGGAAAGGATTCAGCAGTTTAGGGGAGTCGTTATTCAGAGAAGCGGCAGCTCTCATACTGAGACTTTCACAGTGAGAAAAATGTCGGGGAATATCGGAGTTGAGAGGATCTTTCCGGTTGCTTCACCCTTTATCGACAAGATTGAAGTCAACAAACATGGAAAAGTGCGCAGGGCAAGGATTTTCTATTTGCGCGAACTTACAGGGAAGAAAGCACGTATACGCGAAAAGAAATTCTAATAATTTTTCATGAAAAACTTAAAAGAGGGTGTCTCAAAAGGGCACCCTCTCTTTTTTAGTTATGTTTGCGCCTTTTCCGGGTTAGCCGTCGCACCGGTCTAAAGAGAATACTATTGTTGATTTCTATTGCTGATTTTCGTTGAGCAGCTGATCCCGCCTGATTTTTGCTTCTTCAACAAGCTTAAGTGCCTTATCATCTGCTTCTTTAACGAGCTGTGCAGCCCTTTTATCAGCTTCCTTCTTTATTGATTCAGCCCCTTTACTGGCTGCCATCCTGGCAACTGTCCCCTTAGATTCAGCTTCTTTTATCAGCTTCTGTGACTGAAGATCGGCTTCCTTCCGGATCGTTTCCGCTGCTTTTTCGGCTTCATCCCTCAGAATTTGTCCTTTTTCTTCTGCTTCCCGAATAAGCTGGTCAGCCTGATCTGATAATTCATTTTTCACATTGTTCTTTATTTCCTCAGTCTTTGTTTCAACCAATTGGTTGACACTTTCCCGGGCAGTCTGGGTTATTCCTGAAGCACTTTCAGGAGGGTTGTTGCCAAAGAATGGTGTAATCGCGGGTTTAAGGAATGTACCGGTAATCTTTACATTAACCTTTATAAGGTCAGCTGGCTTAAAAGCAAATCCAAATGCCGAAGCCTGTGCTGAAAGTCCGTCAATAAGGGAATTGACCTGTGAACCAAGTTCCGATCTGGGTAATTCACATTTTACAACATAGTTCAGCGTCTGGTCAAGACCCTGGTCCCCGCCAATATTAAGCTTTAGATTCCCTGCTCTGGTATTAAAGGGACTGACATAAACCCTGCCTTCATTTATTTTAAAGCTCACATTTATGTCCCTGAAAGTGTTGCTGTAATTCTCATTCAGTTTCAGAACCTCCTTCATTTTATTATATGCGGCCGATTCTATGAGTTTCACTTCATCAGATTGAAGCTTTCCACCTCCCGATATTGTCTGAATGACCGGCATCAGATCCTTTCCCAGCAGACTGCTGTATGACAACTTTATGCCAAACCTGCCATCAATGCCACTTGCTGCAGGAGCAAGCTTCTGAACCGTATTGAAAGTGTTGAAGGCATCCTTTATTCCAAGGCTTTCAATTGCCAGGTCAGCTTTCATGAATGGCTTCAGGGTATCACGGGTATCATAATCAGCATTCAGAATAACTGCCCCACCCAGTATATTCAATCCGGTCTCCTTAATGCTGAGTATACCGTTCCTGACAATAATATGCCCTTTAAGGCTGTTTGCCCTTATTTTATTGTAAACAAACTGATCAATCAGCGCATTAAAATCAAAATCAATATTTTCAGGTATCTTAATTACAGCCAGTTTGGTTGTATCTGTTTCGTCAGCCGTATCTTCAGAGAGTGAAGACATTATTTCTGAAAGGTCAAGCATTTGCGAACGAAGACTAAGATTTCCTTTAATAACTCCATCCTTGATTAAATAGTTAATGTAGTTTTCAAGTTTTCCGTACAGGCTGAAATCACTTCTGCTGCCGACATTTATGCTGGAATTGTTAAGTGAAGCGAATTCCGGCGAGAATTCAAGTCTTGCATCGTTTATCCTTATTGCAGGATATCCTGTCATTGAAACCAGCATCCTGCTTATATTCATATTGCCGGACGCTTCGAACCTGTCGTATTGACCTTTGTCGATCATCGACATCCTCCCGGCCATTCTGACTGAAAGATCTATTAACCCTGAAAGATCGAGGCTATCCATTGGCAACGCATGTTTCAAAGCAGTCAGATCGATTTTTCCAATCATCGATCCGGAAAAATCGGGGTCGCTTATGGGAGTCCTGAGCGAAAACTTCAGATCAAAAGGATTGCCTGCAAGTTCCATATGGAAATTCTCAACATTAAAAGTGGTTTTGTCCATATCGGTCCCATCAGCAAATAGTGAAGATCTGAGATTTATGTTTTTTATCTTTTCGGGGAGTGCAGGATAGCTTATCAGCCCATTATCTATCTTAATATCAAGAGAAATGTCAGGCATTGTGCTGTCGGAATCACTGTATATACCTTTTGCAAAGCCTGAAATATCAATGTCGCCTGATGTTGTAAGGTCTCTGTAATCAGACATATAAACGGCCGGTATCAGCGACATTAATGATTTTATTGATGTATTTTTCGTGTGGAAGGTAAGGTCAGTTTCAATGTCATCAAAGGGCATAGTAACCACACCGGCAAAATTAACCCTGAGATCATTGAGCAGCAGATAGTTCTCCTTCAGATAGAATTTCATACTGTCGAGATTGGCAAAAAGATCGATATCCGCACTGGATTTAATACCGTTCAGATATTTCATACCTTCCATTTCGAAGGTTAATTTACCGGCATCGATCATCATCTTTAGATTTGTTTCACTTGCAGTCATGTCGCCGGTAAGCAGAAAGCTCACATCATCAAGTGTTGTAACGATATCAGAGCTTAGGTCGAGATAATTTATTCTTCCGTTGAGCATTTCCACCTTTCTGAGAAGAATTTTCATTCCAGGGGTCGACTCGTCTTCTGCTTCAGTTTCAGCGGATTCCTTCATGATGTCCCAGTTTTCGGATCCGTCAGCAAGGATAAGAGCCCTTATTTCAGCATCCTCAATCCTGACAGACCTGATCTCATAGCCTGATTTCTTAAAGAGGCTTGGAAGGTTAAACACCAGGTTGAGCGATCTGAAGTCAATAAGGGTATCATTTTCAAATTTATCAATACCCGTTACTGAAAGATCGTCGATGGAAAAAGTAATGTTTGGAAAATTCCTAAAAAAGCCCAGACTGTAGTCGCCGAATCTGACCTGTGCATTAACTGACTCACTGATTGTCTTTTCCAGAGTTGCCCTTATTTTATCCTTGAAAATTACAGGGACTGTGAATAAGATTACAAGGATTGCCACTAAAAGGCCTCCAAGAATTTTCATTATCAGGTATGTTTTCTTTTTCATAGTCCTTTAGTCTGATTAACTGATCCTAGATTTCCAACGAATCTTAAAATGAATTATTTTGCTTTTGCATCAAATAAAACTACAAAATATTCCGTAACATAATATTTCATTATATTTGCGCTATCAAACAAAAAAGGGTCCCGTAGCTTAACTGAATAGAGCATCTGACTACGGATCAGAAGGTTACAGGTTTGAATCCTGTCGGGATCACACAAAAAAATGAGCCATCTGTACTATTCAGTTGCAGGTGGCTCAATTATTTACCTGAAATCTTAAGGTGTTAAAATGCTACCGGTTTTTAGAAGGAAAATTATCTGTTTCAATAAAAGACTCCTTTAAAGACCTCTTTTAAGACTCCTTAAAAGACTGCTTTTTTTGTATTATTAAATTAAGGGGTTACTGTCTTTGGCAGCACAAAATCGATTGTTGTTCTGTTGCCAGCTGATACTGATTTGTCATCGACAGTCAGTGATTCATATTCTACCTTTGATGCTTTAACTGTATAGTTGCCCGGAGCCAGTCCGATCACCGCATACTTTCCCGACTCATCGGTGTAAGCTGTCCCGATTACACTTTCATCCTGCATTACCTCAATCATAACTTCAGCTATAGCGGCACCTTCACTGTCAACAACTGAACCTTCTATCCTGCCTGATTCGGTATTATTTGCTGCCCTGATAACTGGTTTGAAGATGAAACCGTTTATACCTGCCGGACTATCCGGATTACCGCGCATCACGAAGGAAGATGACAGGTCAAAATCCAGCAGCAGTTCGGCGGTAAGACCGCCCTCGACTATCAAATCAGGTTTTATGAAGATTTTAATTCCTGTTTGAGATCCTGA
Source organism: uncultured Rikenellaceae bacterium (assembly GCA_964611835.1). GTDB lineage: Bacteria > Bacteroidota > Bacteroidia > Bacteroidales > VadinHA17 > LD21. The sequence continues at coordinate 17,322 of CAZTDW010000038.1, read as the reverse complement.
GGGAACCTTTACGTCAAAATTTCCACCATCCTTGATTTTGAGACCGGCCTTGTCGACATAAAGCCTGACAAGATCATATTTGCCAACGGGTACTTCAATATCAGTCAGAGTTTCAACAAGGCCATTCCTCAGCTGAAGCAGATCGAAAGATTCAGTGCCTTCCCATACCGTTAAAAATGGATTTCCGTCGGGAACACCATCACCTGCCTTTCTAATTTCAATTTTTGTGATTGTGACCGTAGCCGATTCAACAAAATTGATCGGGAAGGGTCCGTCAGTTATGCTTATTACAAGTCTTCCATTGGGGTCATTATTTGCTTTGTCGCAACCTGAAACAAGCATTAAGGATAATGTCCCTAATACAAAGAGAAATCTTTTCATATCATTTTAATTTTAGTTTTCACACTTAACTCGTCAAAAATATAATGCTGAAAATGAATTTTTCATGAATTTTCAGGAAAAATAAACGAAAAAACGGTTCCCTTTTGTGGACTGGAGGTAACTGCAATGTCAATTTTATGATGATCCGCAATGGATTTTGCAATTGCAAGCCCTATGCCGGTCCCGTTATTATTCCTTTTTGCATTGAACCTCGAAAAGAGCCTGCCCATTTGCTCCTTATCAATTCCCTTTCCGGTATCTTCGACTTTTACAATAAATTCCCGGTGTTCCCTGCCGGTGCTGATAATCACACAACCTCCCGAAGGAGTGTTTTTAAGTGCATTGTTTATTATATTGTAGAACATTGAAAACATCAATGACCGGTTGGCATCAATGAACTTGAAATCAGGACCGCTGTTCCGGACAATGATCACTCCTTTGTCATCGGCCAGGGGAGTAAGTTCATCGGCAATTTCATTTAATATTTCCCTTACATTAAAAGAGTCACCCATCAGAAACTGGTTGCTTTCGATGCGGGCTATGAGGAGCAGTGAATTAATCAGACTCTGCAACCGGTGTAATGTCCGGAGCGATTCCTCAATTTTACCGGCTGTTTCCGGATTAAGCCCATCGTCAAGCAGGATATTTTCCAGTCTGCTCCTTAAAACAGCGACAGGCGTAAGCAGTTCATGCGATATATTAACTGTGATCTCCTTTTCCTTCCGGAACGATTCATCAATCCTGATCATAAGGTCCCTCAGAGCTTTGTCGAGCTTTACAAAATCGGAGGTGTTCGTCGGAACAAGTGTTCTATCGAAAGTTGACGGACTTGAAATCAATTTAAGTTTGTTCGTAATTTTCTCCAGAGGGTTTAATATACGTCTAGTATACTGAAGATCTGTAATAAGTGTAACGAGTATTATGACTGCCAGAAATATGAGTATTATTTTTGTGATGTTTCTTCTCGAATATTGAATACTCGAGAGGCTTTTACCTATTTCCAGCAGATATTTTTGTCCATCCACCAGGATAGTGTAATTAAGTACACGGTAAGTTATCTCTTCATCTTCAATCGATCTGTTTTTTACATCGATGAAATTCAGATCAGATTCCGCGTCAGCAAGTTCAAGGCTTATGAATTCTTCCTTAAGTATATTGTATGATCCGAAAGCATCGGGTGAATCGGAGCTAATAAATGGCTCAATGCCAATATCTTCTATGAGATTTATGATTTTCTCCCGTTTCTGTACGAGGTCGATATCAACCTGTCGCAAATTGACCCTTTCGACGATCCATGGCAGAAAAAGAAGAAACAGGGCGGTAAATCCAAGCTTCGACAGCAGATTGTATAATGTCAGTTTCGTCTTCAGGTTGATCATATCAATGCGGACTTATTTATGCGTCAGATGTGACCCTGTAGCCAATACCCCTTACTGTTTCCAGCCATGGTGTGGGTGCATGCTGATTAAGTTTCTTTCGCAGATTCTTAATATGAACGTCAATAAAATTGCTGTCGTACTGATCTTCGAGAATATTTCCCCATATATGTTCATATAGTTGCTGGCGTGTCAGCACCTTATTTTTGTTGATGACAAGATACTGAAGCAGGTCAAATTCCTTACGTGTCAGCTCCACATCTTTATTAAGGCATAAAAGCTTGCGCGACTGGATCTGAACAATAAAGTCTCCCAGCACAATTTCCTGATCATTTATATTGAATTTCCGTCTTGCCACGGCATTTATCCTTGACAGGAGCTCAATCAGGGCAAATGGTTTTGCCAGGTAGTCATCAGCGCCAAGATCCAGTCCTTTCACCTTATCCTCAACAGCACCCCTGGCAGTTATTATTATAAATGAAGACTCACTTCCGGCATTCCTGGCTTCCCTTATAAGATCAAGTCCATTATAATCAGGAAGTCCAAGGTCAAGCAATATAAAATCATACAGATTGACAGCGATTTTTTCGGAAGCATCTACGCCGGTATATGCAATTTCACAAAGAAAATTCTCTTTCCTGAGGAAAGCAGCAATTTCATCTGCAAGGCTTTTTTCGTCTTCAACGATAAGAATATTCATGTCTTTGTCTAATGAATCCTGAAAAAGGCACTAAGCAGGAACACAAAACCTTTCGGGCTTGCTATTCCTTGACTGTCTGACAAAGGGAGTGTGTAATTTACTTCAGCTTCAATAACCATTTTAGTGGTATTAAAAGATACCGGAATTCCAAAATCTGTTGTCAGAATTCCCAGCTTCCTGACATAAGATATATTATTTGAAGTACCGGTATTGGTAAATTTCCTCCATTGCCGCCCGGGGGTTGACGCGATTTGAGTGGTCTCGCCAGTAGTATTTACTTCATAGAGTGTTCCGAAAAGAAGATTGACGTAGGGATCGAAGGAAATATTGGCTTTACCCTTCATAAAATAAGGAGTCTCGAAATACCGTGAGTTCCTCAGCTGAAAATATACCTGGTTTTCTTCCGAGATCAATCCACCCAGTATAAGTTTTGAATAAAGAATTTTCCAGTCAAAGCCCAGGGTAAGATCACCATATGTGAAACTTGAGAAAAGAGTGTCGGCCAATGATTCAGCGACCTGGTATCTGTAGGCTCCCAGAGAAATATCAAACCATGAGTTTAATTCATGAGAGTAATTAAGTGCTCCTATGTAAAAGGGCACTGTTGAGTTCAGATTTGTGAGGTGGACCGGAGTAATTGATGCGTAGAATTTGCTTTTAAAACCGTATGTAAGATTTGCATACAGGTATGGTTGATTTTCAGAGATGGTTGATCCCAGGTAGATCATATTGCTACCGAATCCCGCTCCGGAGAACAATGAATGATTTGATGATTTAAGCTCCGTACCTGCGGTATCACTGCTGTTTGAAAGTGGATTGCCTGCCGACCGGACTGCGATGGCTGGAATAAATATTAGTGTTAAAAGTAAACACTTAAATCGCAGATATGAATCTCCGGACTTTTGCATGAATAACTCTATTAATTATCTGCCACCTTTGCGTCCTACACCGCCGGGTTTCCCGACCCCTTTTGGGATACTCGGTCCCGATGGTCTTACTACTGAGGGAGGACGTGCTCCCCTGGCTTTGCTCATGTCGGGCCGACCGCTTTTTATCTTTTTAACATTGCCTGAATTCTGCCCCCTGGCTGTCTGAGCCTGCTGATTACCCATACCCGAAGCTGACCTGTTATCTTTCATTTCCTCTTGCCGTTGCTGAGTAGCCGGTTTAAGGGTGTCTGCAGTCCTAAACCCGGGTTGGGCATATAAAATATAACCTGAAATCAGACTGGCAGCTAAAACTATTAATCGCTTACCAGCCCATTTAGGGCAGGTGATCATGCCAAATGTTTTCATCTTAATAATAATTCATTGATAATAACCAATATAATGCAAAAATAGTATTTTTCTCAGATCAAAGTTATCCTGTTAAAATGAAGAAATGATGAAAAGTGAACTTTTGCAGTTCACTTGAAATAAAATCAAATTTTGAATACTTTTATAAAAACAAAGAAGATTTAAATTTAGTTATTAATTCCAGTCTGTCATGACAGAAAAAAGTTTTGTGATTGAAAAGAAAAGCCGGCTTGGCTTTGAAGAAACGGTTGACCGCCTGATAAAAGAAGCTGAACAAAGGGAGTGGAAGATACCATTTGTCCATGACCTTCAGCAGTCGCTCGCAAAATCCGGCAAAACAGTCAAACCTGTAAAGGTGATTGAAATATGCAAGCCGGCGTATTCCGGCCAGATGCTCGAGTTGAATGATGAACGGATAATGTCTGTAATGATGCCGTGCCGTATCTCGGTTTACATGAAAGATGATGGTGAGACCTACACTGCCATTCTGGACGGTTCAGCATTGTCATCAGGACAATCAGACATGATAGCTGCAGTTATGAAAGCTGCATCCGATGAGACGTTTGAAATAATGAAGTCGGTATTGGAATAAGAATACCAGGTAAATCCGAATCAGCAAGTTATCTGAAAGCTTCCTGCCACGGAGAAGAATTCCGTTTTGGGTGTTATAACGTAGGTTTCTAAATTAACAGTAGTAGTTTTATAACTAACTTAAAATAATAAAGAAGACATATTGGATATTCATGTCTGTGGAAGGATATTCTTTATTGATCCGCTTTGTATCATAGAATCCAGCTGCATGGTCAGCTGGGGCAGGGAATCAAAACGGCTCAACCTGACTCCGCTTGCTCCTCCTCCTGAGCTGACATCTACAAAATCAGGATCAGGTTTTAAGCCGAACCTGCGGTAGAAAGCTTTCCTGATAAACTGTTTTACTTTTTCAGGATCTGCTTTGCCCACATCTATATGTACCTGAAAATAGTCGCCCTGACCGGCCGCATTGATTCTGACCGCCACTGAATCATTTCCAAAAGCTTTTTTAAGCATAGCTTCAGCCAGATCAATCAACGCAAGTCCCCTGAAAAAGTTTGATCCTCCAAACTTTCTGAAAACCGGAATTACTGATCCTGCCAGCGATTCGTCATCAAGTCCGGCATTATAATCGAATGGTATTGCACCGAACTTTTCAAGCCACAGGTTCAGCAGGTCAGGCCCGGTTATTCCGTTTTCCCAGCTGAATCTGTTTTCCATCCCGGCTTTGTCGGGCAATTTTTGATAATCGATTTCCACGCTGCAATCACCTCTTTGTGAGAGAGTCACAGATTCTATCCAGTTTTCCGGGTGATAGATCATATAAAAATTCTTTGCCACTTCTGCAAACAGGTATGCTACTATTGCTCTCAGCGGGACTCCTTCCTCTTTCACTGTCAGACACTGGGAATTGGAACGTTTCAGGACAGGGTCATTCCATCCATCAAGTACCGATCTTATGATATCGTCTGCCTTAAGGGAGGCATTTGCAGGATCAAGCCGGTTAACTTCCATTATCTGTTCAGTCAGCCATGTATGGTTTTCGGCAAGCTTAACGGCCAGTTCGCGTTTTTTTATCAGCAATGGAATCTTCAGCAGTAGCGAGCATATCCACGATGTATTTTCCACACTCAGTTCACCATCGGCAATAAGATCATCCTCAATGTGTTTGAAGAAATCGGTTTCCAGGGGAAGTCTGACAAGTATAGCTGCCATTTCGGCTGCCTTCCCGGTGAGTTTACGCATTTCCGTGGTGGTGAGGGGTCCATCCCCCGAGTTCTCAGCATATACTCCCCATGACCATTTCCAGGCATTGCGGTCTCTTTCCACACTGTATGGGAAAATAATATGGTATCTGTCGCCCGGAACCGGAAAAGTACCCAGGATCCTGTAATTGTCTTTTGGATTGGAAGAGATCAGGGTTCCCTGGCCGGCTGCCCCTTTTTGCTCGGTAGCCTGATCAAGCGATCCTGCCCTTACCCCTGTTCCATATTCAGCCTGGCAGGCGAGATGAACAAGCAGATCTGGCGAAATGCCAATCTCAAAGAGTGAATTGATGGCGTTCTTAACAGCTACAGTTACTGCAGAGGAGCTTGAAAATCCACCCTGCGGAATATTCCCGGTTGAAACAATCCGTAAACCCCTGAAATTCATTGGTCCCAGTGTCTCCCTTATTCTTACTCCAAGGCTGCCAGTACGCAAAGTACGAAGTGAAGCGATCGCATTGCCTATCAATGCAAAAGGACGTCGCATATTGCTGGATATCCAGAGAGAGGATGGAGGCAGAGGCAGATTTTTTCTTCTTCTTTCGCTCAGTTCTTCATCGCTGAAATATCCCAGTGACAGAAGCAGGTCCTCACTCATTCTGGTCCCGAATTTTTCATAAGCATTCACATCTGAAACCTCATCTCCCGGATACATTGCATTGAAGTCTGAGGGAACGAAGTTGATACTTTCCCGGTATTGCTGATTGAAGGGTACATAATGAATTCTCCCATCCTCTGCTGCCTGTGTTATGACAACGATCTGTTCGTCACCCTCATGTGAGCTGGCACCGATCGGCATCTGCCATGCGGGCCCGAAAAACCGGACCATGTCAGGATGCATAAAAGCAATTCTGAGGCGGCCGCCCGAAATACCAATGCCGACAGGCTTTCCCGGCTCAAAGGGAAGTTTTTCCCTTTTTATCATGGTAATTAAGTCTTCAATCTGCCTTGTAACAGACTGCACCTGACCTGCGGGTTTTTCATCAATAATGCTTAAAGCCGCCTTTTCAATCTCCATCTCTTCAGGAACAAGCAATCCGATGTTTGAAGAAAGGAGTCCTTCAAGCATTGCAAGATCAATAGGCTGGGTGACATCCGAGGTAAGCAGATCATATTCAGGTTCAGAAACTGAAATAGTGATAGTCCTGACCTCTCCTCCGCCTTCGGTAACTGACTGAACTATATCGGTAAGATAGTACTGTTTCTGGGCATTGTCGTTGGAAATCCCTGACAGAAGAGTAAATAATTTTGACGCCCTTATCATATAAAGGGGGCAATTGCCTTCAGTAAGGCCAAGAAGTGTCTGCCTTGTAAGGGGATTTTCCTCCCGTATAATGTCCCTCTCTTCCATGATGCGCAGCACTTTTCCATTCTCATCCCTGAAAATACGCCCTTTCCCTGAATTTTTAGGAGGTTCATAAATCGCAGTCATGAAAGTAAGGTCTGCTTCCCTGTCTCCTTCCATATGAACTTTTGCGATCCTCCTGAAAACAGATGATGGGATGACCCTATCTCCCATTGTAATAATGATCAGAGGATCCTTTTCGGCAAGATCGGGCACACAAAATGATTCAAATGCTGCAAAGGCTGTTCCCCCGGCAGGATTGTCCGAAAGAATGTAGGTATTATCATCTCCAAGCGCTTCAACAACATCATTGTGCCTGTATCCGACTATGCAGATCACAGGTGAGGATGAGAAGCGCCTGAAAGCTTCAATTGAATGGCGGGCCAGTGGCTTCCCATGAACTTTCTGAATACATTTGGGCTCAGATCCGAATCTCGTACCTTTACCCGCAACCAGAACAACCAGCAGCGGATACTCCGGGTTTATGTCATCAAAAGCTGTCAGAGATCGCGGATTAATTACCTTATGCTCACTTATTTCTGCATCATTATGTAACATTTTCATCGGTTTGTATGAAGTTGAGAAAATTAGTATTAAATTTTATTTCTTACAATTTATCCCTTCGATTTTACCCTAATGAACATGAATTCAAAAAATGAATGTGTCAAACAAATGAATTCAATTTGTTACCTTGCAGGATATTTTTAAAAAGAACTGGCATGATTGAATTACCTGAAAAAATTGACAGCGAAGAACAGCTGGATGAGCTTATTTCGCGACCTTATGATGAACTTGTGAATTTTTTTTCAAAACTGGATGGTGATATTCAGATCCTCGGGATCAACGGAAAGATAGGCCCCTCCCTGGCAAGAATGGCAAGACGGGCTTGCGACCAGGCTGGTGTGAGAAAGACAATTACCGGTGTGGACCGTAACTTCAGCCCCGAACAGCGCTCCGGTTTCAATAAAATTGGCATCGACACTATTGAAGGCGACTTGCTGGACGTGAATTTTGTCAACGGGCTGCCTGAAGCAGAGAATATCTTTTTCCTTGCAGGAATGAAGTTTGGTGCAGTTGATAATCTTCCCATGACATGGGCTATAAACTCATACCTTCCTGCCATCGTGGCTGAGAAATTTAAAAATTCTTCTATTGCGGCTTTTTCGACAGGATGCGTTTACCCTCTCGTTCCGGTTAATTCCGGAGGTTCGGTTGAAAGTGATCCTCCTGTCGCTATCGGCGAGTATGCACAATCATGTCTTGGACGCGAGAGAATGTTTGAATACGGAAGCCTGAGATACAAGACAAAATGCGTTCTTATCAGACTTAATTACTCTGTTGAATTGCGTTACGGCGTACTTGTCGATATAGCCACAAAAGTGCAGAAAAGGGAGCCGATTGATCTAAGCATGGGTCATTTTAATGTTATATGGCAGGGCGATGTAAACAATTATGTTCTTCGTTCATTGCAGATGGCTGCAAGTCCGGCAAGGATAATCAATCTTACGGGGCCGGATTTATTATCCGTGCGTAATGTTGCAATTGAGTTCGGAAATCTTATGGGAATTGAGCCTCTCTTTGTCGGCAAGGAATCAGAAACAGCTCTTTTGAGCAACTCATCGGAAGCTCACAGGCAATTTGGACAGCCCGCGGTTGGAATTTCAAATGTTATCAGATGGATTGCCGGCTGGCTGATGGAAGAAAGGCGGTTGCTGGGAAAACCCACTCATTTTGAAGTGAGGGACGGAAAGTATTGATGATCTGAAATCTTTAAATATATAAAAATGGATATTCCCGGAAATGTTCTTGATGCCCTGCACAGAGGAGCCGTGATCCCTGCTCTTCCGCTGGCTTTGAAGAAAAACCGCAAACTCGACGAAAAACGCCAGAGAGCACTCATCAGGTATTATCTTGATTCAGGTGCGGGAGGTGTTGCCGTTGCTGTTCATACTACCCAGTTTGCCATCCGGTCACCCGAAGTAAATCTGTTTATGCCTCTGCTGGAGATTGCAAGGGAAGAATTTGACCGGTTCAATCAACAATCAGGAAAGCCTGTGATCAGGATTGCCGGTGCCATCGGGAAAACCAGTCAGGCCCTGAAGGAAGCCGGTGCTGCACACGACAACGGCTTTCATGCCGTTTTACTGAGTCTTGCCGCTTTCCAGGATTCTTCAAACAGGGAGATCCTGAATCATTGTAAAGAAATAGCAAAGGTTATTCCGCTCGTTGGATTTTACCTTCAGCCTGCTGTTGGTGGAAGAATACTTGATGTAAATTTCTGGAGGGAATTTGCCGGAATACAAGGTGTGACAGCTATAAAGATAGCTCCTTTTAACAGGTATTACACTCTGGATGTAGTCAGGGGAGTAGCTGAATCGGGCAGAGCCGATGAAATTGCCCTGTATACCGGAAACGATGACAATATACTTGTCGATCTCCTGTCAGAATACCGGATAAATCTTGGTGATCAGATAATTAAAAAACGGATTGTCGGAGGCCTGCTCGGGCATTGGGCCGTCTGGACAAAAGCAGCGGCAGACCTTCTCGAGTCTGTCCACAGCGGAAAGTTTGAAAACGATGTACGCAACACTCTTATACTGGCTAATAAGATCACCGACTGCAACGCTGCATTTTTTGATGCTGCCAATAATTTCAGGGGATGTATTACAGGCCTGCATGAAGTTTTGAGAAGGCAGGGGCTTTTTGAAGGCATCTGGACGATTGACAATGATGAAAAGCTCTCTCCGGGGCAGAAGGCAGAGATAGACCGGGTGTACAGAGCTTATCCCGAGCTTAATGATGATGACTTTGTGGCAAAAAATATCGACAGGTGGCTGGCATGATTTGCTGCCTGTTTCTCAGTAGGCTAAGATGAATGTGCGACTGATGAAAGACCAAGACCTGGTTTCAGCCTGTGCTCTATCGGCGGCTGAAGGTTGGAACCAGACGGAGATGGACTGGAGATTTCTGTTTTCAGGAAAGCAGAATGTTTGCCTTGTATCAGAAGAAGATGGCCGAATTACCGGCACTGCTACCGCTCTTGTCCATCCTCCTGGCCTTGCCTGGATCGGCATGGTGCTGGTCGACAAGGGAATGAGGGGAAAGGGAATTGGCAGGATGCTGATGTCAGATATTATTAACAGGCTGGATCATTTTGAATCCGTCAAGCTTGATGCTACTCCCGCAGGATTACCCCTTTACCGGAATCTTGGCTTCATTGAAGAGTATAACCTTTACCGGATGACAAATACTGCATTTTCCGGTATTCCGGAAAGCGGTTCGGGTTTTGCTGAGAAAATTGATAAAACAAATATTGAATATGTTTTGCAATCCGACAGGAAAATTTTCGGGTCGGACCGGTCAATGCTGCTGAGATACCTGCTGGATAATAATCCGGGCAATGCGTTTGCGGTTTTCAATTCCGGGAAAACTGAAGCTTACATTTTAGGCAGGGCCGGGGTGAAATATTCATATATCGGCCCGGCATGCGGAGCAACACCTGACACGGTAAAAAAAATCATTGAAGGTGTTCTGCTTTCCAATTCCGGAAAGCCAATGGCACTTGACATACCTGAGGACAAGCATGGTATAATCAGATGGCTCGAAAGCAATGGATTTCAGATCCAGAGATCTTTTACGAGAATGTACCTGAAAAGCAATAAATATCCAGGTGAAACTGAATGCCAGTATCTGATCAGCGGACCTGAATTCGGTTAATGCTTTCAGCAATAAGTGCGGTTACTGTTTCAGACAATCTTCCTGTTAACGGGATCCCACTCCACCCTTCTTTTTTCAACATATGATTTATGGGCCATCAGGCAGGTCACGCCTTCCTCAAATGCCATTTCAATATTGGCGCTTGGTGTTCCTCCGTTCCTGATGCAGTTGATCCATTCTCTGATATGAAGATGGGTAACATCCACCTGCCGTCCGTTAATGTTTGTTGTGGTCAATCCTCTTGCAGCGTAGTATTTTTCTGTTGCAGAAGTAACTGCGTCGATTGTTCCAAGGTTTGGATTGAATGAAATCATCGGTACGGAAGGATCTATCAGTCCTGCCTCGATCTGTTTCTTGTACCTGGTTGAGTCACCGTCTGCAGTAATATTGATAGCACTTCCGAGTTCCATTGATGCGTCATGACCCATAAACACCCTTCCCCTGCTGAGGCTGCTTGATAGACTTGCACTGTACAACAATGTCAGATCCCTGTCGGGATACTCAAATACACTATGAAGCATATCAGCCATTTCCCTGTTGTCTTTCCAGAAGTATATACCTCCTGATGACACGACTGATTTGGGGATCCCTATACGCAGAAGCTGGTTTACAGAATCATACTCGTGAGTGAATAATTGTCCTAACAGACCGATGTCATAATCAAAAAATTTAGTCCAGTTGTAGAATCGGTCGATACTGAAAGGGACTTTTGGTGCGGGTCCGAGCCACTGGTCCCAGTCGATGGATTTTTCATCTCCCGGTTTAGGATTTCCATCTTTGTCGAGATGCCTGATCCATGCTCCGTCTGAAGAATTCCGGTTGGTTGTGGTTTCGATCAGAGTTATTTTACCAAGGATATCTTTCTTTATGATGTCCTTTGCCTGCTGGAACACAACGCTCTGTGGCACCTGATGCCCCAGCTGGTACACAATGCTGCTGTTCTTAATAGTGTCGTAAAGTTCATACAGCTGATCTTCTGTATGTGCAGGGGCTTTTTCACAATATACATGTTTTCCTGCTCTTGCTGCTGCAACAGTAATGGGAGCATGGCTGTGATCAGGGGTTGCAACCATCACGGCATCGATATCCTTGTCATCGAGCATCTCCTGATAGGTCCTGTACCTCTTTACAGGCAGATCATAGACTTTTCCCCCACCGGCCCTTATTGTATTTCTTGCCGTTTCAAGCCCATGTTCGGCATGAAGGTCAAAAACATCACAAATGCCGGTAATTGCAACATTCAGATCTTCCTGCATCAGCCAGTCTTCGAGTGAACCATTGGTCTTGTTCTTCTCAACATCGGCCGGATGCATATAACCCAGTCCATTGGCATGAGCTGTCGCCCGGTTGCCGAAGCCTATAATCCCGATCCTGATCACATCGCCTTTGGAAGGCATGGGAGTCAATACCGGTTGTTGAATATTGTCAAGTCCCAGGTCCCTCAGGATCCTGTTTTTCTTTTCATTATCATAATTACGTTTTTCAGCCAGCTCAAGTCCGAAAAGTCCGAGCACGGGAAGCCCGGCCAGAGCCTTCAATACAGTTCTTCTCTTCAGTGGTGAATTATCCTTGTTTGTATCGCTTGAAGAAGAGGTCTGATTTGTCGGTTTTGTCTTATCCATCATTTATTCCTCCTAATTATTATTATCAATCCTGTGTTTCTTAATCAGCATGTCAAGTCCAAAAAACATCCCGGTAGGGAACACGGCCAGAACCACAAGAGCAGCCGCTTCAATGAGTGTTTTGCTTACAATAAGATAGCTTCCTTCTGTCGGCAGGGTATATTCAAGCCCTATCAGCGGGGGATTGTTAAGATAATATATGAAAAGCAACGCTGCTCCGCAAATTGAAGCCAGACGGGTGAACAGACCGAGGATCAATGCCAGTCCTATTGCAATAAGTCCCCAGGTATTAAGGAAATCCACAGCATTCAGGACATTTGCATGTGAAATGATCCAGTTTGAAAAGCCCGACATTATCCATTTTGACTCCTGCAGGAAACTAAGGGATGACCAGTTCGGAATCAAAAGTTTCGAAAATCCCTCATACAGAATATGCCAGCCTATAAGAAACCGCAGGATAACCAGAGCTGTCATCTGCAATGAAGTTAAAGAATACTTATCTCTCATGATGATTCAAATAGTTTTTAAAATGTTATACAGTTGGTTTTTACATATGTTTAATTGGTTTCTACACTTTCAATCAAAAATAGCAATTTTAGAATTAAACGGGAATTGAGGATTTTTATTAATGGATATTTAATAACTTTTAACAGATGTTCCTTATCTGACATATCAACCGGTTGATGTAAATCAGGATTTCTCAAGAGTTTTTTTCGGAAGGAAAGAAATAATCAGGGCACCGGTAAGAGCAACTCCTATCAGTATGGCGAATCCCATCGTGTAGCTCTTGTTGATGTCGTACAAGGCACCCAGAAGCATGGGGAACAGTGATTCAGCAACCCCATCCGCCACAAGTATTATTCCCATTGTCCTTCCAAGAGTTCGCACACCAAAAAGATCGCCCGCCATAAGTGGTATGATCATATAATCTCCTCCAAGACCTATCCCGAAGATAACGGCAAATATGTAAATTCTTCCGGTAAAATCAGGAACCAGCAAAAGCGATATAATTGAAGCGACCGTAAGGTAGATAAGCATCATAACATATTTTCTGGAAATAAGGTCGGCAAGCCATCCCATCAAAACACGGCCAATGAGGCTCGACAGCAGCACAAGCGAAATAACATGAGCTGCTTCAGTCTGAGAGAAATTCATATCTCTCAGATAAAGCTTAAGATGCTGGTTTATACCTCCAACTACTCCGATTGCGCACATGCTTCCTATCCCGAGCAGATAAAAATTCCGGTTGGTGAGTATGTTCCTTACCGGGACAGCCGGTTCAGGATTTCCTTCCTTTACGGGTTTAGCGGAAGAACCTTTAATGAAATACACCATTGGAAATGCAATAAGCACAACCATAATCCCAAGTGCGGCGAGTGAATTATGCCATCCGTAATTTTTCTCAAGGGAAGCAGCAATAAGAGGGACAAGTGCTCCTCCTGCTCCAATTCCAAGATAGGCAATGCCCATTGCTTTGCCTCTGTTCTTGTCAAACCATCGTGATATCAGAACCTGGCAGGGCAGAGGACCTCCGCATACATAACCAAGTGCGTTGAATATATAAAACAGATAGAACAGGCCAAGCGAATCGGCAAAACTCAATCCCACAAGAGCGGTTCCCATCATCAGCACACCTGCAAGCATAAGACGGCGTGGCCCGTATTTATCAATCAGCCAGCCTGCAATAAATCCAAAAAGCGGACCGACAAGCAGTTTCCCTACAGCATTTCCTGATGTAACCACCGTCCTCGACCATCCGTATTCCTTCGTCATAAAATCGAAGAAAAACGGCAATCCGTAAAATGCAAAACCGACGAGAGCAAAAAGAGACAGGAAGGCGGTGGCAACAATGTATGTCTGGGAGCTTTTAGGTGATTCGGTATTATACTGCCGGGTAAACGCTGACATTATGTTTGTTTTAATCTGATTAATTCGAAATATTTAAAATATGATGTAATTCTTTGTGATCCTCAGTGTTACCTTCGGGCAACTTTGTGGTAAAAAAATATTTAACTACAGAGCTCAAAGGTTTACACAAAGGGTCACATAGTAAATTAATAATATAAGTTAAAAGTAAAAAGGCTTTAAAGTTAAATTCTTTTTCAAATTTTTGAAGATATTATTTTAAAATATATCATCAGTTATTTATTTGATTACACTTATTAACATCTATTAAACGGTGAAAACAAGAAAGGCTTTCGCAGGAAAAGGCGTCTATGCATTCTCAGCATACCGATGAGGTGTTTTCGAAACAAAACACCGGATGCGGTGGAAATGCTGATTCAATCTCCTGAAAAAGCCCTTCTTATATCAAATATGTCTTCTATTGTATTCCCAGTTTTTCAGTAAGCCAGTTTCTGAGTATTGAATGTTGTTCAGGATAAGTCCAGTGGCCTGTATCATGTATTAAAGTCAGTGTTTTTGGCGAGCTGATCAGGTTATACGCTGCATACATGGATGTTGGCGGGCAGGTTTCATCATTGAATCCCCAGGTATAGAAGCCGGGTATTTTCAGCTCTCGTGCAAAATTGACGACGTCGTAATAGGGTATTGTCTCGAGCTTTTCCTTCAGGTTATGGAATGATACATTGTTCCTGTCGAAAAAATGGGGCCACCCTCCTGCCCTGCCGTTAAGATAACCTGTTACATCGCAGAGCGCAGGATACAGGGCAGCAAGGAATTTAACCCTGGTGTCGAGAGCTGCTGTAATTATTGACAGGGCCCCTCCCTGACTTCCACCGGTCACAGCCAGGTTAGTTCCGTCATATTGCGGAAGGGAGGTAATAAAATCGTTTGCCCTTACGCAGCCAAGGTATGCTCTCTTGTAATAATACCTGTCTTTGTTGTCCATGTTGAATGTCCAGTACTCCCTCAGGGCTCCGCTACCAAGATCAAGATAAACACCCGGGTCGAGATTTACCGGGATACCGTGGATGCCGATAACGAAGGTTATGATTCCCTTTTCAGCCAGATTCAGATCGGGAGAATATCCACGAACCCCCGCACCGGGAACAACAAGCACGGCAGGATATTTTCCCTCCTTTTTGGGGATGGCCGCCATTCCATATATTCTTGAATAACCATGATTTAAAATACTCACGTGGTAGACATTCACTTTTTCGGTACACCGCTCAGGCACAAGGGTCATGCGTGTATCGAGTGGAATTTTTGAAAGTTCTGATTTTGCATTGTTCCAGAAATCATTAAAATCAGAGGGTCTGGACACTGTTTGCTTAATAGCTTCGGGATTGAATCCTGCGGTTGCCAGTCCGCGGTATCTGTTCCCCTCATAATTGACAGTAACCAGGCATCTTAAAAAACCCGGAGATTTCAGGGTTCCTCCGTCGATGATCAGGTTTTTGCCGTCGAGAATGACTGAGTCTTTTTTGAATGGCTCAATTTTTTCAGGGCCCACCTCAAAATATGCCTTTACACCCTTAACGGGATTGTTATGGAAAAGAACCTGGACGCTGAAGGAGGCTTTTTCACCGGGTTTATAAAGCCAGTCATCATGGTTTGGGGTTACAATAACCTTGATCATCTGCTCAGGGATCTGAGCAGAGGCGAGAAAAGAATAAAGAGCGAATAAAACAACTGCAATTGCTCGTGTGGATGTTTTCATCTGTTTGGAATTAATAATATGAATGATCAATCGGATAAATAAGAATTCAAATTTACCCAAAAGATACATTCTAAAAATACAACCAGTACCCTTTTAATTGTCCCTTTGAATTAAATTCAACAGCGGGGAAAGGTAATTTGATAAAAACCATTGTGTTTAATACTTTTTTCAGGAATTTTGATCTTGTCTTTATTTCAGGCCAGTCTACATCGAGTGAGAGCAGGAATTGGCGATATCGTTGGGTTTCGGGTAGTTTTACGCCATTGTAGAATTCTTCATTCATAAATGCCCCGAACATTCCGTTGGCGCTGTAACCGGCAGCAATGTTAATCCAATCAGGAATTTGATCTTTACAAAACAATTTGTTTGCATTTAGACATAACCAATAAGAATGACCATTATAATCCCGAAAGTAACCTTGAAAATAATTATATCCCAGATATCCATTTGCTTGTCTGGCGTAATAAGAACGTGAATAACTAAATTTAAGTAACAAAACCTGCTCATCAAATAAAATTTCCTGACCTATAAAAAACACTGAGCCAGCTATGTTGCTCAGTATATCATTCCATGAAAACCCTGAACCGAAATGTCGTCCATCGATGAACTCCTTAGGAGTTTGAATTATTGTGCCTAAGGAACCTCCTATGAATAATGCAAGGTTCTTTTTCATCCCAGAGTACTTAAGAAGGTTATATCCAACATAACCTTCTAAATATGAACAAAATGAATGTTGAAGTTTGTCTACCTGCAGATAACTTTTGCTATCATGAGCATAATAGAAAGAAATTTTGGGGTCATTCCCGTAAAAGACTTTATCTAAAAGTAAAAGTTCTCCTGCATATCCGACTCCAAGGCAAGACAAAGTAACAATGGACCGGTTAGATTTGGCTTCCTTGATTCCATTAACATTAGTACTATCCTGGGATTCTACATTAGCTATGGATAGAATATAAATTACCATTATGAATACAATAGTATTTCTATTCATTTGGCATATATTAATTAATTATCAATATTTTCAATTATAGTCGCAATTTATTAAGTAATTATTAATTTTATAACAGATTGAAATCTTCTTGCATAGCAAATATTCTAATAATAGTATCTTTGGAATATTTTAAAGTTAGCGCTTCAATAATAGTTTTGTACTTATGCTCTGAAAACAATTATTCCTGAATAGCAATTTTAGATTGTATTTCAGGTAATTAGCAATGTTTCTAGCTTCATTGTTATGATCAACTATGTAATTGTAATATGAAAATCATAAGATGATGATAAAGGCAACATCATGATAAAAAATTCGTTATAATTGTATTAGTCAATATTATATTATTTCCTGATGTTTGTTAGAATTTTAATATTCTTTCTTTCATTAAGTTCAATTGCTTCAGCGAAGGTGTATTATGTTGCTACTAATGGTAACGACATGTATTCTGGGACTATTGAAAGACCATGGAAGACCTGG
>CAZTDW010000037.1:0-24889 GCA_964611835.1 uncultured Rikenellaceae bacterium | reverse complement strand
CTGCGGATTGCCGGAAGGATAGGATATCCCCTAATGATAAGGCCTTCCTATGTTCTCGGAGGAAGGGCCATGAAGATAATACTTGACGAGCAGATGCTTGAGGAGTATGTTGCAAAAGCCGTGGGTGTATCACCCGACAGACCTTTACTGCTTGATAAATTCCTTGAGGATGCAATAGAAGCTGAATCTGATGCCATCTCTGACGGAACCGATGCATTTGTCCCGGCAGTGATGCAACACATTGAATATGCAGGAATCCATTCAGGCGACTCCGCCTGCGTAATACCGCCGGTGGTGATACCTAAAGAGCATAAAAAGACCATCTACGACTATACAAGGAGAATAGCCATGGAGCTCAAAGTTATCGGCCTTCTCAATATTCAGTATGCCATATATGAAGATACGGTTTACATCCTTGAAGCCAATCCAAGGGCTTCCCGTACCGTTCCCCTGGTTTCGAAGGTCTGCAATATTTCCATGGCACGAATAGCAACTCAGATCCTTCTCGGACAAAAGCTTTCGGATTTTGGCCTTAGAAACAGGTCATTCAGTCACTATGGAGTTAAGGAAGCCGTGTTCCCCTTCAATATGTTCCCGTCAATTGATCCGCTTCTGGGACCCGAGATGCGGTCAACAGGTGAGGTCCTGGGAATGGCGGATTCATATGGAATGGCATTTTTCAAGTCGCAGGAAGCAACCCAGTCTTCCCTGCCGATAAAGGGAACTGTACTGATCACCATAGCAGACCGTGACAAATACCGCATACTTGAAGCAGCCATGAATTTCAGGGATATGGGGTTCAGGATACTCTCGACGGGAGGTACAAAGACTTTCCTCGGGAACAACGGGATCCCGGCGGAACTGATATTAAAAGTTCACCAGGGACGCCCGAATATAGTCGATGCAATAAAGAACGGGGAAATTGATCTTGTTGTAAATACCCCGGCCGGCCGGCTAAGTGAATATGATGATTCCTACATCAGAAAGAATGCCATCAAATACAAGATTCCATATATCACTACAACTTCAGCTGCCCTTGCAGCAACGAAAGGCATAAAGGAACGGCAGAACGGGGCCTATGTGGTAAGGTCGCTTCAGGATTATCACTCGGCAATAGAGGAGTGAAAGGCACGGATCGCAGATCCGCGCCAGTGAGGGTTAACTTCCGTCTTCGGTCTCCTGTCTTCCGTCTTCCTACTGTTTTGAGTAGTTCTTTGGTGACACGCCAAAGTATTCCCTGAAAGCTTTTGTAAAGCCTGATGGATTCGAGAAGCCAACGCTGTAGGCTATTTCGGTAATATTGCCCGAATGCCGTGAAAGGAGTTCGGCAGCCTTCCTGAGCCGTAAGTTCCTTATCAGTATATGAGGAGAGGAGCCTGTGAGTATCTTAAGCTTGCGCGAAAGATGCATCCTGCTCATTCCCAATTGCTCATGTAAAACGCTGACATCAAATTCAAAATCCGGGATATTCTCGTTTATGATTGTCACCACTTTTTCAATAAACCTGTCATCCACTGATAGTTGCTGTTTGCTACCAGCCTCCGGAATTCCTGCATTCTGATATTTCAGTTTCAGCTTCTCCCTTGTCTGAAGAAGGTTGGATATTCGTGCTTTAAGTTCATCTACAATAAACGGTTTAAAAATATAATCATCTGCACCCGACCTTAGTCCATCAAGTTTGTCATCAGTAGTCGCTTTTGCCGTCAGCATGATCACCGGGATATGACTTGTGCGTTCGTCATTCTTTAATGTTGTACAAAGCTTAATGCCATCTATATCAGGCATCATTATATCCGTGATTATGATGTCGGGCATCATTGTAAATGCCGTATTTAATCCGATACGTCCGTTTTCAGCTCCAAGGATCTGATAAGCGTCCGAAAGGCTTTCCCTGATGAAATTCCTGAGGTCTTCATTGTCTTCTATTACAAGAACTTTAGCTTCACTTGCCTGGTTCCTGGTTTTCCTTTCAGAAACTGAATAGGGCATCAGTACCGGATTATCAGGTCTTTCCGGTTCAAGTGAAGGTGAAGGAATAATAACATATTCATCTGCTGAAAGATGGTCCTTCCCGACAGGAAAACTTACAACAAATTCTGATCCTTTTCCCTTTTCACTGTTCACAGAAATTTCTCCATGGAGCAGGCTTACAAATTCCTGTGTCAGGGATAGTCCTATACCGGTTCCATGGTTTTCGGCTTCATTCCTTCCCTCCACCCTGAAAAACCTGTCGAAAATTCTGCTTAGATGTTCTTTTTCTATTCCCGGTCCCGAATCGGTAACCCTAATTGTCATCACAGGCTTATCTTTTTGTTTATCAGGATCTTCAATTAACATTGAAAATTCTATTGTGCCATTTACGGGAGTATATTTAAACGCATTTGAGAGGAGGTTCGATACTATCTTTTCAACCTTGTCTCTGTCAAACCAGGTAATAAAATCTTTTTCAGGAAGATAGGCAATGTATTTTATCTGTTTGCTTTCGGCAGCCGAGAGAAACTCATAAACAAGTATTTTCAGGCATTTTACAATATCTTCCCTGACCAGGCTGATCTTCATCCTGCCTGAATCTAAACGCGAGATATCGAGAAGCTGGTTGACCAGCTGCATAAGCCTTTGCGCATTTCTTTTCATTATTTCCATCATCCCTGATATTCTGGAATTAAGGATCTCCTCCTTTGAAATAGTTTCAAGCGGCCCGATTATCAGTGATAAAGGAGTGCGGATTTCATGCGAGATATCGGTAAAGAAATGGGTCTTGATCCTGTCAACTTCGGCAAGCTGTCGGTTTTTTACTTCTAATTCTTCAGTACGCTCTTTCACAATGGCTTCGAGTCTTTTTTTATCCTTTTTAAGCTTGTAAGTTCTCATTCTTATAAAGGAAACAATAAAGAATAAAAACAGGACTGCATATACTATCCAGGCCGCAACCGAAGCATACCAGGGGGGCCGGATGCGTATATCCAGCGACACACCCGAAGGATTCCAAAGTCCGTCATTGTTTGAACCGGTGACCCAGAACTTATAACGACCCGGAGGCATCTGCTTATATTCTGCCATTAACCCGGCAGAAGTCAGAACAGTATCCTTATCAATACCCTTCATAAAATATTTGCATTTATTAAGCCGGGGATCGGTATAATTAAGGACGGAGATTTCGAATTTCAGATTATTCTGATGAAACCTGAGGTCAGCTTTTTTCAGGTCTGTAATATTTCCTGCATCGGGAAAGAGTTTATTAAATTCAGTGCCATTAACGCTTAGTCCTGATATGTACACTGGTGGAATATTTCTGTTTAACGGGGCTTTCTCAGGAAAAATAAACAGCTTGTTATTGACAACAAAAGCTGCTTTACCGGAATTAAGAAGAAGTGAATGAATCTCTCCGCTTTTCTGAGGTAAAATATAATGTCGTGACGTCATAGCCGGCAGGTCAACGGTTATAATTGTCCCGTAAGCCCCTATCCAGAGCCGGTTCCTGTCATCAGGGAGAAGATCGGTAAAACCATACTCTGAGGAAAGAGATAAACCTTCAGGCTTCTTAAATATATCATTATCTCTGTCAAGCAGATATGGCCCAAGAAGAGAGTTCAGCACCCATATATTCTTATTACCGTCTTCAACTATTCTTAAGTAAAAACTGCCATAGGTTCTTCCTGTGCTTTCGAATCCGGTATAATTTCTTATTGTTTTACCAGATTTATCCATCCTGAAGAGTCCATCGAGAGTCGACAACCATAGCTCATCATTTTTATCTATCATGAAGTCAATAATATAAGGCTCGGCGTTGCTTCCCGAAAGTTCCTGAGCCCTTACAGTTTTTATAATTGTATTTCCTTTATGCGGAAGTTTAAAAAGTCCCTCATTCTGGACAGCAAACCATGTATTTCCCTGGCTGTCCTCAGCAATTAAAGTAATGAAGTTGTCATTATCAGGGAAAGATCCCTGCGGCAGGTCGAATCTCCGGAAAGATTTTCCTGATGGATCATATTTAAAGATAATCCCCTTACTCAGGCCGAACCATAAATTTCCTTTTTTGTCATACATAACACTCCCTGGTTCGCCTTTATTATCGGGGAGTTCAATCTTTTCCAGTTTCAGTTCAGGACTCATGTCGGGATTTCTAATTTTAAATACTCCTCCTGACAATGCAAGCCATAGATCTCCATTTTCGTCCTGGCATATTCTCTGCTTCTCTCCAACGTGAACAAAATCACTGTTTGGGATCAGTTTAGTCATAAACGGCAGCGTATCAGTAACAAGCCTGAATATGGTCTGTGCTACCGATGCAAACCAGAAATTTTCTGTATTATCCCTGATACAGTCAAATTCTACCCATCGCGGTACCTGGTAATAACGAAGGTTTTCCTTCGCGGGATCGAACCTGAGAACAAATCCGGCGCCAATATAAATTAACCAAAGGCTGCCATCTTTATTCCTGAACATTTTATCAATACGAAGCAGGTTTCCCCATCCCGGCACAAACGGTTTGTCGGAAAAGAGATAACTTTTTGATTCACCGGTAACAGTATTAAAATCAACAAGGGTGCTGTTATAAAATATCCATAATTTGTTTTTTGATTCCGGTAAAACTGAAGTGACAATTAATTTTTCAGGAGGTTTAACATTATCCGGAAGAATTCTTATCACTTCATATGATCCTTTTTTACCATCAGATATTTTCAGAAGGCCGAAGGCCTCAGTGGCAATCCAGATATTTCCTTCATCATCCTCCCTGACGCAGTTGACTTTATAGCAACCGCCTTTATCAAAATCCCGATCAGCCGGGAAGATCCTTGTCCAGCTTCGTCCGTCATACCTGTAAAGTCCTGCATTGGTGCCGACCCAGATCCTTCCTGCCCTGTCTTCAAGGAACCAGTCTTTTTCAAAAACCATTGCCTTATATCCGTCTTGCCATGCGGAAGGATCAAGGGGAAATCTGGCAAAAGCTTCCTTCTCCTTGTTGAAGTTAAAAATATCCCTTTCGGTTATCAGCCATAATAATCCGTTTCTGTCTTCCTTAATAAATCTTATCGAATTGTCGCGGCTTGCAAAATCATTTGTGTCGGGTACAAAATGAGCTATTTTTCCTGATACCGGATTTATTCCGTTGAGGGCACCTGCAGTCCCTGCCCAGATTGTGCCTTCAGAATCCTCAAAAACAGAATAGACACAGAATCCCATAAGACTAGAGTCGCTGTTCCCCAGGCCATAAGTTTTAAAGCTTATGCCGTCAAACCTGTTTAAGCCGAATTCAGTTCCGTACCAGATAAAACCTTTTTTATCCTGGAAAATACTTGTTGCTGCCAGTCCGGCTTCCTCCTCGTTTCTGAGAAAATTATCGAATCTAGCATCGGCAGGTCTTATTTCAGGGATAATGACCTTCTGGCCATTCCCTGTAAATAAAGAAATGAACAGATAAAAAATTGCCGGAAGGCAGAACTTCCTGATATACATAGCTCTGTTGATGACTAAAATCACCTTTGAATTTTATCCAACAGCGAACATTAATTTATGACTTTCCGGTCAGACTGAATATAATAAACTGGTGGTTTTTGATGAAAACATCAAAAAATGTTACATAGCGGCAGTTTTATGTTACAAATGAGGTGGTTTCAGATTAAAGAGAATCTGAACTTTGCAATAAAGTACTCATAAGGTCACAGAAAATGATATAGTAAACACCCATTTTAAAATTCTTTTTACAAACCAAAACCTTAAAACAATGAAAACACTAAAATTCAGCAGTATTTTATTCATTGCCATGGCTTTCTTTTTCTATAACGCTAATGCTCAGAAACCCATAGTAGAAAATCATGAAATCTGGTACTGGGGATTAGACCCAAGTCCGGACATTCCATGTCTGACTGAACCCATCTATGGTACTATTGTTCTGGATGGATTTTTCACCAATTCTTCCCGCGGGGAAGCAGTTTACAATTGGAACTATCAGGAAAAAGCGACAGGAATACTTAGTGGTCTGACAACTGGGGAATATGAGTTGCGTTGGATTTATAATCAAAAGGAAATGAGTTTTGACAATGGTCTCCCAAAGAATTCTGCGGGGGTGGCGCATGCCAATATTACACAAAACGGCAAGCTCTTCATGACATTATACTTCCAGTTCCATTTTGTATGGGATAAGGACGGTAATCCCGTTGTGGTGCGTGAAGTTTTCAATCCTAAGTGTAAATGAGTCTTATTTGAAATTTTGATAACCATGGCGCGGATTGCAACCGAGCAAAAGGCACTGATTGCAAATTCGCGCCAGCGGCTAAAGAGGTTTTATTTTGCGAGCTCACCGGAGGTAAATCCGCGCCAACATAGATAATTCACGTAACACTGTATGAAACCTGTTTGAAAAAACTCCGTGATACTCCGTATAACTCAGTGAAACTCCGTGGTTAATGGATTTCAGCAAAGGTTATTCCTTGATCTTTTTCTTCAGATCGCGGATCTCATTTACTCTGTCGGAGATCTCTTTTTCCTTATCCGAGATCTCTTTTTCGAGGTCTTTTATCTTTCCGTTCAGGCTTGTGACCTTTGATTCGAGCTTGCTTATATCGTCCTTCAATCCTGAAATTTCCCTGTTAAGCTGAACTTTTTCATCTTCGAGCTTTTTAATTATCGGAGTATATACCGATTTTGCATAAAACCAGGCTGTCAGGTAGCCTATCAGACCGGCCACCAGAAGCAGTGCAACAATTAAAATAACTGCAGCAGTCACTGACATTACTTGTAGTATTATAAATGATCCCATGATATTATTTTTTTATTGAAATTACTGTTCTTCTGTTTTTCGCACGGTCTTCGGCCCTTATGTAACCTGCCACAGGTTCATCTTCGCCCCTGGAATCAACTACCATCCGGGAAGCGGGAAAGCCTTTGTCCTCAAGAAATTTTTGCACTGCCTGTGCTCTGTCCATGCCAAGCTTCAGGTTATATTCCTTGTCACCGACAAGATCGGTATGTCCGGTTACAAGGAGCACTGATTCAGGATACTTGTCAAGCCAGCTTTTAAATTCCGCAAGGCCTGATTCAAACTGGGGATCGGATGTGAGTCCGGATTTATTAAACTCAAACCACATCGTAAGGTCTTTGGGCATCATGGCATATATCCTTGCAAGGGAGTCTGCCGCATTGTCTTTTGTTTCGGGGATTATCTGCACAGGGACCGGTTTTCTTGCAGCATGTCTCAATACATCTGTATAAAGCCATGTTGAGAAGAATGCCCAGACCACAAAAGCAGTCAATCCAGCAAGAAGGATTCTCATAATCTAACTTGTTTGTTTAAATATCAGGTAATTATCCTTACAAGTTAGACAATTTTAAGAAACAAGTCAACAGATTACGGGGAAAAACTGGAGTGTCAGTCGGCGAAAAGATGTTTTTTCCTGAATTCCTTAAGCAGGATTTCCTCATCTTTCCCTTCTCTGACTCCTTTAACCAGGAGGTCGACAAGTTTTGGGATCGTCTTGTCATCAAATCCTGCTTCTATGGCATACCTGTTTATTAATTTCATTTCAGCTTCACTTACTTCATTGTCAGCAAGCACTATTTCCACAATATTATAAAGCTGATCAAATTTTTCATGCAGACTGTAGGGCGGATCATAATGACGCTTGCTTTCCTTCTCAATAATCCTGTCAATTTCCGGGTCGGTAAGCCCAAATTTTCTTCCCTCCTTATGCAAAAGTTCAAATTCAGAAGGTTGTATTTTACCATCTGCCCTTGAGACCTGCACAAGATGAATGAAATGTTCCTTGTTGATCCTTTTGCCGCAAGGCGTTACAAAATCCGAAAAACTCATATCCTTATAAAAATTAACTCCGTTTTAAAATTGCCTTAAGATCTCTTAAGGCCTCTTAATAATTAAACCAAAAATACTCAAAAATGTTTAATAAGCACGGGGACCCGAATTATTGTTGTCAGCTAAAGTTCCCTGATCCTCATTTTCCAGAAATGATTGAAGCTTTCTGCAGGATCGCGGATAAGCCACACGGTTGTCCCATATTCCCTTGCATGAGGGTTGGAAATGCTTCCTATCTTCCTGATGTCCCTGAAAATGGCTCTCACATCATCCCCCAATTCATCATTAATGTAAAGCGCTGATGTTATGTCAGGATCAAACTCTTCCGGGATCCAGTAGCGGAAACTCTCGCTGAAACATACTGCTTCAGGCAGCCCGTATTTTTTTCCGATCACAGTCACAGCTCCCGCCTGACCATAGTTTTCACAATAGATAAAGGCTGCATTCTTTTCGGGAATCATTTTCCAGCCTTTGTCAGCTATCGCAGCCAGCTCCTCCCAGCCCAGCATATCGGCATAGTCCTGGGGCAGGGAGTGAATTGAGTTGTCCTCAAACCTGCACACAAAATCCATCCCGTATCTGTCGACGATATGGGCAAAATGTTTAACCAGTCGTTCCTGGCCAAAAACAGGGATACCTATCGGGAAGAAAGGGACTGATATGATTATAATAATGACCGCAAATACAGTCTGAGCAAATTTCCGATGAAGTATTTCACCCCAGGCGACAGCCCCGGCTGCTATCAGAAACGGAAATACTCCCTGGGTGTAATAGCTTTTCCCGTGCAGCAAAAAGAGTGTAAAAATTACACTTATCGTTACAAAAGCAAGGAATCTGTAATCTTTTGCCCGGTTGATGAAAAGAAGGTAGATAATTCCTGCCACAGTCAGAAATGATGCAGCGCCCGGAATCAACAGCTGTTCTATCAGGAATGATTTCCCGTCGACATTTACCAGTTGTGTTTCCCTGAGCTCAGTAAAATGGTTTATTACAGGCAATCCGTTTACAATCTGCCATATAAAATTAGGAAGGAACACCAGAAAGCCGGCGAGGGCTCCATACCAGAAATATTTATCATTGAACACTTTCCTGTGTTTCGTGAATGGAACAACAATCAGCAATGAAAAGAGAAGAATTCCGGCCAGGTACTTGTTCAGCAGGGTAAAACCAACTGCAGCTCCAAGTATCAGCAGATTCTTTCGTGCTCCCGTATTTACATACCTTATAATAAAATACAATATCAGTGTCCACATTATCAGATCAATGTGAACCGGCTGAAACAACAGGAAGCTTCTAAGGCCGAATATCGATATGAAACAACCTATTGCAGCAAGTATCCGTGCATATGATGATCCGCCAAGTTCTCGTGCAAGAGCAGAAACCAGAAAAATCATTAATCCGCTCATTAATGCGGGAAACAGCCTCACGGCAAAAATGGAGTTTCCAAACAGCTGCTGCATTATCCATGCTACCCACCCTATCATGGGAGGTACTGTTGCATATCCAAAAGCCGGATGGCTTCCCAGCGAGAAATACAGGAGTTCATCACGGTGATATTCAAGATTGTAAGAAAAAACCAGATGGGATATTACATTCAGAAGAGCAATAGCAGCAATTAAATACTCAATGTAAACGGATTCTTTTCTGACTGGCATCATTTTGAAAAGTTATAATTATTCATCCGAACGGTTATTTCCTAATGCAGAGATAAGCACCTGACTTTTTGTTTTGGGAAATGGAATATATCATTCTGACCCTGTCACATCAACTGATTTCGGTTGTTCTAACAAAAGCCTAAAATTAATGTTTAATGAACAAAAATGTTTTCAATGTTTTATAAAAATGCAACTGGAAAATGCGATTTATTCATAGATTTGGGGAAATTTCACTTATGAGGACAATGTGGCTGATGAAAAATATTCTGAAAGTAATTCTGGTCTGTTTTTTTTTCAGCCTGACAAATAGTCCGGCTTCCGGCCAGCCAGGCAAAGCTGATACGTATCTTGATGAGAAGGTTAAAAAATTCCTCAATGAACATTCCCGGCACTGGTACGACATGAATGTTCCGTGGGTTGATGGTCAGCTGCTACATGACCTCGTTCTCAGGGGGAATTATAAATCCGCTTTGGAAATCGGCACCTCTACCGGTCATTCAGCCATCTGGATAGCCTGGGCACTCAGCAAAACAGGAGGCAAACTTATAACAATCGACATTGATGAGAGAAGGCACAAGACAGCTCTTGAAAACTTCAGGCAGGCAGGGCTTTCGGAGTATATCGATGCCAGGCTTGCCAATGCGCATGATCTGGTAAAGGAGCTAAAAGGCCCGTTTGATTTTGTTTTCAGTGATGCTGACAAGGACTGGTACAAAAACTATTTTATCCTGATAGATCCCAAACTTAAAGTTGGTGGCTGTTTCACTGCTCATAATATTTCAGAAAGAGTTCGCGGAAGTTACGGTTCATACAGCGGCACGTCCGTTTTTCTCGATTATGTTAAGAGTCTTCCGAATTACAGGACCACAGTTAACAATGCAGGTGGAGGAGTGTCCATAAGTTACAAAACAGCCGAAAAATAATCACTCTGATGATGGAAAACTCGCTTGAAAGAAAGCTTGGGCTTTTCCCTGCTACCAATATTGTCATTGCCAATATGATCGGCGCAGGGATATTCACCACTTCCGGACTGCTTATGGCAGGCCTTCATGATCCGGTAATAATGCTGATACTATGGGCAGCAGGAGGATTCATAGCGCTTTGCGGCGCTTTTTCGTACGGTGAGCTTGGTGCAGCGATGCCGGGAGCCGGCGGTGAATATCTTTTCCTTTCGAGACTTTACCATCCGCTTTTTGGATTTCTCAGCGGATGGGTATCGTTCATCGTCGGATTTTCAGCACCGATAGCTGCTTCAGCATTGGGTTTCAGCGAATATTTCACCAGGGCTCTCCCTGGATTTTCCATATGGATGCAGGATTCAGGCGTGATGCAGCCGGAAATGACAAAAAAGATGCTGTCGGTATCCGTCATCCTTATATTTACTTTAATCCATTACACCGGGATCAAGTACGGAGCAAGGATCCAGAATGTACTTACCATTCTGAAAATACTGCTTATTGTTATTTTATTAACAGCCGGATTTGCTTCAGGTAATGGAGACTTTTCAAACTTCTCCGATGGCGGCAGCATACCACAGGGTCTGGCCGGATGGAAAACCATGGGACTTTCGCTGATGTGGATCATGTTTGCCTACAGCGGATGGAATGCCTCAACATACCTTGGCGCCGAGATCAGGAATCCGGGAAAGACGCTACCCCGGTCACTTATATATGGTACTGCAATAGTGGCCCTCCTTTATATTGGGATAAACGCACTTTATATTTATGGTATCAATCCTGATGAAATGAAGGGCGTAATATCAGTCGGAGGGCTTGCAATGGGTAATCTTTTCGGGAAATCAGCCGAGATCTTATTTTCCGTACTTATCGCCTTTGCATTGTTTTCATCTCTCAGCGCTTTCATTATCATTGGCCCGCGGGTCTATTACTCGATGGCAAAAGATGGTCTCTTCTTCAAGTCGGTTGCCAGAATCCATAAGAAGTTCCATGTCCCTTCAAACTCAATTCTGCTGCAGGGACTTTTGGCAATAATTCTTGCCTTTTCAGGTACATTTGAACAGGTGCTGACATATATGGGATTTGCCCTTGGTATTTTCCCGCTTCTTACGGTAGCCGGGGTCTGGAAACTAAGGAAAACCAATAGTGAAGCCATAAGGCTGAAAGGATTTCCTTTTACACAGATGATTTACCTTCTGGCAGGTTCCCTTATCCTGCTGCTTTCTTTTCTTGAGAGGCCTTTGGAATCATCTGTTGCCATATTGACGGTGGTGGCAGGCATTCCCGCTTTTTATCTTTTCAGGAGAAAATCTAAAGCTGTTGACTGACCACTGGCATACTACCGTGAAATTCCTGCAAGGTCGCGTATTACAACCGAAGCACATGCTATCCCGAATGCCGGCGGCATATAGGATATTGTTCCTACGACAGAAGCCTTGTTCCTTTCCCCGGTAACCGGGACGACTCTTGATTTATCGATCGCTTCAGGCGAATAAACTGCAGTAACCCCGTTTCTTATTCCCAGACGATGAAGACGTTTCCTCAGCATTCTGGCAAGGGGGCAATCGGTGGTCTCCGATATATCATTTATCCGTATTTTCAAAGGATCAGATTTACCGCCTGCCCCCATCGAGCTTACAATGCGATAACCTCTCTGCAATGAATTATAGATCAGATATATTTTGGGCGAAAGAGTATCGATGGCGTCAACAACATAATCATATCCGCGGTCAAGAATTTCGATCATCCTTTCATCCCTGATATATTCCCCGATCACAGTCAGATCAAGTTCCGGATTTATTTCCCGGAGCCTTTCTCCCATAATTGCCGCTTTTGGCGACCCTTCGGTGCTTGTAAGGGCAGGAAGCTGTCTGTTGCGGTTGGTTGGATGTATTGTATCTCCGTCGACGATGGTGATCCTCCCTACTCCAGCCCTGCAGATCATTTCAGCAGCATAGGCTCCGACTCCTCCAAGTCCGACAACCAGGACACCGGAAGCTTTCAGCTTTTCCAGCTTCTCAGTGCCCAGCAGCAATTCAGTTCTTGACAGCCAGTTATCCATTCGAAATTCAAATTGGTAATTCATGATCCTCATGATTGGCAAAGATTACCTTCACGGGTATTTAATCCGGAAACGGGAAGGCTTTACCGGTTGCCAATACCAAAGAATCGTTTAAAATTATTATACATGACCGTTTTTAGTTCATAAGGGGAAAGGCCGAGATCAGCTGCTACCTTTAAGTAAATATCCCTGATGTCGGTATCGGCGCCATCCGTCTCCAAAAACAGCTTCTCAAGGGGCAGAGACCTTATAAGGTCAGCTGATTCCGGTCTTAATGCAAACTCAAACCAGATTGATATGTAAAAGCCCCTTGATAAAAGTTGCGAGGCAAGTTCCTTCTTTCCCCTGAATCCATGGATCAGCCAGTTTGTCGATGGTTTAAGTCTCCTGTGTGCGGCCAGAATTTCGTCCCAGGCTCTTACACAATGTATTACAACAGGTTTGCCAAGCTGGCAGGCCAATCTGACCTGTTCGTCAAAGACTTCCCTTTGAAGCTCTATGCCCGGGCCTCTTAGCCTGTCAAAACCGGCTTCCCCGATTGCAACAACTGCCGGATGCGGAGCCACTTTTTGCATGAATTCTGCAAGCTTGTTCCTGTTGCCTTCGTTCAGATGCCACGGATGTATACCTGCTGCGAATGCAATTCCCTTCTGCTCTGCCGGCAATATCTCTTCATGGGCCATAAGTATCTCGACCATGAATTTACCGCTGACCGGGCCGGAACCGTGAGTATGAATATCTATAAAATCACCTGCCTGGGGAAGGTTCATTGCTTTTGGCCGCCTAATATGGAAATCCCTCTTTCAATCCTGTTTAATGTTTCCTCCTTGCCTATCCAGCTTATAATGTCATACATATGAGGGCCACGGAGAGCTCCGACAACCACCAGCCGGAAGGCATTCATGACAGCCCCCATGTTGTGCCCTTTTCCTTTGATCCAGCTGCTGACAGAAGCTTCTGTTCCCGAAGGTGTGAAATCAGCCGTTTCCTTTAATACATCCATTAATTCCACCAGTAATGAAGGAGTGTTTTCAGTCCATCTTTTTCTAACAGCTTCCTGATCATAACTTTCAGGAGCCCTGAAGAAGAAATCGGTCTGATCCCATAAATCCTTAACAAAGCTTACCCTCTCCTTTACAAGGCCTATCAGGATCTCAAGCCTTACAATATCGCCATGATGGTTTTTAGCCCGCAGAAACTCCCTGAATTCCATTGCCAACTGATTATTTGACCTTTTCTGAAGATATACATGATTGAACCATCTGGCTTTTTCCGGATCAAACCTCGATCCTGATTTTCCCACCCTCTCAAGGGAAAATAATTCTATAAGTTCGCTCATCGAAAATATCTCCTGTTCGGTACCCGGATTCCAGCCAAGAAGAGCCAGCATATTGACAAATGCTTCCGGATAATATCCGTCCTCCCTGTAGCCTTTGGCAGTTTCACCATAGGGCCAGTAAAGCGGGAATACCGGGAATCCCATTTTGTCACCGTCACGTTTGCTTAGCTTACCTTTTCCATCTGGCTTCAGGAGCAATGGCAGGTGCGCAAACAATGGGGCTTCCCAGGTAAAGGCACGGTACAGCATAACATGAAGCGGGAGTGACGGGAGCCATTCCTCTCCCCTGATGACATGACTGATCTTCATCAGATGATCGTCGACGGCATGGGCAAGATGATAGGTAGGCATTCCGTCTGATTTGAACAATACCTTGTCATCTAAGGTATTTGAGTTAACTACAATATGCCCCCGGATCAGGTCATCAAAATGAATTTCTTCATCAGCAGGCATTTTGAATCTGATCACGAAAGGATCTCCCCTGTCGAGCCTGGCATTCCATTCAACCGGATCGAGGGATATTGAATTGCTGAGCCTGTCCCTTACCTCTGAGTTGTATAAGAATGTTTCCCCCTCTTTCTCAGCTTCAATCCTCATTTTTTCAAGCTCTTCAGGAGTGTCGAATGCGTAGTATGCATATCCCCTGTCGAAAAGCATATCAGCATACTGCCTGTAGATATTCTTTCTGTCGCTTTGCCTGTAGGGACCGAAGTCACCACCCTCATTAATACCTTCGTCTATTTCTATCCCGCACCACCTGAGTGCCTGAATAATATACTCCTCTGCCCCCTCAACATATCTCGACTGATCGGTGTCCTCAATTCTAAGGATAAACGTACCGTTATGCTTCCTTGCAAAAAGATAATTGTAAAGAGCCGTCCTGACTCCACCTATATGAAGCGGACCTGTCGGGCTCGGCGCAAACCGTACCCGTATCTTACTCATTGTCATAAATATTCGTTTTTATCAATGTAAAGATAGTTAAACCCCTTAAAATAATACTACCTGGAAAATCAGCTTTTCTCAATCATAAATGTATTAATTTAGCAACCATCATTCTTTAAGCATAATGACCCAGGCATTACAATATAAACTACCTGGAAGAAAGATTTTTCATCATGACTATTCACTCTGACAATTGAAAATAAAGAATATCCGATGGAAACAATGAAAGCTCTGGTTAAAGCTAAACCTGAAAAAGGTATCTGGATGCAGGAGGTTCCCATACCTGAACCAGGATTGAACGATGTTATTATAAAAGTCAAAAAGTCGGCTATCTGCGGTACAGATCTTCACATTTATAAATGGGATCAGTGGGCCGCAAGAACCATTAAAACACCCATGATCATAGGTCATGAGTACATGGGATATATCGAAAAGACAGGGGCAGGGGTCAAAATATTCAAGCCTGGTGACAGGGTCACGGGCGAGGGACATCTTGCCTGCGGACATTGCAGGAACTGCCGGCGCGGTAAAGAGCATGTTTGTGAAAACACGCTGGGGATAGGAGTCAATATCGACGGATCATTTGCGGAATATGTAAGGATCCCCTCATCAAACATAGTACCTCTTGATCCCAGGATCCAGGATGACTGGGCAGCAATAATGGATCCGTTCGGAAATGCAACCCATACGGCACTCTCCTTCCCTCTTCTGGGAGAAGATGTACTTGTCACCGGAGCAGGACTGATAGGCAGCATGGCTATTGCCATAGCAAAATTTTCAGGGGCGAGATTCATCGTCGCCAGCGATCTTAGCGATTACCGTCTTGAAATAGCAAAAAAGATGGGAGCCACTCTTACAGTCAATCCATCGAAGGGAGAAAAAATATCAGATGCTGTCAGGAAGCTTGGAATGAGAGGCTTCGATGTAGGCCTGGAAATGTCGGGCTCCCCTAAAGCATTCATTGAGATGATAGAAAACATGTACAACGGTTCAAGTATTTCACTTCTTGGCATCCTTCCGTCAGATTTCGAGGTACCGTGGACTGATATTATTTTCAAGGCTATTACCTTAAAGGGAATTTACGGAAGGGAAATGTGGGAGACATGGTATAAGATGGAACAGATGATAATCGGAGGCATTGATCTTGGCCCGGTAATCACTCATCATTTCAGTATCGACGATTTTCAGAAGGGATTCGACGTTATGGAAGAAGGCAATTGCGGTAAAGTAATTTTAAACTGGGACCAGTTTTAAAATCTGATCCCTTCGTGCAACTTCTTGATATCCTTAGTGTTCCCTAGTAAATATTTTTCATCACGAGTAACACTAAGGTCCCGCAAAGGAACACAAAGGTTCAAATAAAAATTAAAGTTATGTACACTACCTACAAAGAACATTTAAATGACATTCTGAGTGAGATAAAAGAAGCAGGTCTGTATAAGAACGAACGTATAATTGTATCACCTCAGGGAGCAGAAATTGAGCTGGATACAGGGCAGCGGGTGCTTAACTTCTGCGCCAACAATTATCTTGGGTTGTCAAACAACAGGCAGCTTATCGAGGCTGCACGATCCGCTCTGGAAAGCCATGGCTACGGAATGTCATCGGTAAGGTTCATCTGTGGAACCACTGAACTGCACAAAAAACTTGAGAGCAAGATCGCGGAATTTTTCGGCACAGAGGATACGATTCTGTATGCAGCCTGTTTTGATGCCAACGGAGGTGTGTTTGAACCGCTTCTTACCGACCAGGATGCCATAATCTCCGATGCATTGAATCATGCATCCATCATCGACGGGGTACGTCTCTGCAAAGCCCAGCGATTCAGGTATGAAAATGCCGACATGAATGATCTCGAAAAGCAGCTGAAGCTTGCAAAAGACCTGAGATTCAGACTGATTGTTACGGATGGTGTCTTTTCCATGGATGGCAATGTTGCACCTCTCGACAGAATTGCAGAACTGGCCGGCAGATACGATGCAATGGTAATGGTTGATGAATCCCATTCGGCAGGAGTGGTGGGAAGCACCGGAAGGGGGGTGACAGAGCTTTATAACCTCAGGGGTAAGATCGAGATCATTACGGGAACTCTCGGAAAAGCATTCGGAGGAGCGATCGGAGGATTCACAACCGGGAAAAAAGAGATCATTGAGCTGCTGAG
Organism: uncultured Rikenellaceae bacterium; assembly: GCA_964611835.1. Lineage (GTDB taxonomy): Bacteria > Bacteroidota > Bacteroidia > Bacteroidales > VadinHA17 > LD21. The sequence continues at coordinate 7,961 of CAZTDW010000037.1, read as the reverse complement.
GCAGAGATCCCGGCCTTATCTCTTCTCAAATTCCATACCCTCGCTTGTTGCCGCGGCAGGCATCAGAATGGTCGAAATGATGACCGAGACCAATGAGCTCCAGGACCGGTTGCACAGTAACTCCAAATACTTTGTAAGCAAAATGACCAGCCTGGGATTTGACATTAAGCCGACAAAATCAGCAATATGTGCTGTGATGCTTTATGATGCAAGGCTATCGCAGGATTTTGCCGCAAAACTGCTCGAAGAGGGAATCTATGTGACTGGGTTCTATTATCCTGTCGTGCCAAAAGGGCAGGCAAGGATAAGAGTTCAGCTTTCCGCAGCACATGAAATGCAGCATATTGAAAAAGCAATTACAGCTTTCGGAAAGATCGGAAGGGAGCTGGGTGTTATACATTAATTTATCTGTGAGAATCTGCGGTATCTGCGGGAAATATCAGATCTTCTGCAGATCAGGAGATTCATAAAGATGTCGAAAACATGTCTGATGAATAAAATTCTATTCACTGTTTACCGTATAGTGGTTCCCAAACCATTAAGGACCATTATCTTAAAAAGGAATATCAGAAGGAAAATACTTGACCAGTATGGATTATTGCCTGAAAATGAATTAAATGGGGACCAGAAAGAGATTGTAAATTACCTCAGGGAGAATCAGGTTTCAATTTTTCCTTACCCTTTTCAGGAAAACTACAGGCCCGGACTGGTAAGTGTTTTTACTGACCCCTCCACAGGGATGAGATATGTGATGCAGGACGGTAAGAAACTGTATTTCAAGAAAAGATGGAATGAGAAGAGGATCCGTAAAAGCTACTCGGAGCTTTCAAAAGAGCAGGATCTGAAAAGCCCTCACAGATATATTACATCCGGTTTTCAACCCGGTCAGGATGATGTGGTGGCTGATATCGGAGCAGCTGAAGGGAATTTTTCACTTTCAGTTATCGATAAGGTAAAGAAGATCTATCTTTTCGAGTACGACAGGGAGTGGATTGAAGCCCTGAATACGACCTTTGCCGGTTGGAAAGAAAAAGTGGAAATCATCCCCAGGTATGTTGCAGATTTCGATGATGAAAAGCACATCAGGCTGGATACTTTTTTCAGAACTCATAATGATATAACCTTCATGAAGATCGATGTTGACGGTTATGAGCAAAAGGTAATGGAAGGCTGCCGGTCGATGCTGGAATCAAAAATCCCTCTTAAGATTGCCATCTGCACATATCACAAAAGCGGTGATGAAAAGGAATTTACCGGGCTGCTTCAGAATCATGGCTTCAGGGTTTCTGCATCAAGTGGGTATATGATCAATTACTACGACAGGAAATTAAAAGCCCCCTGGCTTCGCAGAGGGCTTTTAAGAGCTGTAAGATATTAATATCATCCGCATTTCGAAGAACCGCAATCCTTACAGATCAGGCAGCCCTCTTCGTATACAAGGTTATCCGATCCGCACTCTCCGCATTTCCCTTTGGCTTTTGTACCGTTTGGAATATATTTCTTCAGAGCCCTTTCAACTCCGTTTTTCCAGTTATTGATCGATTCACTGTCGAGTTTCAGTGACTGCACCAGGTTAACCACATCCTGAATAGGCATTTCATGCCGGAGGACGCCGGAAATGAGCTTGGCATAATTCCAGAACTCAGGCTTGAACATGTGCGACAGGCCCTCAATTGTTTTCTTGTATCCGTACTTATCGGTATACTGAAAGTCGTAGCGTGTTTTTCCGTCGTCGAGCCTTACTTTAATGATCTTGCCCTTGATTATTGTTTTCGGGATCGGGAATATTTCCTCGTCAGCAAGTCCGGTGAAGATTTCATATGGCCTGCCATCCTTGAGGCCTACGAAAGCTACCCATTTCTCTTCATTGAAATTAAACCTTATCACATCACAATCAAGCACTTTCGGGCGTTTTGGTCTTTCTGTCCGGATCTCGGTTTTTCCGGCAATGAGCACGCCGTTCCTTGAGCCGTCGCGATAAACGGTAGCTCCCTTGCATCCCGACTTCCATGCGGTCATATATAATTCACTGACCAGCTCTTCCTTTACATCGGAAGGAAGGTTAATCGTAACGCTTATGGAATGGTCGACCCATTTCTGGATTGCGCCCTGCATCCTGACCTTTGCAATCCAGTCGACATCATTTGCTGTTGCCTTGTAATAGGGTGATTTTGCTATTATTGCCGAGATTTCCTCATCGGTCATCCTGGTTACTTCATCCGGATCATAGCCGTTCAGCCTCAGCCAGTCGACGAATTTATGATGAAATACGTTGAATTCCTCCCATGAATCGCCAACCTCATCCCTGAATGTAACTGTTACATCCTTATCGTTGGGATTCACTTTACGCCTGCGTTTGTAGCATGTGGCAAAGATAGGCTCAATCCCTGATGTGGTCTGAGTCATAAGGCTTGTGGTGCCGGTGGGCGCTATTGTAAGAAGTGCGATATTTCTCCTACCGAATTTCACCATGTTGCTGTACATCACGGGGTCAGCTTCCTTCATCCTGAGGATGAACGGATTATTCTGTTCCCTTTCTGAATCGTAAATAAGGAAAGCTCCTCTTTCCTTTGCCAGATATGTAGAGGACTTATAAGCTTCCAGAGCCAGGGTTTTGTGAACTTCCACCGAGAAATTTGTTGCTTCATCGCTTCCGTATTTAAGCCCCAGGGCGGCAAGCATATCGCCTTCCGCAGTAATCCCGATTCCTGTTCTTCTTCCCTCTTCAGATTTCTTTCTTATATTTTTCCAAAGTCCTTTTTCAACCAGTTTCAGATCATCTGATTCCGGATCAGCTTCTATCTTCGCGATTATTGCATCAATTTTTTCCAGCTCCAGATCGATGATATCATCCATCATCCTCTGAGCCAGGCCGACGTGTTCCTTGTAAAGCTCGAAGTTGAACGAAGCCTCTTTTGTGAAAGGATTCTCAACATAGCTGTAAAGGTTTATTGCCAGCAATCGGCAGGAATCGTACGGACAAAGCGGTATTTCACCGCATGGATTGGTTGAAACGGAAGCATAGCCAAGGTCCGAATAGCAATCAGGAACGCTTTCCCTGATGACTGTATCCCAGAAGAGCACTCCCGGTTCAGCGGATTTCCATGCATTATGTATTATCTTATTCCACAGCTCTACAGCATCGATTTCCTTGATGAACTTGGGATTGCCGGAATTGATCGGGTATTGCTGCCTGAAAGTCGTCTTGCTTTCGACAGCCTTCATGAAATCATCCGTGAGCTTAACCGACACATTGGCCCCGGTCACTTTGCCGCTCTCAAGCTTTGCATCTATGAACTTGCCGCTGTCGGGATGCTTAATTGAAATCGAAAGCATAAGCGCACCTCTTCTTCCATCCTGGGCAACCTCCCTGGTTGAATTGGAGTATCGTTCCATGAATGGCACGACTCCCGTGGATGTGAGGGCGCTGTTCAGAACCGGAGTGCCTTTCGGCCTTATGTGTGAAAGATCATGGCCTACCCCACCCCTGCGTTTCATGAGCTGAACCTGTTCCTGGTCTATCTTCATGATGCCGCCATAAGAGTCTGACTCACCCTGGTTACCGATCACAAAGCAGTTCGACAGTGATGCAATCTGAAAATTGTTGCCGATACCGGTCATCGGCCCCCCCTGGGGAACTATATATCTGAAATCTTTAAGAACATTATAGATCAGTTCTTCAGGCAGGGGATTATTGTACTTTTTTTCTATCCTGTGAATTTCTTTGGCAAGCCTTCTGTGCATGTCGTCGGGAGTTTTTTCATAAAGGTTCCCGAATGAGTCCTTCAATGCATATTTGTTGGCCCAGACCCTTGCTGCAAGCTCATCTCCGTTAAAATACCTGATACTGGCCTCAACTGCCTCATCATGAGTATATGTAACCATTACCGCTTTCTTTCCTGACAATTTTTCATTATCCTTTGCTACATCATTTTTTCTTGTTTCCGATTCAGGTAATTCATTTCCCTTTCCGGTTACGACAGCTGACTCCTGGACAAATAATTCTCCCATAATAGATAATAAAATTCTGTTAATCTTTGATTCTGTTGCGATTAAACGACCACTGATTTTTTGAGCGGGTATTTGCTAAATTAGACAAGCATACCCCTTGATGCAAGACAATATTTTTAAGTTTATTAACATTTGGCAACTGAGTTATTAACTTCGAGCTTTGGCTTTGATTATCAGCTATTTGAGTAATTATTTGGATCTTATAAGGTTTTTTGGCAGACCAAAACCATTATATATCTGAAGGTTATTGGAAGGTCGTTACTTCCCTGGAGAAAGAGAGGCAAAAAAAAGGAGGCTGTATCAAATGACAGAGTCCTTGAGTCCCGGCTCCAACCCGTTTATGGTGGAAACTATCTTGCCTTTGGATTAAGGAAAGAGTGCAAAAGCTTAATTACAATAATTCGCCTTTGCACTCTCAATATAATACTATTCTGTCAGGCGGGGCTTTTGATACAGCCTCCTTTTAACCAGTTAAATGTTATTATCAGAATATCAGTCTGACTCCCAGCAGGCAACCCCATGTGCTTGAGGTGCTGATATCTTTTGACAGAGTTGTTTTGTCCCGGAATTCTTCAATTGAATTTGCGTTAAGTCTGAAGACCGGAGCAGTAGTTGAGGTTCCTTTTGTTACTACGGTCAGTGGACGTACATTGTCATAGTTTGCATATGGATTATAAACATATGTACCCCATGAGTCGTTAAGCATATTCCCGAAATTCAGGATATCCAGGCTGAACTGCAGGGTATATCTTCTGCTGGTGCCAAAATCGGAAAAGATATCCTGGAGGAGTTTGAGATCAAACCTGTGGATCCATGGCCTTATCTCGCCAAATCTTTCAACATAACGTCCCTTGTGTTCCCTGAGATACTTGTTGCTATTGACATATTCCCAGAAAGCGCTCATCTGTGAGAGGGGAGACATTCCTTTATATTCACCGAATTGAAGATCTCTTGGGGATTCAGGAACAAACATCAGGTCAGCTGTATTTCCGTCGCCATTAAGGTCGTTTGAATAAGTATATGACCACCTGCCTGTCTGGTATCCCTGATAAACCAGAGAAACCGTGGTTGCCAGGTTGTTGGCATATTCGATCCTGTATGAAACGTTACCTACCAGCTTGTGTGGAGTTGCAAAGTTCGAAAAGCTCAGTCCGGGATTGTTAAGGCTTCCCACGGCGGTATTTCCTACCCATGCCGATGCTGCTGCAGAACCCGGATTGGCAGTTACGTCCTTAGCCATTGTATATGTATAGGCAAACATTCCTGAAAAGCCACGGGAGAAGTTTTTCGTCAGCATTCCTGTAAGTGAAAGCTGATATCCCTTGTTTGTGTTTGAGAGTTCCATTGCTGTTCCGATCGAGCTGTTCACCTTGTTGACGGCCCAATAATCCCTGCTGTCGGCTCCTGCCATTTTGCCTGTAGGTGCAGCCTCATTGAGGTTGATCTGCGTTACGGCATTTATATCTTTTGAGAAAATTGCTTCCCCTGTGAATACCATATTCCATGGGAGTTCAACATCTATACCCAGGTTTGACCTCCATATCTGCGGGAATTTGAAATCTTTTCCAACCTGAGCAAGTGATGCGCCACTGGGAAGTACGCCGGGAGTCTGGGGGAACAAGCCGGGGTTATTGGCAATAAATGCTTTGTAATCAGGATTAAACTGAAGTCCGGCAAGGTTAGGATTACCTGGTCCCCAGCCGATTTCGGGCGACTGGATCATGCCTGAGTTCGTTGGCTGGTTTGTGAACCATACAAAGGGAAGCATGCCGGTGAATATTCCCGAACCTCCCCTGACCTGCAATGAGCGGTCGCCCAGAACATCGTAGTTAAATCCGAAACGGGGAGAGAAGAGCGGCTTTGACTTCGGCCATGATCCCACGTCCATCCTTTTATTATCAATGAATGTAAGAGCCGATATTGCGGAGTTGTTTTCGAGGTCATTGATATAGACCGGGAGCTCGAGACGGAATCCCAGTGTTGTTTTGAGTTTCGGGGTTATCTGCCATTCATCCTGAGCATAGGCTGCAGCCATGCCGAATGTCAGCTCTGCACCGGGAGCATCGTTACCCGCATAACCGTAGGTAACACCAAATCCCGTCGGGTCATCACCATTTATAAATGCGTCAACTGACGGGTAACGGTAATAGGTTGTTCCTTCACGTATATAGGAATTATAAAAATAGAGGTTATCATAAGCAAGTCCTCCTGTTACGGTGTGGCTGTTCAGATTAACGGTGACATTGTCAGTAATGCTGAGGGTTTTGTTTGCAACCCTGTTATTATATGTGAACAATTCATACCCGAATGACATGTACTGGTCACCCTCCTGCCAGATATCAACAAACGGGAAGAAGGTGGATGGACTTGTGCGTTTATCCTCTATGTATGTATAACTTGCAAGAAACTTGTTGGATATTTTTGAACCCAGGGTACTGTTTAGTTCTCCGGTAATCGAGCGGACAGTGTTCCTGAAACCGTAAAAGGAATTTGAAAATGCAAGCGACTGGTTGCTTATTCTTCCGGATCCCCTTGTATTGCTGGGCGGACCGCTTGTAGCGTTAGTCTCGGAATCAGATGTTCCGATAACGTCATTGTAGCGGATGGTAAATTTATGGTTTTCGTTAATGTTCCAGTCAAGCCTTGCAAGGATCTTGGTATTCTTGTTTATGAACGGGTCAAAATTCTTGTATTTCCCCGGATCATAATTGTATTGCGACAAGAGGAAATCCCTTACCCTTACCATGTCTGATTCCAGTGTACGGGAGATTTTGAGATTTGAATTGGATACCCCGTCCTGGCTTGGATTCCAGCTTACACCCGGTACAGTCTCCTTTTCGTATTCTCCGCTTACAAAAAAGAAGAGTTTGTTCTTTATTATCGGACCACCAACCCTGAATCCGTAATTCTGAAGCTGCCTGGTATTTGCATTTGCAACCTCAGTGCCGTCTACCGTATTGCCGGTAAACGACTTCGGACGCTGATATGTGTAAATCGATGCCTTGAAAGTGTTGTCGCCGCTGCGTGTCACAGCATTTATACTGGCACCGGTGAATTGTGACATACGCACATCATATGGCGCAACATTGACGGATATTTCCTCAAGGGCGTCCAGGGAAATAGGCTGTGCATTGCCGCCGGGGAGTGGATTGCTGCTTAGTCCGAAATTGTTGTTGAATGCAGCACCGTCAACCGTAATGGTATTGAAACGACCATCACGACCTGCAATGGAGTTGCCCTGCGACTGGGGAGTATATTTTGCAAAATCGGTTATGCTCCTGTTGATCGATGGCAGGTTTGCAAGGTCGCGGCTGCTCACATTGGTCTGGGTCCCCGCCCTCTCCGAACTTAATATTGAGTTCCGGAGCCCGGAAGTAACCACAACTTCCTGGAGTGTCGTTGTCGCCTCAGCAAGCTCTGCATTCTGGACATAACTTTCTCCCAGCTTGAGAATTACATCGGTGTAGTTGCTGGTCGAATAGCCGATAAAGGTCACCCTTATTGAATAGGGGCCTCCAACACGCATGTTCAGGATCCTGTAATTGCCTGCATTGTCGGCAACAGTTGCATACTGAGTACCTGACGGAACATGCACGGCTACAATTGCTGCTCCGGGCAGGGGCTGACCTGAACTGTCAGTAACCCTTCCGTTCAATCCGGATGTCGTGGCTCCCTGGCCAAACACAAAGGCCGGGATCAAAAGAAAAAAAACAACCGGAAATACTCTTTTTATAATTTTAATCATAAATAAAGGTTTAAGGTTTAGAAATTATTTTGCAAGATTACTTCAATTCAATGATTTTGTGTAACTAAGATTATTAATTTTTTGTTAAATACGGAGCGACAATTTACATCTCTTTATATGAAGGCTTTTAAACAGCGAAGGCTTAGTTGTTAACAAGTTTTGAGCCTTGATTGTTAATATCTTTTGGACTGATTTTTGACATTAT
>CAZTDW010000036.1:0-25215 GCA_964611835.1 uncultured Rikenellaceae bacterium | reverse complement strand
TTTTATAAAAGTATATAAATATTTAATCCTATCAAAACCTTGTGATATTTTAAATTTATGATCTAATTTTGATAACTCTGACAACCAAAAAAATTGAAAAATGAAAATCAAAATTTCTTACAAGTATTTTCTGACAGCTGTATTTATGGCTATTGGCACCATATTTCTTCTGAATGGTCAGAACCCTGACAATTATACCGTTATCAAGCCCCGGGTAATAAATGATGTACTTACGAATCCGGGTATAGGCTTCATGACCTTTCAGAGATTCAATGGGGATGATCTTAATCCGGGAAGCGGTTGGACCGAAGGATTTCCCGTTGAATGGCAGAAATTTGACGGGGACCTTACGAACAAGGATCATCCTGCCACCACAATAGCTTACTGGAGGGTTTACTGGAAATTCATGGAACCGGAAATGCATGCCTATCGATGGGACATGCTCGACAAAGTTCTTGAGACGGCAGCCCAGAGAGGACAGACAGTGCTGCTGAGAATTGCGCCATACGGAACCGGAGACGAACGGGATGTCCCGGCCTGGTATCGCAAAATGGTGGGACCCGAAAAAAACTTTAAGTATAACAATGAAGTTAATAAATGGATGGTAGATCCGGAAGATCCCCGCTACAGCGAATACTTCGGAGGATTTATCAGAGAGCTGGGGAAAAGGTATGACGGACATCCCGATCTTGAAGCAGTCGATTTGTCAATCGTGGGTGCATGGGGGGAAGGAGCCGGCTCCGAGCTGCTGACACAGCCGACGCGGGAAGCCCTTGTGGATGCATATACCGACTCATTCAGGAAAACCCCACTGATAGCCCTTATGATGGACAGGAAAACAAATATGTATGCCAATTCCCAGATACCAGTAGGATGGAGAGTCGACTGCATAGGCGATCTTGGATTCTGGGCAAAGGATCAGAACGGATGGACACATATGTATGATTTTTATCCGATAGAGATTATACGGTACAATCTTCAGGAAGACTGGAAGAGATCCCCGCTGAGCTTTGAGATCTGCGGAACGTTCCTCAACTGGCGCGACAAACAGAAATATACAAGGGAACAAGTAAAATATATCTTCGATGAATCTCTGAAATGGCATATTTCATCGTTCAATGCAAAATCATCTCCTGTTCCTGAGGAATGGAAAGACCTGGTGGATGACTGGCTCAGAAAGATGGGCTACAGGTTTGCACTGAGAAGACTGAAGTACCCTTCTGAAGTACGGCAGAACGGGAAAATGGACTTCGAATCATGGTGGGAAAACCAGGGAGTGGCACCCTGCTACAGGGAATTTATCCTTGCCATAAGGCTGAAGTCAGAGTCGGGCGAATCCCTTCAACTTACTGATGCAGATATCAGAAACTGGATGCCGGGAGACAATGTATATGACGATTTCATATTCATACCTTCAGATCTGCCTGCAGGAGAATACAATGTACAGATTGCAATCGTCGACAAGCTCAAACATCAGCCGAGGATAAAACTGGCAATTGAAGGACGGCTCGATGACGGATGGTATCAGATCGGAAAGGTCAACGTAAAACCAAAATAAAATGATCCTTCCTTACCTTTATTCATTGTTTTCGCAGCAACATATAACCTAACTAACATATAATAAGCGATATCCTGTCAATCAGGAATCATTTAAGACCTTAGTCACTTTTTTTTAACTTTTTTTTGTTTTTTGTTTCATAATATCATTTTTTGCATATATTTGTCAAATTAAACAAGGTATTAAAAGATATTAAATGATTATTAATAATGTTACGCAACTTAATAACAATGAAAAAGCCTATGGACCACTAATTACACAAAAATCATGATCTAATCAAATCTCTTTTCTTAAACACTAAAACTACCAGTTATGAGTAAAAAATTGTGGCTGTTCTTTACAATTTTTTTGTTGACGTGCGTTGCTGCAATAGCCCAGGAGCGCACAATTTCCGGCAGAATTACCTCTGCGGATGATGGGTCACCATTACCCGGGGTAAATGTCAGGGTACAGGGAACCACCAATGTCGGAACAATTTCCGACGTACAGGGGCAATATACGATAAGAGTCCCCTCAGGGTATAACACCCTTGAATTTTCATTCGTGGGAATGAAAACACAAACTGCACCAATAGGAGCTTCAAACATCATCAATGTTGCATTGGAAGTATCCTCAGAGATGCTTGAAGAGGTTGTTGTAACAGCACTTGGTATACAGAGGCAGGTCAAAGCTGTTGGTTATGCACAGCAGGAACTGAAGACCGATCAGCTCACTGCCGCCAGGGAGCTGAACCTTACGAACTTCCTTACAGCGAAGGTTGCCGGCGTGAGGGTTTCCAAAACTTCCTCAGGTACCGGCGGCTCCTCGGCAATAACAATACGAGGCGCAAAATCGCTTCTTGGGAATAACCAGCCCCTTTTCGTCCTCGACGGTGTGCCTATAACAAATATTGGTCATACTTCAGGAGGCGTATGGGATGACATTGACCTTGGAGACGGCATGGGGGATCTCAACCCTGAAGATATCGAATCAATGCAGGTACTGAAAGGCCCTAATGCTTCCGCACTTTATGGTGCAAGGGGAAGTAACGGGGTCATCCTCATTACGACAAAATCAGGCAGGCAAAAGAAGGGTATCGGAGTCGAGTTCAATTCGAATTTCACGCTTGAAACGGTAAACCTTGTTCCGACCTTCCAGAACTATTATGCAACAGGTTATGAAGAAACGAACCTGTACGGCAGCTTTGTCGAAATTCCCGAGGGAAGTGGCAAGCTCTATGAAACCATGGATACATGGCACGGAGATAACTGGGGACCTCCCCTCGACGGAAGAAGAGTAATAGTAGATCCCTTCTGTTACCCTGAGGATATGTTTACTCGAACCCTTACACTGTTGCCTCAGCCAGTTGACAATGTCAGAAATTTCTATGACAATGGGATGAATATTTCCAACACTCTTGCCATTTCCGGTGGAGGCGAAAAAACAACGGCAAGGTTATCTATTGGAAATACAAACAATAGGGGGATCATACCTAATTCGAAGCTCAATAAACAGACTATAGTTCTGAATGTTAATTCGAAGGTGACAGATTTTCTGACTTTTGATGCAAAACTGAACTACATACGCGATGAGGGTAATAACAGGCCCATGCTCGGTCTGGCGTACCAGGGAGGCAATGTTTCAAGGGTATTTGCAGCTATGGGCCGATACGTTCCTATGCCATGGCTTAAAGAATATTATGAGAAAACAAAAACACCCGGAAGCTGGCCAGGAGTATCATATAATCCATACTACATCGTTAACGAGCTGAAAAGCAATGATGTACAGGACAGGATCATTGGCCAGATCTCATCAACACTTAAGATCAACGACTGGTTAAGTCTTATGGGCAGGGCGGGAACCGACTATTACACCCAGAAAGTCAAAAGGACCTGGCCAATAGGCGCAAAGAGAAGTGAAAACTACCTCGGAAGGGTGTATAATGAGATCAATATTGTTAAAGACCTGAATGCTGATGTCATACTGACTGCCTCAAGGGAGCTTTCAAGCCATTTCTCGGCAAACGCATCTGTGGGAGGAAGCATACTCTATCAGCAGAGAGACAATCAGGTGATTGATGGAAGGAATTTCAAGGCAAAAGGAGTTTATGACATAAGCAACTGCAAGGACATCCGGCCAAGCACTTACCTCTCGAGAAAGGAAATGCAGTCGGTCTACTTTACCGGCCAGCTTGCCTACAACAACTATCTGTTCCTTGATATAACAGGCCGTAATGACTGGTCATCAGCACTTGGAAGGGATAATTACTCATTCTTTTACCCCTCAGTCAGCACAAGCTTTGTTTTTACCGATGCTTTCAAATCCCTTTCCAATAAAGTTCTGACATTTGGTAAGATTAGGGCATCATGGGCTCAGGTAGGAAATGATTCTGATCCATATCTGACAATGAATGGTTATGCATCAACCACAACCACTTATGCAGGCCGCGGACTATCATGGATGAACAGCACGATCCCGCTTTTCAATCTGAAAAATGAGCTCACCGAATCATGGGAACTGGGTACCAACCTGAGATTCTTCGACAACAGGATTGATTTCGACTTTACATATTATAACGGAAAGACCACAAATCAGATCCTTCCGGTAAACATCTCCAATTCCAGTGGCTATACAACGGTTGTAATCAACGCCGGCGAGATGCAGAATAAAGGTATTGAGATCGCACTCAACCTGAATCCGATAAGGACGCTCAGTGGCTTTTCATGGGATATTAGTACAAACTTTTCAAGGAACTGGTCGACAGTTGTTGAACTGGCTCCCGGGATCGAATCACTTATCGTTGCAGACGGAGTTGCCGGGACAATCGAAGCAAGGCCGGGACAACCCTATGGAAACATTGTCGGTTACGCCTACCAGAGAGCTCCCGACGGACAACGTATAGTTTCCGACGGCTATTATATCCCAACCTCTACTCAGCAGGTACTTGGCAACATTACACCCGACTGGATTGCAGGAGTGAATAATACCTTTTCCTACAAAGGTTTGTCCCTGAATATACTTCTTGATTTCGTCCAGGGAAATGAAATCACCTCAGAAACAAAATACAGATGTGAGGCCAGCGGTAACGGGAAATGGACCACTGAAGGACGCAGGCTGAGGGACATGGACGACCAGGGTAACCAGCTGCCTCTTGTAGGTGTTCTGGATGGTGTTGTTGCAGTAGATGATGGCAGCGGTAACATCAGGTATGAAAAGAACACAAAAGCCGTAGATGGTCAGACCTACTGGGCACAGCGTGCATGGGGAGATATAAGCGAGGAGTTTGTTCTTGACGGCAGTTATATAAGCCTCAGGGAGGTAATGCTTTCATACAGTTTCAGTCCAAAGACCCTCGAAAGAACTCCGTTTGCAGGTATAACAATCAGTGCTCTCGGACGTAACCTCCTTTATCTTGAAGAACACATGCAGGATATGGGTGTTTCACCTGAATCAGCTCCCAATACATCTGCTGCATGGGCAGGCGCAGAAGTATTCTCGATACCAACCACTCGTACATGGGGACTAAATATTAAGTTTTCATTCTAGTCAAGTTATTAACCGAAAAAATGAGAAAGATGAAAAAGATATTAAATGCATTAATTGTTTTCTTATTTGCATTGGGTATAATAATGACTTATGCATGTACGAAAAACTTCGAGGATCTGAATACTGACCCGCGAATTGTAACAGATGAACTTATAGATCCGGGACTCTTGCTTACTAATGTTGAATGGAGAAGTGTTGTTGATGCAGGTTCATACGGCAATGGAACTTACGGATGTTTCTGCGGCATGAATAAAAGGGATGACGATGCTCCCTTCCTCGAAACAGACGCTCCGGGAGAGTGGAATTTTGAATATGAGGTTGTGCTGAATAATCTCTCCAACATCATTTATCTTATCGATGGAAAAGAAAATGCCAGCGACCTGGTAAACAAGAAAGCTATTGCCAGAATCTTAAAGGCATGGTCATTCTCAAAGCTTACCGATACTTATGGAGATGTTCCGTATTTTGAATCATGCCTGCCAAAGGATCAGGCCGTATATGGTCCAAAATATGATACCCAGGAAAGTATATACAAGGATCTGCTCAAAGAACTGAAGGAAGCAGCCGCACAGCTTGATCCAGACAAGGCTAGCTATGGATCGGCCGATCTGATTTATGGTGGCAATGTCGATAAATGGAAAAAGCTTGCAAATTCTTTAAGGCTCAGACTGGCTCTGCGGGTAAGATATGCTGATCCGGCACTTGCACAGGCACAGCTTGCCGAACTTAATGAAGCCGGGCTTATTACTTCACTGACTGATGATGCTTATATCCTAAACAATACCGATTTCCCAGACCATCTTAATCCACGGTTCTACAGGATCGTCAATTATTCCACAATCCAGGAGAGTGTTGTGTCCCATATGGTAATGATCAACATATTGCGCAATGACGGGATAAATCTTGATCCGCGTATTAAGATCTATGCTGATACCGTAAAAGCAGCCTGGAAAGGAGGATTGTCACCAAACGGATTTCCATCTGAAGACTGGGATTACCGCGGGTCTCCAACACTTGGAATGGTTAATGTCGAATACAAATACCCGTGGGGTGCAAGCACAGTATCTGAAATTGCAGATTTCTGGAGAGTTCCTGTAGTTGCACCTGCAATTATGAGAAGTTCGGAGGTATATTTTGCCCTTGCTGAAGCCAAGCTTGCAGGGTTACTGCCTGCATCCTTTACCGGAACGGCAGAAGAGTATTACCAGAACGGTATTGATCAGTCTATTGAGTGGTACAAATGGTTCTATAATCTTACTTCATCTCAGATACCCGACCTGATGCTGAAATATATTCATAATTCAGCCTATGCTCCCGGCGCAGCATGGACACAGGCCGATGTGGACAAGTATCTTAATTATAAGAGAATCAAAGATGATGAAGTGGCCGCTTTCAAGGGTACGGCAATGTACACTCTTACTGGTTCAGCAGATGAGCAGCTCGAAAAGATTATCAATCAGAAGATCGTTGCCCTCTATCCCGACGAATTCCAGGGATGGTGTGAATACAGAAGAACCGGTTATCCGAAAGTACCGATTGGTCCTGACCAGGCCGCTCTCGCCGGAGTTGTTCCGAGAAGGGAACCCTGGCCCACCACAGAGGAAACTATTAACAGTGCCAGCTTCCAGGAAGCTCTTGCAAGATACGGAACCGACAGCAGGCTCACCAAATTCTGGTGGGACAAAAACCCTGATGCTCCTCATATTTATGTTTGGACGGCTCCTTCCATGCCAAAAGCATGGCAGTAGCAAAGGTAGGTTTTAGGTTTTATAGTTGAAAAAAGCTCACAGGGTTTATGCCCTGTGGGCTTTTTAAATTCTTTAATAGCTTTACAATGAATACTAAAAAGCTTTTTATCTGTTGCCTCATTGCCTCTGCCTTATGTGGCTGTGCAAATCAGGATCCTGAAAATTCATCCGCTTCTGATCAGGTTAACAAAATTATCATACTGGATGATTTTGAAGCGAAGAACAACACCGGTAACTGGGATGGAACCATAACATTGTCAGGTGAGTTTCCATCGCACGGTAAAAAGTGCTGCAAAATTGCTGCAAAGAGAAATCAACCGCTGTGGCTCGAGTCACTGAATATTCCACGCGATTGGAAACCTTTTGAATACCTCAGATTCGATATTTACAATCCATCCGACAAGCTCTTTTTCGGAACCATTCAGATCCTTGATGAGCATGGCAGCGATGAACAGGCTGAATTTCAGGGACAGAGCTACAACGGGGATAAACTGTTCCTGAATAGCGGATGGAACCATTTTGATTTCCTGCTGCAGAAAGCAATGGTTGAAGAAGGGAACAGGCCGCTGGCACTTGATAAAATCCGCAAGCTGCGTTTTTCATTCGGAGTAACGGATACATCACTGTTCATTGATAATATCCGGCTTGTGTCAGGCAGGGAATCCCCCGGCACCATGTCAGAAATAAATCCTTCCGATTGCATTGTAACGATAGATAACCGGGATGTTTATCCTTCTCTTGCCGGCCCCTCCGACAAAATAAAGACAAGCAGGGATGTTCTGCTCCTGAGGGAAAAGGCTTCTGCTGCCGTTGAACGGCTTAAAAATGAGGTACGCTTTGCTGAAATGCAGGGTTTTCAGACACTCTATCAGCGTATTCCCCTTATTACAGCAGATGTCGGAATGGGCATCAGAAGCAAACTGGTCTGGTTCCAGAACGAAAATGAGGAAAAGAAGATCCTGAACTATATAATATCCTCGTGCGATATGGCTTCTGAAGAGATATCAGCGCTCCTGGCATCAAAGCCGAATTCTGCAGCAGGTTCACTTGAACCAGAAAATGAAACAAGTTCATTCTCATTTTATGTTCCACCTTACCCTCCTTTTAAGGAACTCAGGCCTCATAATGGTTTCTACCGTGACAAATCAGGAAAACCTGTGATGATATTTTCAATGCTCCAGATTAACGAAGGGCCACTGCTTGATTACTTTGCGCCCTTCAACCACAGGCTTGAGAGCTATACTGTGGGAGGAGGCTCAAGATACAATATTGAAAGCAGCCCTGTATACCGGGCTTTTCATTCCCACCAGGGAACAAAAAGGGTCGGATGGGACGGATGGTGCGGGCATCTGATTAAAGACCGTTGGGCCATGGGAGGAAAAAAGGAAGATGTTGTGATCTGCCTCGAAAGCCCGCATATAAGGTATGCTGTCCTTGAATATATGAAGATGAATTCAGGTGAATGGGTAAACAATCCCAATCTTTTGTACAATATAATGGCTTATGAACTCCAGTATATTTGCTACTGTGAAAAAAGTCAGCAGATGTTCAGGCAATGGCTTGGCAAAAAGTATGGGTCAGTACATGAACTAAACAGATACTGGAACACATCCTACAAATCCTTCTCAGAAATAGAAGCGCCTGAAACAAAAAATACCAGACCGCTGGATGATGTTAACAGGGCCGCATGGTTTGACTGGGCAGATTTCAATACAAGGCGTTTTACCGACTATCTCAAATGGGTCAAAAAGGAAATGCAAAAGATAGATGCAGAAGTGCCGATTTGCGCAGGCGGCACTTCGTCGATGCTCAGCTCGTCAAACAGCGTGACAGGAATTGATGAGGAACTTATAATCAATGAAGTTGATGACGTTATCCTTAATGAATCGGGAGGATCACCAATCTTTTCAGATCTTCTCCTTTCGCTGAGCTCATCAAAAAAAGTAATGGTTGAACCGGAAATGGGTGGAAGCACTCATAATTTGCTTTTACAGTTTCTTCATGGAAAGTCAGATATTTCTAAATGGTGGTGGGGCTCTTATCCGAGTAAGGAATACATGCACATGAACCAGACCTCACTCCCGCACAGTAAAGAAATATCTCTTGCCGATATTGATGAAGTCCTGAGGATTGGATTGGATGTGAGACGGCTTGGACCCGAAATTGCCGAATTTACCATGACTGATCCGGAGATAGCAATTCTTTATTCAAAGTCCAGCATCTTACAGGTACCTCCTCAACTGATCCAGTCCGGAACCACTCCCTACATTAAAGAGATCAGGTCAGTATGGGAGGGGTCGAGATTTCTCGGATGCAGGATCGGATTCATCAGTGAAAAACAGATCATGGCAAAAAAACTTTCCTATCTCAAACTGTTGATAGTTCCGGCTGCTAAATATGTTCCGCCTGAAACAGTAAAATCAATTAAAGAATATATTGCCGGTGGAGGCACAGCGGTTATTATACCCGAGTCATTTGCATTTGACCAGTATGCAAGGGAACTTAACATGACGGATGACCTGGGTGTATGGATCAGGGGCATCACTCTCCCGGATGTGGTCGGTACTCAGGAAAGGAAACAGAACTATGATCAGAGTTTCTCAAGGGAAATAATTTACGGAAACGTCAATAAAAGGATCAAGGTTTCAGGAAAGGACATATTCATTAAATCAGACATTACTGACCAGTTGACCTCTGATGGCCTGCTTCTGAAAATTGATCCCGGACAAAATGAGATACTGGCTGAATTTGATGACGGTCAGCCTGCAATTGTACTGATCAAGATAGGAAATGGATCGCTTTATTACCTTGCCTCTCCTCTTAAGACAGAGAGTTATCATCAGCTGTTTTCACTTCTGGCAGACAAGGTTGGTATCAGGCGTGCTGTAAAAGCCGAAGACTCCTCCGGAAAGCCGATTACAGATGCTGAGGTAAGGGGTGTTGAAAGGGAGTCGGATTATCTGGTCTATGCCAGTAATCTTACTTCAGACACTCTGGAGTTTGACCTTAGGATTGATGCGGAAATTGTATCAATTACGGATCTGCGTTCTCTGAAACAAATTGAGGACAGACATATTATGTTAAAGCCGTATGGTGAAACAATCTTCAAAATTGAAAAGAAAAGGAAATTTTAACCTCAAAATTCAGGCAAAATGAAGCACAGGGCAAGCTTGCCAATAATCCTTGTATGCTGCTGCTTATTGCATGAGCCGGTCCTGCCGGCTTTCAACGACAACAGCAAATCAGCTTTATGGAGCGAAGGGATAGGCGTTATCCCATATCCTCAGTCAGTGATTATGACAGGAAAGGATTTTGTCTTTGATGATAAGGTCTTCATAAGGATTGAAGGAAAAGCTTCTGTTGAGGATCTTTTTTCTGCGGAAGAACTTTGCAGGGGGTTGTCGGAGAGGTGGAACATAAACTGCAGGATTACAGACAGGCCACAGGTAAGGGAAATCATACTCAACCCTGGAAGAAAAGCCGGAAAGGCTGATGACCAGAGCTATGGAATTGAAACAGGAAATGACAAAATAATTGTTACTTCCGCTGGTTCTGCCGGTTTATTCTATGGGATCCAGACACTTCTCCAGCTGGTAACGGAATCTGACAAAAAGATATTCATCAAAGGTTTAATCATCAGGGATAAACCTGATATCCCGATAAGGGCGGTACACTATGACACCAAGCATTTTCAGGAGAAAAAGGAGTATGTAAAGGATTTCATTCGAACCCTGGCCGGTTATAAGATCAACATGCTGATCTGGGAATGGGAGGACAAATTCGCGTATAAAAGCCATCCGGAGATCGGAGCTCCGGGTGCATTCACGATGGAGGAAATGCAGGAGCTGACATATTTTGCCAGAAAATACCATATACAGATAGTCCCTCTGGTTCAGGGTCTCGGGCATGTCAGTTTTATTCTGAAGCATCCTGAAAACTTTCACCTCAGGGAAATAGAATCAAATAACTGGGGATTCTGTCCCCTCAGGGAGGGAACATACGAGCTGATGAATGATCTTATCAGGGAAGCTGCCGAAGCCACGCCCGGTTCCGAATATCTCCATATAGGCTGCGACGAAACCTATGTTCTGGGGAAGGGAAGCGCCTGCGGCTGCAAAGAGAAAGCTGAGCAGGAAGGGATCTACGCCCTGCGTGAAATATATATCAACAGGATGGGCGAACAGGTAAAAAATCTGAAAAGGATCCCCATGGCATGGGATGGGGGATTTGATCCCCGGGAGAAAATAAAGCCAATAAAAGGCCTGTTCACTCCCGGCGGATTTGATGATTATCTTGACAGTGCCTCAATTAAGAATGGCTATCCGCTGTATATTTATGACCCCAATCCCGGTATTGAGCATTTATTCCTGCCTTATTTTTACAGGGAGAATGAGGCAGGTCAGATAAGAGCCCATCTTGAGGAAGCATACGAAGCTATTACAGGAACCGTCAGGACAGGGAAATTCAAAGGGATTATTTCCACTTCATGGAATTGCTCGGGAGTGCACAATCAGCTTTGGATGCTCCGTTATCTGACGACTGCAGAATTTTCGTGGAATGGCAATGGGCCGCTGCTGGACGAATTTATTGATACATTCTTCTTCAACTATTACGGGCCGGAAAGCAGGAATGTAAAAGAGCTCTTCCTGCTATTGAACAAAGCTTCTTACTATTATATGAGTACTTTTGAAAGAAAAGTGTGGCACTGGGGTGAAGTTGGCAAAACTCATCTGCCTGACCTCCCGAGAGACGACATGGAGTTTGATCCCTTCTGGAATACGGAGTACTCGGAACTTACAGCACGCTCGGCAGAAATCATTCCGCAGATGGAGCGCGTGCTGGAAATATGCAGTGACAACAGAAACAGGAGAACCAAAAACCTGTATGACTTTGAGCTTTTTGAAGGTCTGTCCCGCTTGTTTATTCATACTGCAAAAACCTGTCTTTCGCTTTCTGAACTTGAAAAATCGGTTGCTCATGCCGCAAGCCTTCATTTCGATAATAACAGGGCTACATATAATGAGCTTATTCGTGCAACCGAAATAATTGAAAAGAATCTCGAAGAACGCGGCAGAATTTTTAATGACATCAGGATAATATGGGAAAAGTCCCAGCTTCCGAAGGGAATGTCGACTTCCGAAAAAGTGTATCTGCATGCCCGTGACCAGCAAAGGAACTTTGCCAACAGGCGCCCTGATCTATCTTTCATGATCTGCGACGAAGAAGCGCTTGGACTGGAAGATTATCTTGAAAAACTCAGGAATTACATGGATGGATATAAGAAGAAGTATTTGTCTGACTGAAAGTCTTTTCGGTAAAACAGACGTTCCATGACTCTATTTTTTCCTCACCCCTATTCCGAAACGGTCGTCTGATAACGAATAAAACGGAGCTGTAAAGTCAGGGCCTCCATCAAATGCTTCCAGTACCGGATCGATATGAGGATCTAGGTCAACATAATTAAAATCTCCCAGTCCGGCTGCAAAATGGACCGAACAGCTAAGTGCAAGTTTCGTCTCGAGCATGCAGCCTATCATCAGTTTTACATTTGCATTCCTGGCTATTGCAGCAATGTCAAGAGCCTCAATTATTCCTGACTTCATAAGTTTGATATTGATGATATCGGCGCATCCTGACCGGACAACATTGATTGCGTCGGCACCGTTGAACACTGATTCGTCAGCAGCAACAGGGACTGAAATATGTTCTTTAACATATTTCATCCCGTACAGATCCTCTTTCAGAACAGGTTGTTCAAAAAGCAGAGGCCGGATGTTTTTTTTCTCAAGTTCCTGAATAAACCGAACGGCATCGGTCGGTGAATATCCCTGGTTGGCATCGATTGTAATAGAACACCCGGGAGCTCCTTCTGAAATTGCCTCCAGCCTCCCGATATCATCCTTAAGATCTTTGCCCACTTTTGTTTTTATAATCCTGTAGCCTTTGGCACTCAGGTTAACTGCATTTTGCCTTGCCACATCCGGGGTAACAATTGTAATTGTATAATCAGTCTCAATTTTACGGGTAACTCCGCCGAAGAATCTGTAAAGCGGAATTTTAAGGAATTTTGTATATGCATCCAGAAGGGCCATTTCCACTGCGCACCGGGCGGTATTCTGCGCCCGGAAAACACTTTTCAGGGTTCTTGAGACGGATATATAATCCGCAACATTCTTTCCTGCAATAAAGTCCCTGCAACTTTCAAGCGTTGCAAGTACCGTAGCCTGGTTCTCACCATTTATTGGTTCCAGTGGAGCGGCCTCCCCATATCCCTTTATTCCATTTTTAAGTACCAGGGTTACAAGTACATTTTCAATGCTGTATTTTGTGCCTATGGCGATCCCGAATGGCTCAGCAAGCTCCACATTAAGAGGCTCTATAAGCATTTGTTCAATAATAAGATCTTTCATATGCCTGACTTTTTATATTTGTTTTTCCAATTCCGCAGATTATCCACAAGCATTTCAATCTGCTCATATTCATGCATTGCTGAAACCGTTACCCTGAGCAAGGAATTTGATTTCACTCCCGGATAATTTATGACTGGAACAATTATCCCATTCTGCTCAAGGAAAGCCGATAAATTCCACGCCGATTCACAACAATCTTCTATAATTGGAATTATCGGTGTTATGCCCTTAAATGTATGGTATCCGAGTGAATCGATTTCATTTCTCAGGAGCCTGGCTTTTTCAGCCAACTCCGTCCTTATCCCGGGATTTTCCATTAAAATTTTCAGCGAGGCAATGGCTGATGCAACTATTGGCGGAGGCAGTGAGGTTGATGCCTGATATATGGAAGAGCGTTCCCGTATCCGGGTTATCAAGTCATTTCCGGATGAAATAAATCCCCCATAGCTTCCTATGGCTTTACTCATCGTTTCCGACTGAAAGATCCTGTCTGCCCCGTCAATGCCAAAATATTCAGGAGTTCCCCTGCCATGTTCTCCGAGGATCCCTGTTGAATGAGCATCATCTACAATCAGAATGGCATTGTATTTTAAGGCAAGATCATATATCCTGTCAACCGGGGCTATTTCACCCGTAAGCGCAAAAACACCATCAGTTACAATAAGGGATTCGCCCCGGTCGGATAACTTCAATTTTGCTTCCAGATCAGAAGTATCACAATGATTATAACGGTATATCTCATGCATCTCACCGGGTAAACCGTAAATTATGCTTGGATGCGCGTCCTGGTCAATAAATACTGACTTATATCTTTTGCTGAGCACTTCCATCAGGATGCGATTTCCGAGAAACCCCGATGCAAAGATCACAGAATCACTTGTCTGTTTGAAGAGAGAGAGGTCCTTTTCAAGTTCCAGGTGGAGCGATGAGGTCCCTGTAGTCTGCCGCGAAGCTGAAAAGCTTACGCCATATTTTTCAACCGACCTGATGGCAGCATCCTTTACCTGTGGATTAGCTGCAAGACCCAGATAATTGTTACCGGCAAAATATGAGTATTTTCTATTGCGGCAGATTACATAATTCCCGATTTCACCATCCAGCATAAACATAAGGGCCCGGGATATAAGGTATCATAATTGAACAAAACAGATTGGTACTGACAAAAATATAATAAATCAAAAGAATTTTTAAGATTTCACATAGATATTATTCAATTAATGAGATTATCTCAAAAGCATATACTGTTCTTATAATGATCTGAAAGTAATTTTAATTTCATAAAACGGTTATTCATGAATTAATAGCAGACCAAATGCTTTGTAATGAGATTATTTTGTTTAAATTGCATTAATTTTTTCAGTAGAATTATATCAGATTTAAAAATATTGACAGAATGGAAAGGCTTTCAAATAAATCAACTGTATCCAGGCGCGCCAAAATTCTTGAGGAACTGGAGGCAAAGGGCCAGGTGGGCGTTACTGATCTAAGCAAGATGTTCAAAATAAGCGAAGTAACTATCAGGAATGACCTGGCTCATCTGGAGAAACAGAATATGCTTATAAGAGCCAGAGGAGGTGCAATAAAGATAAAGTATTACCGGATGGGTATCGATCCCTCCATTACGGACAAGCAGAAGGAATTTCTCAAGGAAAAGCAAAGGATTGCCCATGCAGCAATTAAACTAATTGAAGATGGAGATACCATTGTGCTTGACTCAGGCACAACCACAACCGAGATTGCAAAACTTCTGGGGAAATTCAGGAACCTTACAATAATCACTAATGCTCTCAACATTGCCATCATTCTGTCGGAATATGAAGGATTTAACATTTTCATGCCAGGTGGCATCCTGAGAAAAAAATCACTTTCACTTGTTGGAGTCCTCGCCGACGAGAATTTCGGAAAATTCTATTGCGACAAACTATTTCTCGGCGTTGACGGCTTTGATACCACTCATGGATTGTCAACTCCCAACAGCGAAGAGGCCCATCTGAACCAGATAATGATACATACCGCCAAAAAAGTCATTGTAGTTACAGACTCGAGAAAGTTCCTCAGAAGGAGGTTTGCTTTTATAGGTCCGATAACCTGCGTCAATACGGTTATAACCGACTCTGCTATAAGAGAGGAAGACAAAACCAGGCTTGAGAAAAACGGTGTTGAGGTTATAGTTGCATAGTCATTGCAGCAGATTCATTTTTCCTTTTCAAATCTTAAAACAGTAATATGATCAAAAGACCCTGGTTACTTTATGCCCTTACCACTACCATTTTCTGGGGAATATGGGGAGCACTGATTGAACTGCCGGAGAGGGCGGGATTTCCTGCAACCCTGGTTTATATAGTCTGGTCACTTACAATGATACCCTGCGCTATTGCAGGATTGGCAATAATAAAATGGAAGCTTGACACCGACCTCAGATCGATCTTGCTGGGAAGCACTATCGGTCTGACAGGAGCAGGAGGTCAGATTGCATTGTTTCAGGCTCTTGCCGACGGGCCTGCCTATCTGGTTTTTCCAATAATTTCTCTATCGCCTGCAGTTACCGTCCTGTTATCAATCTTCTTTCTTAAGGAAAGCACAACAAAACGACATTGGTCAGGAATTATACTGGCCCTCATAGCCATTGTCCTTATGTCGTTTCAGAAACCCGACAACAGCATCATCAGGGGCTATCTCTGGTTTGTTTTTGCAATAATAGTATTCCTTGCATGGGGAATCCAGGCCTTTTACATGAAGAAAGCCAATCTGCACATGAAAGCAGAAAGCATCTTTTTCTATATGATGATCTGGGGACTGGTTTTGAATCCTTTTGCATATTTCATGACCGACTGGAACCAGGAGATTAATTATGGTTTCAGGGGACCTTACCTTGCAGCTATAGTCTCTTTGCTCAACTCCATTGGAGCACTGACACTGGTCTATGCCATCAGGTACGGTAAGGTGATAATAGTTGCTCCTCTTACCAATGCGGTTGCACCAGTCATCACGATCTTCATTTCCCTGATCATTTATTCGGTGATCCCCAACCCTGTAATAATAGCAGGTATTGCAATTGCATTAATTGCTGTCTATCTCATGGCCGAATAACGTGATAATTATATCCTCCACTTATTTAAAGGTTAAATATCTGATTTCAAAAAAAATATAAAAAAATGAAAATATTGAAATTTCTTGTTATTCTGTCAGTTCTGGCTGTTTCATATCCCTATGCAGCGATGTGCCAGAAAAAGGGACCGGCTAAAATCGCCATCGTACAGGCGACTGCAACACTAAATCAGGATCCTTTTATGCCGGACTATGATCCATCAAAGGTATATTCCAATATGACTGGAAATTTCAACAATATCCTGAAGTTGTTTGAAAGAGCAGGAGAAATGGGTGCAGATCTGGTTTGCGGACCCGAAGATATCCAGAACATAGGATCATACGGACTTCATGTCGACAAGAAAGATCCGGTAACCGGGAAAATACTATTCAATTCACTGGCCCTTAAGATCCCGGGACCTTTTACTGACCAGATCGCAGCGATAGCCAGGAAACATGAAATGTACATTATCGCTCCTTTATATGAGGACGCAGACGGAACAGTCTATAATACAGCTCTGATATTTGACCGTCAGGGCAAAATAGTGGTAAAACACCGCAAAACACTTCTCCCTGTGATGGAAACATGGCTGGTGTCAACAGGCAACGAGTACGAAGTGTACAATACCGATTTTGCATCAATAGCTGTTGCCACATGCTGGGAGATCTCATATCCGGAAATTGCATCCATATATGCTCTGAAAGGAGCAGACATAATTTTCAATCCTACGATGGCACTTGAAAACAAGCCCGGAGAAAGCCTTTCAACCGCCTCATTGTTCATTACAAGGGCAAAAGACAATTCGGTCTATATTGCGCCTGTTGTACTGGGAACTGAAGGTAACGGGATAATTGATTTTGACGGAAATGTTGTCGCTGAAGATCTTGGCAAGCAGAACACCGTCATAATGGCTGAAATTGATTTCTCAAAGGAAAGGACCTATGACAGCAGATGGTGGGAGACAATAAACGGAACCAACAATACCAGGGCCATGATGATGAAATCACGTCGCCCTGACCTGAACGGAACGCTTACTGACCCGAATCCTCCAATTCTTGACAGATATAAGGATATAAACCTCACTACAGGCGACAGGGAAAGACAGCTCAGGGCTGTTAAGGCGGTTGACTACGGAGCCGGAATTACCACTCCGCAAAAAAGCGAACTTGCATCTTTAGGATTAAATGTAATTCCATACCCCAAGGATGTAAAACCAGGCGGAGAGGATTTTATACTAAATGACAATCTCATCATAGTTCTTGACAAGAATGCCAGCTCTGCCGACAGGTTTGCCGCTGAAGAAATGATAGAGGACCTTAACCACAAATGGAAAATTAAGGCGAAAATTGGAAGCGAAGGTGTAGGACCTACAGTAATCCTGACCCGCCGGCAGGCACCTAAATCCATCCGGGAACAGGGCTATCAGCTGACGTCAGCAGGGAACAGACTTATCATAAGGGCAAGAACAGAAGACGGACTTTTCTATGGCACCCAAACGTTCCTTCAGCTTGTTGCCAATACCGGCGGGGTATTAAAGATTCCCGCTCTGACCATAAATGACTGGCCCGATATACCCAAGCGAGCAGTTCATTACGACACAAAACATCATCAGGATAAATCGTCATATGTTAAAAGCTTTATAAAGGAGCTTGCCCATTACAAGGTAAACATGCTGGTATGGGAATGGGAAGATAAGTTTGAATACCCGAGTCACCCTGAAATAGGTGCCCCCGGGGCGTTCACGATGGCAGAGATGCAGGAGTTCACAAGATATGCCAGGCAATATCATATTCAGATAGTTCCCCTGGTGCAGGGGCTCGGGCATGTCAGCTTTATACTGAAATGGCCACAATATAAACATCTGAGGGAAATTGAAGCCTCAAACTGGGAATTCTGCCCTCTTAAACAGGGCAGTTATGATTTGCTGTTTGATCTCTGGGAAGATGCGATGGAAGCTACTCCCGGCTCCGGATATATCCATATCGGATCAGATGAAACCTATGAACTGGGGGCATGTGATGAATGCAAAGCAAAAGCTGAAGAGATCGGCCGAAGCGGATTATACCAGCTGTTCATTAATAAATCAGCCTTATTCCTTCAGAAAAAAGGCAGAAAGGTAATGGCTTGGGAGACTCCCATGGGCTGGAAAATTGGAGATTCTCCCGCTAAAGGCATTGAACCGGTAAAAGGACTTGTTCTGGCAGAGAGCTATAACTATGAGACACCGGAACTTACCTATGTCAAAGAAGCCAGGTTAAAAGGATTTGAAGTCTTTGCCTATGATCCTAATCCGGGAGTTGTACCTATGATGGTCCCTTATTATTTCGAAAAGTCTGAAAGTGGGGAAAACAGGACCGGAAGCCTTGAGAAATCATACCGGTTCCTTTCCCATGCCGCACAATCAGGGGTTTTCGATGGGATGATCTGCACTTCATGGGATGATGATGGCCTTCATAATCAGGCATGGATGATGCATTTTGTCAATTCGGCGGCTTGGTCATGGAATGGAAGCAAACCCGCACTCGACGAGTTCAGGGAATCATATTATAATAACTATTATGGAAGTTCTTCATCAGATATTTCAGAGCTGTTCCGCCTGCTCAACGAAGGTGTCTATTATTACGCCTGGACCATGGAGCGTAATGTCTGGCACTACGGTGAGATCGGACAGACCCATCTTCCAGACCTTCCGCGGGGTGATGCACTTGAATATGATCCATACTGGAATACCGAATACAAGAAAATGGTAGAGCAATCGGAGGAAGTGGTTGATAAAATGGAAAGGGTCCTTCAGATAACAAAAAATAACATTAAAGCCGGTGCCGACCATCAGTATGATTTTGAAATATTCAGAACAACTGCAGAACTTGTCAGACATACCTGTCTCACTTATCTGGATCTTTCAAAGCTTGAGTATATTATCAGGGAGGCACATGTGAACAGGTTTGTGGATTACAATGTTTCCCGTGACAAACTGGTTGAAGCAGCAAAACTTCTTGAAAATCTGCTCGAAAGAAGGAAGGAGGTATTTGATGACCTGGTCAAAACCTATGAATTAACCCGGTTACCAAAAGGTTTATCAACTGACTCGAAGAAATTTTTCTGGCAACAGGACAGGGCAAGGCATTTTGCTTTCCGTCAACCCGACATGTCCTTTCTTATTTATGACGAACAACTACTCGATATTGAAGGATATCTCGAAAAACTTAAGGCTTATATAGAGTATTTCAAAGCCAACAGCATGAATTAGGGTTTTTATGCAGAAGAGAGAACTTGTAACAAGAGCATTGGATTTTCAGGACATCCCCTATGTACCATGGCATTTCAAATTTACTGTGGAAGCCAGGGAAAAGGTATTGAATTACCTGAATGGCAGGGATATCGAGGATTATCTTCAGAACCACCTCCTTGAGCTTGGAGATGATGTCGGATTCTTTGATTATCTCGGCGACAACCTCTATAAGGATGTTTTCGGGGTGATATGGGACAGAAGCATTGACAAGGATATCGGAAATGTAAAAGGCTCACTGCTGCCAGAACCCTCGCTCAAAGGCTATGTTTTTCCCGATCCCCGCGATGCCAGATATTTCAGGGATATTCCTGACCGGATAGCCCGGTATGGAGACAGATTCAGGCTGTATGCCCTTGGATTTTCGCTCTTTGAAAGGGCATGGACGATGAGAGGAATGGAAAACCTGCTGATGGATTTCTGCATCAATCCCGGATTTGTTCATGAACTCATGGAAGCCATCACTGCATATAACCTCGGGCAGATTGATGAAGCGATGAAATATGATATCGACGGCATAGAGCTGGGCGACGACTGGGGGCAGCAGAGAGGCCTGATCATGGGGTATGACATGTGGAAAGAATTCATTTATCCCTATCTTAAAAGAACATATCGATTCATTAAGGACCGGGGCAAATACGTTTTCATACATTCCTGCGGGGATGTTGATGAGCTTTTTGACGATCTTGCTGAGATCGGGGTTGACTGCTTCAACCCATTTCAGCCTGAAGTGATGGATGTAAGGGCTTTACTGAAGCAATATCATAAAAAATTATCTTTCTGGGGAGGTTTATCAATCCAGCGTATCCTTCCATACGGAACCGTAGCTGATGTTAAAAAAGAAACTGCAGATCTGATCGGTGCCGGTAAAAAGGGAGGATATATTTTCGCTCCCTCCCATGCCGTGGAAGGAGATGTTCCGGCAGAAAATATTATTGCTTTCATTGAAGCAGCCAAAACACAACCGGGCTTCAGGATCTGAGTTGCCGGTTTAATTGATTCAAACCTCGTTTTTTATCTCAAATCCGGACCTGTAGGTTTTCCGGGTAAGCGACTGCGCTGCGCTGTCATTGGTTATAGTCTCATATTCAGGAGAGAACAGCAGCTGCTTGTTTCCAGCCCTGTATGAAAGATTTGCAAGGTGTATCATTACAGAACTGTTGTGTCCCTCCACAATGTATCCGTTGGGCTGTTTGCGGGTTCTTATGCAGTCGATATAGTTTAGAATATGTGCTTTGAGCGGGAATATGCCTTTATCCTGGGCCACTATGTTCTCCTTTTTGTCGTAAACCTGCCAGCCACCGCCCATCCTTCCCACGATCATCATTCTTTTTGTCCCGTAAATATCAATCCTGGTTGCATTCTGAAGCCATTTCGGATAGATGGTCCCAAATCTTACTTCAAGACCCTCCTTTTCAAAGTATGGGGTACATTCACCAGTCTGAAGGGTAAGCACAAAATTGCCATAGTCGAAAGTCGTCATCTGATAATCAGGAATATCCCGCTTATCATCAAAGAAATACCTTCCTCCTGCACAATAAACGGATTTTGGAAATCCGGGATCGCCAAGGATCAGTCGCGCCATATCGAGCTGGTGTATTGATCCTCCTGATGTGACAGGCCCTCCGGAGTAATCCCAGTAATAGATCCACGATTTATTCCTTGACACGTTATATGGCACTTTTGGTGCAGGACCAAGCCACATGTCCCAGTCAATGGTATCCGGAGCCTCCGAGTCTTCCTTTTCATTAAACGGGACAGGTCCGTCAAGCAGCTCTCTGACATGAACCGCAATAATATCTCCCAATTCACCGCTCTTAATATATTCCCTGGCCGTAAGAGCATAGTCGGCACTCCGGTTTTGCATCCCGCACTGCACAATACGCTCATACTGCATGGCAGCCTTGATCATCTGCTGCCCCTCGTACACTGAGTGTGAAACTGTTTTTTCCACATAAACATCTTTGCCGGCCTGGCAGGCCCATATTGTGGCAAGAGCATGCCAGTGCTCCGGGGTTTCAACAAAAACTCCGTCAACTTCCTTGTCGTCAAGCACCTTTCGCATATCTCTCACCGCGATCGGCCTGAATCCCTGTATTTTCTCAAGCTCCGAAATAGCACGTCCGCCACGGGTATCGTCCACATCACAAACATATTTTATCAGGATATTCTCGCCTGAGTTGGCTGCTTCGAGAATCAGATTCGTACCCCATGATCCGGCACCGATAAGCGCAAGAATAACCTTATCCCCGGCCGGTTTTGTTTTTCCGGCCTGGAAAGAGCTTTTCACTGACGCCCTGTAATCGGGAATCACACTTATTGCATTTTCAGTATCTGAAGCAATACCTGATTCCCGGCCCTGATTCCTGCAGGATGCAGTCAAAGCCATTCCGGCTGCGCTTGCCGAGGCTATACCTACAAAAGTTCTTCGTTTCATTTTAAGGGGTTTTAATTATCTGGTTATTTCTTTTCCATGTACCTCAATCCAGTCCAGCCTTGAACATGAAATGCTCTGGCCTCCCCTCATCAGGTCGGTAAAGCCTATTTCATCTACCTTCGAAAGATCTGGACCGATAACCTGTTCTCCTTCAATAATATTATCAATATCAAGCCTGAACCAGCTCAGATCAGAAAGATTGAATTCCTTTACCCTCCAGTCCTTCGACATTCCATCTCCTTCTTGGCTCACAAGCCATGTGCCGTCAGCAAGCTTCAATATAATTCTTAGTTCCCTTAATCCGCTTTGCTTCGATCTCCAGATTATTTTCGAATATCCTGTGAGGTCTGCAAATAATGCGGGATTTTTAAGTGTTACAGCCCAGTTCCCTGTACATAATCCCGACCAGATATAGTACGGATCATCATCCGGCTTTTCATGGTGGCTCTTTTTAATGCTGTCACATCCCGGTCCATAGAGGGATAAGACAAGATCTTTGTTTAATACATGCCCCTGAGTGACGGGTGTTGCTGCGGGGATCTCTTTCCAGTCCTCCCTGAAGAAGACCGGAGGCCTGTAACTTCCTGTAGTTAGGGTTGTACGCGGACCATAATGAGGTATTTCAGCGTCAAGCTCGTATGCTCCTATGTCCGGTCCTGTACCTTTGAAGTCATCATTGATATTATTTATTCGAAATGCTTTGTCTAATACAACAGCACCTTTAACAGGCATAAGGATCTGAGCCGACCTTTCGGGAACCGGCGGATTCGGAAATTGAACATTATCAAAGATTTCATCAAGTTCCAGCCTTTCGATTCCATGGGGCTCGACATCTGAAAAAGGCCTTGAACCTATCATTGCGAAATACGGCACTCCAAAAACCCCGACTGCATCATAGTCAAAGCTGCAATGTTTGCCAGTTCTTACTATCTCTGCAGCCCATGGACGGCCTGCCCCGTAATCTCCCCAGTTGACACCGCCCGTTGGCCCTCCGATGGCAAGATTATTCCTGAACCAGACATAATCCATTGTGTCGTTCCCGTTTAATCCCGCTCCCACCTTTATTACGGTATTATGCATCACCACATCCCCCCGGCTGAATCTCTTGAGCTTAAAGCCTCCATGTATTATATTGTACATACTGTTCCTGAAGAAATAATTCGGCCCCCCAAGTCCGGGTTGTGAGCTT
This sequence comes from uncultured Rikenellaceae bacterium, assembly GCA_964611835.1. Lineage (GTDB taxonomy): Bacteria > Bacteroidota > Bacteroidia > Bacteroidales > VadinHA17 > LD21. The sequence goes on along the minus strand of CAZTDW010000036.1, from coordinate 1,971 downwards.
AATCCGACAAAGCAATTGGTTATCCTGTTGCGGAATATCCTGCAATTAGAAAAGCAGAAATCAGCCTCAATGGCATCATCAACACCCCTGTAAATATCATTGTTGTAAATATCAATACAGGTCTGATCAACAACATGCTGATCCTCCATTGTTGAAATGCAATCGCGGAATCCCGACACACGGTTAAAGCAAATTACATTTCCCGGACCAGTCATTTCAATGCCCTCTCCTATATTGGCGCCGTGGGCACCCATGGCCTCATTGGTCCATTCACACACGCCTGTAATGATATTATCGCTGATATAACAATTCATAGCTCCGGGTTTGTAGGCGACGATACCATAAACTGCATCAATCCTGCAACCTGTCACCATGCAGTCTGAGGCGCCGTTCATCTGGATCCCGATACCCTCAGGTGCAAGGTTTTCAACTTTAAGGTCTTTCAGATATACCCACTTCCTGCTTTTAAGGTCAATGTGTCTGAAAAAGGCTTCCCCGCTTCCGCAGGTATAGACCACCGGCCGTTCAGATGTTCCACTCTTGGCTGCAAGTGTATCATATCTGCCCGGCTTAATGTTAATTATTTCACAATTGCCATCGATTACCGGAACCTTCCTGGTACGTGATACGGCAATTCTTTCCGTTTCTCCACCGTCAGGATCTTTCAGTGTGAGTTTTATTTCATATTCGGTATCGGGCCTCAGGTCAAATATTGAACCGGAATGTTTGTTTTTCCAGCTGAACTGAAGATTCCTGCCCTCGGGAACCCTAAATAACGGCATGCCTTTAACCCAGTCACGGCTTCCTTTTTCCCTGTAACTGACATTAACCACTCCATTCAGGTTCGCATCCCCCTGAATTTCCCACTCTACAGCCAGGTTGATCAGTGTAGGGTATAGTACCGTCACCTTTCCCGGGATGGTTTTGGCCTGTGAATAACCCGTATTCAATGAAAAAATGACAAAAACAAAAATTAATGCCGGTATCCGTAACAGAATATTCCGGTAATCCCAAAGATTAACCGGGAAGAAGTCAGATAAAATTGATATTTTGGATTTTACTGTTTCCATTTTTTGAATGAAGTATTTTTATGATGTCTCTGCATGAATTACCAAACAAAAGGGGTTAAATATAAATTTTTAATGTAAAGAAACCGAATTTGCTTTCATAATCTTAATAGAAGCAAAATTATATTATTATTTTTACAATTATACCAGCTTTATGAAATGAAAAGAGCAGTCTTTATCAGAAATACCGGAGCTGCGGTAGCCTCTCTTCTTCTGGCTCCTCTGGGGAGAGGAACCGCGCCTGCATCAAGTCAGGATCTGCCTCCTTTGCTGATCGATTCATCCGGCAGGCCGATAAATAAAATAAGAGGCTGGGAGAAAAAAAGGAAATCAATAAAAAAGGTCTGGGCAGAATATCTTGGTATGATTGACACCAATCCTGCAGCCCCGGCAATAAAAGTCCTGGATGAGGAGACGCCGGAAGGACTTATCAGGCAATACATTGAATATGAAGGCGAGCCCGGCATCAGGGTTAAAGCCTATCTTCTTAAGCCCCTGAAGAAGGATGGTAAACTTCCTGCCGCCGTGGCTTTGCATTCAACCGGCGACAATCAGATGAAAAATATTGCAGGTGTTGAACAGGTAGGATTAGGATCACTGGGATATAACCTGGCTAAAAAAGGTTTCATCGTGATATGTCCGATGTGCTTCCTGTGGCATGAGAAGGGCACAAAAACCTACGAACAGCAGGTCGACCTGTTCCATGCAAGACACCCAAAGTCGAAAGGAATGGCAAAAATGCTGTTTGATGCGATGAGGGCAGTGGATGTACTGGAAAATCTCGAAGAGGTTGATAAGGACAGAATAGGCGCATTGGGACATTCTCTGGGAGCAAAGGAAGCATTTTACCTCGGGGCTTTTGATGACCGTGTAAAAGCAATAGTCAGCAATGAGGGAGGGATAG
>CAZTDW010000035.1:0-25351 GCA_964611835.1 uncultured Rikenellaceae bacterium | reverse complement strand
GGATGCATTATTTGATTATATGATTAGTTGAATCTAAATTAGACAGACTAATTTAAATATTAAAATCAGAATTTTAACCTTGCAAGAGGATTTTTTTATAGAAAAAACTGTAAATAGAGATTTCCGGTTTCGGGAAAAGTTATAATTTGTTCATCAATCTCCCTGCTCTTGCTGCAACAAGCTGGCATGGCAGACAGTAGTCGGCCTTTAGGCTTCCTTTCGGATCATCGGGAAAGCTAAACTGCTCATACGCTGTAAGATGACCTTCGCACTGCGAATATGCAAGGTGGCCATACAGGCTTAACAGGAAATCATTCCTGCGGCCCAGGGACCATAACCCATAGAGGTAATCCGTTAAGGGCCAGTCATCAAGCCAGTCCATAAAGCGGGTCGTACCGCAGAATTGCCCCCCTCCGTTGAGCCGTGCATTAACCAGCCTGTTTGCCATTTCCGGTGGTAAAATGCCGCTTGATAAAAGCTCCGGCCAGTACCTGTAATTGGTATAGCTTCCTTCACGGGTTTCTGTCAGATAGCGTGGCCGGATGATTTCTCCCAGCTGGGCGGGAAGCCACCAATCGCATGGATCGGAAGGCCAGGTTTTCGCTATGGCTGAAAGAGTAACTTCCTTAAGGTTCCCTGCCGACTTCCTTATGACTTCAACGGATGTTGAAGGTTTTGACCTTGTTTTCTCACACAGATTGATCCATTGTTCCAGACCTTTTACAACCCATGCGTTATTGTGAAAATAAATGTCAACCTGGTCACGGGTATCGGCTTCAGGGACACCTGATATCAATCCTCCCTCCTTTGATGCCGAAGAAATAAGTCGTAAAAGATATTCTGCAATCAGATCAAGTTTTGCAAATCCCTCTTTATACCAGCCAGTTCCTCCTGCCCTCTTCTCCAGGATAGCTGCAGTATGCAGCATCTGGCCGTATTCACTTATTGACGGCCCGTAATAATCGAAAGTACCATCATCCTTTACGAAATTGGTGAGCCAGTAAATAAAAAGTCGTGCGGCACGATCATTGATACCCCATGCTGACAGTGCATCTGTTGTTGCAATGATCACAGGAGGAAAGGTGTCATGCTCGACCTGACTGTACGTTCCTACACCATATTTGGGATGATCACCCTGGAACGTTGCGTCAATATGTGCAAGAGCTGACCTGACCGATAAATCAAGAAACGGATGACCTGTATCAACTTCAGGTACCGTTTTAAGCTTTTTAATATTCGCCTGGATCACTCTGTAATCAAATGCAGGTTTTCCCTCAGGCCTTTGGAATAAATTCAATATTTGATCAAGGTCAGGCTTTCCCTTCAGCATATCATAAACCGGATCCTTCATCATCCGTAGCCTTTTTTCAAGCTGATCATCATTCATGTCTTCCATGAAATGGAATGATGGGGGAAATAATGCAATTGACGAGGCTGATGCGGCACCCTTTATGAAATTTCTACGGTTCATTACTTTCATCACTTCAGCTCTTAAGGATTATTAGATTCTTTTGTTAAAATCAACAAAGTCAATTTTCCAGCTCAGGTCCGTTTACGGCAGCTTTTGCGCCCCCCGGCCATGAAAAATTGTTTTGCTGTCCATAGCAAATCAATGAGCAGCCTGCCATCAGGATTACAATAAAATACTTAAATTTATTCATCAGTAACACTTATCATTAGTTTTTATATTCAATTGCAATTTAATTCTTTAACCTAAATATCCCATTAAAAATCCCATTAAGAATAAAAAAGATGAAAAGAAAAAGCTTGCATGTAAAATCAACCTCTTGTCCTGAGGAATCCCAGAGCAGGAGCGAATCACAGTCCACCTCTTCACGTCGTGATTTCCTTAAACTCTCAGCCGGCACTGCAATCGGGATGGGATTATCCCAGCAGTTTTCCGGAGCAGCTACGGTTCTTCAAAATTCCGAACAGGCAAAACCGGCTGCAGTACAGGGGAAGGATCCTTATGCCCTGGCTGCGAGGTTCAATAAATACCTGAGAGTGACAGATGTCACAGATGGCCTCGATGCAGTCGGGCGGGCAGATCTGACGCTTATGGATCCTGCCATACGACCGTTATGGATGGGTATGCGTTTCTGGGGACCTGCTGTTACGATGCGGGTTCTTCCGACCAACAGGAGAATGCCTGTCATTGACAGGAAAGATGCTTTATTACAGCATGATATCTGGTTTAAATCAGGCGGGTCGCATGCCTCCCTGAAGACAAAGCCGGGGTGCGTTATAGTAACATCTACAAACGGAGCGCCTGAATGCGGCTATTGGGGATCAAATAACTCACTGGCTGCCGAGGCTGACGGAGTTGTGGGTATCGTTACAGACGGAAACGCCCGCGACACTGACGAGATAATCCTTCAGAAAAATCCCGTGGCCTGCAGGGGTATAGGCAGACCTATCATCCCCGGCCGCGTGGAACTGATGGATGTCGATGTTCCTGTTGCCTGCGGCGGAGTAATGGTTCGCCCGGGAGATATTGTCGGCTGCGACTGGGATGGGGTGATAGTTGTACCTATCGAGGTCGCCGAGGATGTGCTCTACTTTGCAGCTAAAATCGCAATAGATGACAAGAAGAGCAGAAGGCGCCTCTACGAAAAACTTGGAAGGAAGCTTGATGAAACTGTAGACTGGGAAAGCGTTTCCTAATATTTCAATGTTATTCTGTTATTCCTGGAATGCCTGTTACCCTTTGAAATAAATTTTATTAAAAATCACTCCTTCATTGCTATGATCGAGGACGTTTTTTCATAAAATTCTGAACACTATAAAAGTTACCCTATGGACAGAAGGAAATTCATCCGTAATACTGCTATTTCAGCCGCAGGACTAGCATTCTTTGACAGGTATTTCTCCTATCCGGCAAAGTACAATTATCAAAAGAGGATATCTGTTGGATCACATGTTTGGGTTTACGCAGCCTCTCAGCCCGGCTATGATGTTTCACCAATCCTTGAACAGATATTTTCTGACATGGCTTATGCAGGTTTTGATGGTGTTGAAACAATGGAACATCCGCTGCGAAGCCAGGTCTATACAAGCCAGATAAAAGAACTGATTGAGAAGTATAATATAAAGCTGCTTGGGAGTTCTTATGGTGCAGACATGTGGGACAAAAACAAACACAATCAGATCTTTGAGGAAGTTGATCTAATCCTTGCAAACCTCGCTGCAGCCGGGGGAAGAACCTTCGGTGTTTCAGTCGGAAGACCTGCAGGAAGGAAAAAGACTGAGGAAGAATTTGACAATCAGGCTTTACTTCTTAAAAAGCTGATCTCCATGGGTGAAAAAAGGGATATTATACTTAATCTTCACAATCACACCTACGAGGTTGAGAATAATATGTATGATCTCAAGGGGACTCTTAAAAGGATCCCGGATATTAAACTTGGCCCTGACCTCAACTGGCTGCTCAGAGCTGGAATTAATCCATTGGATTTTCTAAAAGAGTTTAAAGATCAGATTGTCTTTTTGCATTTGCGTGACCAACTCAGCAACGGCAAATGGCCTGAATCGCTTGGCGAAGGAGACGTTGATTTCAGGGAGATATCTGAAATTCTGAACAAGATCGGCTTCAGGGGAAATGTTGTAGTTGAGCTTGCCCATGAAAACGGATTTGTAAGGACAAGGCCATTGAGGGAGAGCCTGAAAATGAGCAGGGATTATCTGAAAAAGACAACGAATCTATAATCTGGAAGATGAGGTTGACGAGATCTAAAATCCGGTGCAGATGTGAAAAATGTTGGACAGATCTGTGGCACCTGCCTTATACTGGTTCAGGTAAGGCATTCCGGGCATGTTCCAGAAAGTTTTGAATATGCGTCCGGAACTGTAATTTACTTTACTTACATAGTTAATCCTTAGAAAATCATGTTTAATAATAAATGGTATCAACATGTCTGTTTCATTGATTCCAATTTAAGGTCTTACCTTTTAAGAACAATAATGCCTCTGTCTGCCGTTGCAACAGAATTGATGAAAAGCCTGAAATCCTCAAGTTTTTCGAGTGAGATTTTTCCTTTATTCAATGCCAGATATCTTTTAAAAAGAATCCTGTCTGCTTTAACATCAATCTGATATCTGAATTTACCAAATTCACTTTCTAAAATCACATCTGCCGGTTTAAATTCAACTTTGTAATCAACCGGCAGATGGTAGGTTATTGAATCATTGGATGTATTAAATTCAGTGATATTAATAGGAGCAGGAAGATATGGCAAATAATTTTCCTTGTCAATTGATGGACTGAACGACAGAAGCTTGTTTGAGACAGTGGCAAAATCATTGATTGTCATATCATAAGTAAAGAACGCCAAAGGCTTTTCTAACCTTACTTCAGTGTATTTTGCAACAGACGGAACCAGGTCTGAAAACCTCATTTCTGAAATTATGTACCGTTTCAGCTCATCTTCAGAAAAGAATCCGAACAATGAATTGGCGATATCATAATTTATTCCTGAAAATGATTCTGATAATCTTGCCGAAGATTGCCCGAAATTATTGAGGTAGATCGATCCTTTCCTTGTAATAACATTATCACTTTTTGAAAATCCGGGCGTTTTAACCAGCTTTCCGCCTTCCGGAGTTATTAAGAGGACATACCGGTTATCAGTGAAGTTACCAAGATAATTAAACGGTATTGTCTGATTTGTGCATTCAAGCCATACTGTATCCTTTAGCAGCGGTACACATAGAATTATATGGTCGAACTGATCATCTACAAATTCCTTTTTGATCTCCCCATCAGGTCCTGATTTTACAAGTGTGTAATAAGAAGTAATACCCCCAGCTTTAAGCAGAGCTTTTGTATAGTTTACAAGAGCTTTGCAATCACCAAATCCGTTTTTTACAACTGCTGATGCTTCTGCCGGACGGAGTCCGCCGATGCCTATCTGGATGGAAACGTACCTGGTTTTTGATTGCATATATTCATAGATTCGTTTCGCTCTTTCCCTTATATCAGGAGTCATTGAGGTTATCTCTGCAATATTAACCAGCTCAGATTGGGGAAGGTTATCCAGTCCGCTTATCAATTTATAATTCCACTCCCCAAATGATTTCCAGGAAGACAATGATCCATTTAAACCTCCATAGAAAAATTTCTCGGGAGCAGCTCTTACTGATGGCCATGGGTAATGCTGGCTTGGTAAAAAAGCAAAATCCAAAACAGCAGGAATGTTCTCTTCCTGCCATGTATAAATCCTATTTTCGGGTGTGATCACTGAATCAACTTTTTGCTTAAGATTCTGCTCATAGAATTTGCATTCAATATCTGTTGGTATGACATATTGTATTCCGGATTTTTCAACTGATTGACCTGGTCTGTCCTGAAAAGTCCAATCTTCATAAGAATAAATACCTGAATACTCAATTTCATATTCATATTCTATTGTAAAGGGGTAATTATAAACAGGGAAATGAAGATATTTCATCCTGTCATCCGAATAAAATGTACCTCCAGGAACAGCGCTCAGATCCAGAATATAATCTGAACCGAGAACCTTAATTATCGAACCTTTTTCATCATAAACTGTACCACGCAGGTAATTCACCTTTGAATCATCATCATAAAGAATTTGTACATAGCGATACCCCGAAGAATTCTCATTCATAAGTGTAATAGCTGTTTTCTCTCTTATTTTTGCGCGGTTTGCATCAATTACTGTATAAAGACACTGACTGGAACGGACAACTGCATCTGCTCTTTTCTTAAGTATGCCCGGGATAGAGTCGAATTGATAAGATTGTGAAAATAAGCTTAAAGTAACCGTTGATATACAAACTGATAATATGATTTTCTTCATCATTTTACTTGTTGAATGGGTTCTTCTTTAAAATTATTAATTCTGCCTTGTTTTGAAGTATCTTTTGATAGAAACTGCGCACTGAGTTATATTCTGAAGACTGGAAGTAAGTATTCCTGACATTGGTTTTGCTTAATATCTTTATCTCATTCCCCTCAGTTTTGCATGAAAACTCATAATTCCCATCTTCATTTCCCAGTGTAAAAGAAATATCTGAAGGTTTTTCAACAACTGAATAACCATCGGGAATTAACAGCTTAAGTGAGTATGTTTCAAGCCGGGGGCACCCGAGATCAATAGGGAACTGACGCTTATCAGAATAAAAAGGATTTTTCTTATCTGAGAATGAAAGAAAAGGTTTAATAACGATTGAATTGTCGGTAATTACAGGGCTTTTATTAAGTCTGATTCTGGTACTCACAATCACATCGGCTCCATTGTCCTCAAGCCCGGATATCTTGATTTCCTTCATTTCCATATCCGGGAAACGTGATCTGTACGAGTCGGTATATCCTTCTTCACTTTCCAGCCGTATCTGGTTTCTAATGTCAAGTGCCGAATAACCTGATGCGGTATATTTGAAATCCCCATAAAGGTTACCATTATTGTCAAATTTTAGTTCGAGAGTAAAATAGTCACTGTATTTTTCATTATTCTTCAAATCAACAAACCTTGAGTCCGTCCTGTGAATAAGCCTCCCTTTATTATTAAGACAATCAAAGGGAAGCTGATCAAATGGACGTAACGGATCTGTTGCATCCACCAGATAAAACTTGCCGCCAGCAGTAACACCTGCCACAAGGTAATTGAATTGCTGCAGGATTGCTGAAAATTCCTTCAGGCTTCCATTTGATCTTGTGCTTAATATAACAGGATCAGCATTAATCCCGGCTGATCTCAACATAGTAATCAGTATCATATTAATATCAGCCGAATTCCCTTTTCCCTTTCTCAAAACACTTCTTAAATCTGCAGATGCTGTAAAATCTTTATTCCCGTCCCAGAATATTTTAGTTGAAATATATCTGTGTATTTTCTTTAATTTCGTCAACTCATCATCAGATGTACTTGTAACACCGGTTACCAGAGCCCTGAAATTTGTATTGAGAGGTATGCCAAAGTCCTCCATATCAAAAAGTCGGTCATTAAGCCTCTCATAGGTCGGAGAGAGATCATTATAAGAGATATTTGGAAATTCTACACTTGCAAGCTCAAATGACAGTTTTGTGAGGTGTTCATTATTATTCAGGATAAAGGGCTCCGGTCTGAAAGCAGGTACATTAGTCGCTGACCAGGTAAAGATACTCTCAGTGGTACCCTGTCCAAAAAAGGAAACTTCATCTCTGGCATTGCGTGTCTGTATGTCTTTTGCTGACCCGAGAATTAGACTTTTATAAACAAAAGCATCTGGATAGGCAACAGTAAAAGAACTTTTTAAAACAGGAATTTCATGCTGAAACTCCCATGGTATAAGTCTGATTAAAGCTGCGTTCCTGAGGTAAATTTTATAAGAATATTCTATTACAGAGCCTTCATGAACATCAGGGAAATTAAATTTTAGGGTATTACGAGTCGGACTTGTCTTTTCGATGATAAAGCTTTTTTTTGGAATTTTTGTCTCAATTTTCTCACCGTTACGTAGATTGAAAGTTGAGCCTCTGTAGGAAACCATATAATCATCTTCAAAATATGGAATTTCAATATCTGCATAACCGAATCCGTTGCTGTTTACGATCCTGATCTTTATATCCTTCTCAAATGCCAGGTAGAACCCTCTCTGGTAAGCAAGAACAGCAATCCCTGTTTCAGAGATTACAATAGCATCAGCTCCGGGATCTGCTTTATATGTTTTATTTGAAAGATCTTCCATGGAGATGTCACCGAAAGGCAGTCTGAACTGACCTGATGATTGGAGGCTGAATAAGCTCAGAAAAAGCATTAAAAGAAAATATCGAGTATTGTAAAGCATAAAACAGTGTTTCAAATTATTAATAGAATTATTATCTGTATTGATAAGAACCGGATGCATATCGTTTATATCCTCCAGTTATAACTGAAACCCTGTTCATTCCCTGAGGCAATGATTCTGGCACCGACACAACAATCTGTCCGGGGTTTGAACTGACAACAGGTAACTGATAATTTCCCCAGAAAACCTCATTACCTGTTACCATGGGATGAAAATATCTGCCAGAAATTGTCAAATTCTGTCCTGACGCAAGGATTGCCGGTGACACAGAAATGACTTCAGGCGGTCTTAGAATAAAATCATGTTGAGAATAAGAGTCCAAAATATAATAAATTGAAAAAACTTCCAGCCGTTGTGGAATGCTGTCAAGATTTAACGGGGCTTTGATTACTAACCTATTGGTAGAGGCCGAGAGAATTTCAGCATCCTTATGGGATTGATATTCACTTATAGCTGTGAATGTTACGCCAATTGGATTCCGATTGTTTACCAGATTTTCTCCTTCAATTGTTATTTCGTCATTAAAGGTAGCTGTAAGCGGATACACATTTGTAATTCTGGGATTTACAACATTAAATACGTCATTGTAAACAGTACTTTGGGAACCAGACGTAACGGTAATGCTTATCGGGCCATTATTTACCGTCATTGGCAATGTGCATTGTATATAGGTTTCAGTACATGGGTAAATAGAAGCTTCAACAGCTCCGAATTTAACAGTAACCGTGTTAACACCACCATGACAAAAGTAGTTGCCACGAATAATCACCTCTGAACCTGAAACACCCGATAATGGTGTTACCGATTCAATTAAAGGCGGCAAAAGGATAAAATTGTCCGGTGAGACTACTGTAAAAGGCTCTGAAACATTAACTATCTGATTAACATGTTCAGTAAGGTTTCCCGGTGCTTCAATTATAATTGAGTCACGACAGTTAGAAACCATCCTTACCACAGATCCTCCAACAGTAATTTTATTTCTCTCTTTCCATGGATGAAACTTTCCAGTAAGAGTAATTAATGTTCCCCAGGTTCCCATCAAAGGTTTAGTATTCTTAATTACCGGGGCTTTTAGGAGAAAATTTTCAGAAATCGTCAGGTTCAGTTTGTTAAAGCTGAGCTGTAACCTGCTTTGTCTCGAATTCAGTTCATCCGGAACAATAACTGATAAATAGTTTTTCCCTCTTCCTGTTATTTTTGCCTCAGTATTATTGAACCTAGCAGCAATATCATAATGAAAATGTGATGATTCAAATTTATCTCCCATAATAGTAATAGTATCACCCCATCCTGCTTCCTCAGGAAAAAAACGTTTTATTACCGGAGCTATAAGGTTGAATGTATCTGCAGAATAGACGGCTTTTTTCCCACTCAGTTCTACAGATAAAACAGATCTGATTTCAGGCAAATCCCTGCTGACCACAAAAAGTAAAGTAGTATCAGTTGATTCTATGGTAAGACATTGGGTCTGACCAAGCTTCACAAGGTTCGCATTTCTAACCCATGAAAAATTTTTGCCTTTTATTAAAACCGTATCCAGCCATTCAGCTGAAACAGGTTCAAATCCATTTATCTCAGGAGTTCCACTGCCAAGGCTTTTAAAAGTAACAGGGATTCCGTATACAACATGATCAACTGTCTGAGCAAAAGATTTTACTGTATATTGAACCCCGTTAACAAGTGTAGTAACGATCTCAGCTTTAAAGGTTCCAACATTTTCAACAGGGCCTAGAAAGATCCTGTCTCCTACTAAACTGGGATTATTAGATTCGCTCCAGACAAATCCATGGTTAATGACCTGCTCTGAGCCAAGAGAGTAAATCTCCCCGTTAAAAGTGGCACCTTTCAATGAGATCTCTGTAACTGATTTTGTTTCTACTCTCGGGTAGGTTCTTGGTTGATCCTTTTTCTCGCAACCTTCTGAAATAAAAATGATCAGAACAATAAAGAAAATCCCGATAAATGACTTTACTGTTTTTTTCCCTCTGAAAAGTGACATAAGGAATTATTCTTTACCTGCAAAACAAGATTGTATCTGAACAAATTTAAAAAAAAGAAACTTTAAATAACAATCTATCTAATTTTTTTATATTTTAGTGTCTATTGCCTGATAATCTGCTATGAAAATATTGTACCCAATTGTAATTTTTAGTCTGACTGTTTCCCTGGCACAACCAGTTTGTGCACAAAAAATCTTCAGAGAGGGATATATTGTTAAAAAAAACGGTGAATCATACACAGGTCTTGTTGAAACTACCGGTAATCAGCGAATCCCTTCATTATGTACATTCAAGAGGTTCGATATTGCCACCCCGGTGGTTTATTCGCCAGATGAGATAACAGCTTTCGGATACCGGAACGGAAACAGATACGAATCGCGTGAAATTTATGGTAAGACTAAATTCATTGAAGTAATTGTAGCAGGTAAGATAGTCTTGTATCAGATTGGTAATGCATATTTTATAGAAAAAGACCGTTTAGGAATTGTTGAACTTAAGAACGGTCCGATAATATATAATACAGGAAACGAAGCTAAAAAATTCAGTGACCTGCATGAATTTCTAAATTTTATAACTGAGGGGAGAGCTGTTTTAAATGCTTCATCTTTTGATCTGAAAAATGATATTATACGGGTCATTACTTCGTACAACAAGGAATCAGGTAAGAAATACCATGTCTACAACCGTTCGATATCTGAAAAACAGCTATCCCAGAATATATGGATATCCGGCGCTGCCAAAAGCAGGATTGGGGTAATAGCTGGCGCCAACTTGTACAAACTTAACATGAAATTTAACCCCGATATGTATGGCATTACTTCAGACAATTATTATCCGGTCCCCCCAATAGAAACCTGTCTGGCTGCAGGGTTCTCATACGAGAGATTACTCTTGAGAAGTACCGACAAAATATCAGTAAAAATTAATCTCCTGTATATCAACCAAAGATTTTATTCATACAGTGAAAAAGAAAATAAATACGGCGGTATAACAAGAGATGATTCCCGATTCTATTTCAATGGAATAAAGTTACCAGTATTATTTCAATATTCACTGACCGGAAGGAGAATTGTGCCTTTTTTAAATGCTGGCGCAGGATATCAGTTGTTTCTTAGGAGCTCATACCTGCACAATGCTGAGGTTGAAAATTCCGTACATGAAATTCAGACCACTGTGGACAAAAATATGATATACAGGAATGGGGAAATAAGTGCTATAGGAGGATTAGGTACAAGAATAAGAATTTTCAGAGATCTAAATATGGAGCTGATGATTATGATGGAATATGGTCAGGGTTTATTCTTAAATACCGATCCAACAGATACCAATTATAGGACAAATAAATTTTATTTGCAACATTCACTGCAGTCAACCCTCCTGTTTGGCATAACTTTCTGAACTACCTGAAAATATAATTACATATTCAGTTTTCTGGAAATGTGATTAAAATGAAATTTATTTCTTTACCTTAACATCCCTTTTCTGATCCTCAAGCCTGAATTCAGGTTTTTCCTTCTGGTCTGTCACCATCTCCCGGGGATCATCCAGAATGGGCGAATCTGCAAGTGATTCCCAGTCAAAATCCTCATCAAGAGGCGATAGAGCCTTTTGTGGATCAAAGATCCGTAAGTCAGGGGGTAATGCCTTATATGGTGTAAAATCCGGTACTGATGTGAACATATCCGAAAGATCGGTGGCACCCGCATCATACTGATTCAGATAAGGCAGTCCGAGAATGTTCCAGAAAGTCTTAAAGATGCTTCCGAAGCTGTAATGCACCTTGCTTACATAGTCCTTTCTGGCATAAGGGGATATAACCATCAGGATGCTCCTGTGTGCGTCAATATGATCCACTCCGTTCTGGGCATCATCCTCCGTAATGATTATTACCATGTTCTTCCAGTAGGGTGTATGTGAAAGAAACTCGACTATTCTCCCAACTGCCAGGTCATTGTCAACCATATAACTCTCCCTGAACGGATAGCCTGCCTCGGGCCTCTCTCCTGCCCCATGGTCGTTCGGGATAATCACTGTGAGCATTTGCGGCATTGTATCCCTGCCGTTCATCCATTTTTCGCTGAATTCCCTGATGAACTGGCTTACCCTGAACTGATCGGGGATCATCATGTTATAAGTCGGGAATTGCCTCGAGGTCCTTGAGAAGATAGGTGTCGGGACCGGGAAATTTGCGAATTGTCTGATGCCAGTATATTTATACGATTCATGGTAGAAAGCCGGCTCGAACATAATACTGAAGCCGAAATTATAAAAGTTGATATTGTTCCTTTCAAGATGGTCCCACATTGAGCCTGACTCATTGTAATCTTCGGGGTAAATTGCCCCTGCAGAACCATTCATCCCGAGGCTTCCGGGTGCTATGGAGGCAGGATTGTAAGTTCTGTTGCCTCCATAGCTGGCTGCAGTGCTTGTCTCCACCCATTCATTCGGGTATGTGTTGACCAGCCAGCGGTGACCATCGGCCGAGACATCGGAATCAACATAGAAATTGTCGCCGATCGCAAATTCCGACGCAAGTTTCAGATGATTTGCCATTATGGTGGCATTCTCAACTCTCAGTGATTTATCCCTGTTGGAAAAAGAAACATTGTACCCGTACCTTGCAATTGAAGCATCCCCCTCACTTTTTTCAACCTGACCGAACACCTCATCATAAGTCCGGTTCTCTTTGGATATAAAAACTATGTGCTTTATAGGCGATCCCTTCTGGCCGCCATACAGCGGAACCGGATTGTCCTTCCTGACCCTTAAAAGTTTTGAGGCTTTATCTTTTCTGAAATTATTGGCGATCACCTGCCTGGTCATTTTTTCAAGTTCATTGTAGGGCGGAATGTCGATGATCGATACAGTTCCCTTCATCAGACTGCCAATATAGGTTCCTTCCGGGCCTTCCCTGAAATTCATACCCCCGTTGGGACCTGATCCGTATCCTTTTGCATTTGTTACAACAAGCTTTTTCCCGTCAGGAGTGACCCGTACCTTCGACGGAAACCATCCGACAGGAATATGTCCCATAACTTTGAATGAAGGCAGATCTATAACCCCTATTGAATTGATTCCTGCTTCAGCCACATATAGCCTTTTCCCGTCGGGAGATACCGCAAGTCCGAAGGGTATAACACCTCTGAAATGCCTGACTGCATCATCGGGTTTAAGAAAGATATCCTTTATTACCGAATCATTTCTGACATCAATAACCGTAATATTGTCATTATTCCCGTTGCTTACGAATACAAAATCGGAGGTTATTGCCATTGAGTTGGGACTTGATCCGCCGACAGCGGGGATACCTTCAACCATCTGGCCGACAAGATTCCCGGTTTTAATTCTGGCTACCACTTTTGGATTTGAAATATCTTCAAGACTGATACTCCATACCGAAAAAGCCATGTCGCTGTTGGGATCGCCCAGGCCCGGAATAATGAGCGAATCAGTTATTATTCCATTTCTCATCTCATCTGTATTGTAGCCGAAGGGAGGGAAGCTTAATGCTTTTCCATAGTCAGACCTGGCTTCTATGTCACCTATTTTTCTGTATTGGAACATTCCGACATTAGCAACATATATCTTCTTCTCATCATTTGTCAGGGCAAGGCCAAACGGGTAACGGCCCACAGGAACTGACCGGGTAACCTTCAGGCTTCTTGTATCAGCTATTAAAAGTCTGAAATTCATCTGGTCGACAGCAAATAGCAGGCTTCCGTCCCTGCTGATCACCATATCTCCTATATATCCATCAGGATAGTCAATTCCATCAGCTGACCTGACACAGTCTATGGAGTCAGTCTTATTTCCGGAGGCCAGGTCAAAAACAAAGATCCTGTTCGACTGTCCGCCTGCAACATATACTTTCGAATTATCGGGAGAAATGGCCAATCCCATGAATACCGATTCAAGCACACCTGCATCTGTTGAATAACCGGGTGGGACCTGCATAATCGACGGATAAGATGAGAGATTTTTTATTACTGTTATTGAAAGAGGGCTCGTCCCCGAGTTGGCAGTAACAGCAATCTCACCGTCATGGCTCAGTGCCAGACCAAAAGGATGCGGGGCAACTACATAATTCCTTCCGGCAGGAGTGAGCAGCCTGCCGTTGGGAATAACTGTTATCCCCTCTTTATTGATTAAGGTGTACATTTCCCCTGCCGGAGCCGAAAGCACCACAGGATCCTGCTGGCTTCCACCCGAGCATCCCGAAAAAGCAATAATTGTCAGAATGACCGGAAGGGATAAAGCAAAATATCGCATCACATTGAATTTTGAAACCGGTATTATATCACATTAAATTAATATTATGACAGTTGTGTTATTTCTGTGCCTGGAGCTTTAAAAAATTCATAACCTCATCAGTATCCTTTTCAGCATCAACAGCTTCATTTTTATAAATGACTTTTTTGTCTTTGCCAATAATGAAAGTCCATCTTTTTGCAGTTACGCCTCTGAGCAGATCGTGTTCAGCACCGAAAATTGTTCGTTTTATCGTACCTCCTTCACTTAAAGGCACGCCAAATGCTTTTGCTATATTACCGTCTTCATCCGACAGAAGCGTAAAATTAAGCTTCTCAGATTCCTTGAATAAACGGAGATTTTCAATCTTATCACCGCTTATTCCTACAACCACGGCATCAGCCGATTGAAGATCATTCTGATGATCGCGGTAGGAGCAGGCCTGTTTGGTACAACCTCCTGTCATTGCCGCAGGATAGAAGTATATAACAATGTAATCCCTCCCAAGGAATTTATTGATATTCCATGTTGAACCATCATCGGCAAGGGCTTTAAATGATGGTGCCTTGTCACCAACATTCAGTCCAGACTGGCAGTTAACGGTAGCAGTCGCAACAATAAATGTAACCAGAAGAAATAGAATTGTTCTCATATTGATCTGTTTAATTAATATTATCAAATATATATATTATTACATAAATCATTCTGTTCAGAATGAATAATTTAGGCTGATTATTATCGTCAGTTCCGCAAGCTGTTCTTATACAATATTAATGAATTAAATCTTATATTTGATATATAGTCCAAATCTTGTCGATTTTCAAAACAGACCCTGATTTTTCCTGATAATATATACAATGAAGACAAAACCGATAATAATCTGCCTGATTATCCTAGCAATAAATTGCACAGGATCCGGCCCTGAACTGGAAAGTAAAAAATGGCCCGATAATATTCAGGTTATACTCGATAATTCCACTCCGCTAAAATGGGATCGCGACGGACGGCTTCCTCTGTACCTGTGGCCTGCTATAGATCCCGGCAACCTGACAGATTCTGAGGCTGAAGTACTCGTAAAGGAACTGGATAAACGGGGTGTCGGACTCATTTCCCGCTGGAACACCAGGGATAAAGATGAATCTCTTGATGAAAGTCTGGTAATTGCACGTGCCCAAACGAAACGGGGTCAGATGGTAAATATAGAAGCCACTGCACTCCTGCATTCATTCTTCAACGGTGATGAAAACACCGCACATATTGATGATAACGGAAACCCTTTCTTTGATGACAGTTTCGGAGACCATAAAATGGGATGCCCATTCGCACTTGACCCCAGGAAAAAGGAGATCCGTGACCGCGTTGAATATTTTGCTGAAAAATACACAGAAGAAGGATTAAAGGTCGATTTCATTTTTACTGACTGGGAGATTGACGGCCCGCTAGAGGTCAACCGTGCTTTTGAGGCATCGAAAAGTTGCAAAAGGTGCAGGCAGCATCTGGGCGAAAATTTTTCGTTTGAAGAATTTCAGAAGACCATGCGCGAAATGAGGTCTTATCTTCAGAATTATGCCTACAGTTCAGCTATTTTATCCCGGTTTCCCGATGCACTTGTCGGTAATTATGCAATATATCCAAACGACGGATACAGATACTGGTATGACTATTTTGAATACTATGTTGAGGGCCAGCCGTTTATTGCCGATCAGGGCGCCAGATACAGGAAATGGTTCAATGATTTTCCATTGACGGGATACACCTATGCCATGCCTGTTGTTTATACATGGGACCAGATCTTCAGCTGGTATGATTTTGAGAATACTGATTACAGGTGGTTCTATAATATGTTAAAGGTTGCTAGCAACGCGGGAAGAAGCACGCCTCAGAATATTCCGATAATAAGTTTTGTTCACTGGAATACGATTAAAGTTTCGGATACTAAACCGGAGCCCGTCCAGATGAGCCGGGAAAGCTATCAAGAACTGCTTTGGCACATGCTGTTAAGGGGAACCGACACATTCTTCATGTGGAGTGACAGGAAGGAATATCCTGAAGAAGTGAGACTTGTACATGAAGTCTATGCCGCAGCACAGCAGTATGGAAGGTACCTCGAAAGAGGAATTCCCATAACTTTTGATGTCCCGAGAGAGCCAGGGACGGTAGTTTCCGGTCTGGCGCTGGGAGACAGTGTGCTTATACGCCGGACGGACTTCGGATCAAATCGTGAACCAGTTGGCATTATGGCCGGCACAAAAACAATAACAATTGATATCAACCCGGGGAAATGCAGCGTAATTGCCTTGAATTAAAAAATATTTACATATGAATAACCGCAGGGAATTTATTAAAAAGAGTACTCTTGCAGGACTGGGGCTTTCAGGATTACCATTTGCAGGCAGGGATTTTTCAATCCCTGATAACAGAAATTATCAGGAGTCCGCAGTTGGTGGAAAAAATAATCCCGGAACAAATTCAGCACTGACTGTAAGATCCGAAGGAATAAATTATGTTGATATAAGTGTTAAGGAAAAAGCAGGACTGCAGCTGTTGCGTCCTGTTACCGGAGGAATTCCACTGGCTGAAGGTGCCGTTCCTCAAGGGAGCAGATTTATTCTGTCAGGCAAAAACAACAAGCCGGTGCCCTGTCAGAGCGAGATCCTGGCAAGATGGAGTGACGGAAGCGCCCGGTGGGTGCTGATCGATTTCCAGGCTGATCCGCCTGCAAACGGGACAGAAAATTTCAGGCTGCAATGGAGTCAGGATGCAAAAGAGGCTTTTCCCGCCAGGCCCGTAATAACTAAAAAGGGTGCCCGCCTCCTGATTGAATCGGGTAAAACGGTCATCGCATCAATTAAGGGAGCTCTCATAAGGATCTCAGAACGTGTTGACGTAAAACTGGTAATGACCGACAGGAAAGGAAACCGTTGTGAAGGGGTTGTAGGATCAGGGAAGATTGAAACCAGTGGCAGACTCAGATCAACCCTGTTGCTTGAAGGTTCGTTCCGCAGTCCAAAGGGAGAACGGCTTGTGGATTTCAGACTGCGGGCCGCTGTTTATGCAGGTATGACACAGATATACCTCGAACCGCATATCCTCATCAATGCAGATGAGAGAATGATCCAGCATATCAATGATCTCAGCCTGGAATTTATTACTCTTAATCCACTAAAGGCTGTTAACGTGGGAGGCATACCCGGATGGTCGGGTTTGCCCGAAGAGGGATCTCCGGTCAGGATGCTCCAGGTGGATGATGAGAACTATCATTTTGAAGGGGCTCCCGGAAAAGGGAAAAAAGCTCCGGGATGGATGGAGATGAATGATGGCAAAGGCAATATTGCGCTTACGCTCAGGCATTTCTGGCAACAATGGCCTAAAAGCATTGAAGTTACTCACAGTACCGTCAGACTGGGCTTGCTACCCCACTTTGAATCAGGTGCTTTTAATCATATGGAGCCCTGGTATAAGCATGACTATCTGTTTGAAGGAAATTCCTACAGGCTACGTGAAGGTCAGACAAGGAGATGGCAGATATGGCTCGATCTTTCGGGTAACGGAGAAACTTTGAACAGGTCGGTTGATAAACAACTGTTACCTGCTGCTGACCCCATCTATTCAATAGATACAGGAGAGTGGGGTAATGTGGCCGCAGCAGGCACCAGGGGAATGGAAGAATATGACATCTGGGCCGATAACCTCTTTGAAGGATACTGCCGGTCTGTTCAGGAACAGCGCGATTATGGGGCAATGAACTGGGGCGACTGGTGGGGCGAACGTAACTGCAACTGGGGTAATCATGAATATGACACACCGTTGCACATATTGATACAATATGCCAGAACAGGCGATCCGAAGTATTTTTACGTAGCCGAACAGGCTGCACGTCATTTCAGTGAGGTCGATGTAGTACATTTTGTCAACAAGGAACTTAAGGAGTATTTTTCGCAATGGGAATCCGAAGAATACCCTTCGCGCCCCGGAATGGTGCATGAACATAGTATTGGCCATGTGGGAGGATTCCATCCCGTTGAAAAAATAAAACAGCTGTATATTGATCTGAATATAGGAGATACAAAGACTCCATACCTCTGCCTTGATCCGTTTAACCTGGGTCATATTTTTACTCTGGGAATGGCCCACTATTACCTCCTGTCGGGAGATCCGTGGATGAAGGAAACGTTGGAACGTATCGGAGATAATCTGATGAAGCTTACCGAGGATGGTAAATTCCAGTTTAAAGGCAGGAATCATGTAGGGAGAGAAAATGGATGGACCATGCTTGCCCTTGCCGGTGTATATAAAATATCCCCTTCAGATCGTTGCCTAAAGGCAATGAAGCGGGTAGCCGATGACGCACTGGTGGAACAGAATCCAAACTGCGGCGGCTGGCTGTACACATTAAGCTGGGGACACTGCAACTGCATCTCGCCCAGCCATATAGGAGAAGCCGGATTTATAAGCTCGATCAGGCTGAATGGACTCAGCTATTATTACCGGCTTACAGGAGACAAGCGGATCCCTGATTCCGTAAAAAGAGGGATAACCCATCTTAACAACGATACATGGATAGACCAGCTGAGTGACTGGCGTTACACCTCCTGCCCCGCGACCGGGCTTATCGGACAGATTGGTGTGACTATTATGGCTCTTGTCAACAGTCTCACTATGAATGAGGATGAAGAGCAGTTAAGGGTTCTGAAAAAGGCCTGGGATGCCAAATTCAAAAGACTTCTGAAGGTCCCACGCACTTTGCCGGGAGCCGGAAAGAATTATTCAACAATTATGTACGGTTCGCCTGAGGCTATGAACCTTTTTGTTAACAGGATGAAATAGAATTACACTGATGCCAAAATTCATTTGATATAAAAAAAATTAAAATTATGAGAAGAATTACATTACTTATCTCGTCGATTGTATTGTTCTCAGCAATTTCAATTGCCCAGGATAACAATGCAAGATTATTCACAATCTTTACTTCTGCCGGTTGCGGCTGCACCGGTTCAGGAGGTGCACCCATGAATTTCACTACCCACGATCAGGTACTTTCCCAGCTCCGCCAGGCATGCGAAAAAATCGATTTCATAAGGTGGGAAGGCACATACGGAGATGCATTTAACGAGGTCGAAAAAAACAGGGGTAATTATGACGGAGTCCTAATCATCGGCAGGCTGAACGGAGACTACAGGCTGGCTTTCACAGGCTTGCCGACAATTGTCGTTTATAACCTCTTTGAATTCATGGATGGCCAACCCTATCACCTGTTCACCACAGGATTGATGGATGATGAGAACAATATACTCAAAGGGAGCAGTGGCTATAAGAATATGAAAATCCTCACAGCCCAGCTCGACAGGCGAAATCTTTGCGCACCGGCTGTCAGGGACTCCATGTTCAATGATCTTGTTTACAAAATAAAGCTTATAGGAGTAGTTAAGGAACTTGGCAAGACCAGGATACTGATGGTCAAACGTGCCACGGATGAAATAATTGCCAGTGTTAACTACCGGGGGGATTATAATCAGGCCTTTGTCCGGGATCATAACGAGCAAAGCATAAAAATTCTCAAAGATCTTTTCGGAATTAGTGTCGTTTCCGTTGAACCTGAGGAATTCTATCTGACCTACAAAAACATTGACATCAGGAAGGCCGGGGAAACTGCAGACAAATGGATAAAGGGAGCAAGAAAAGTTGAGGCATCGAGAAATGAAGTGATAAAAACCGCCAGGGGATATCTTGCCCTCGATGAACTGCGAGTCAAATATAACTGCAATGCAGTCTCAACACATATCAGAACGGTCACGGGAAGCGGAGAGCTCAAAGACCTTTACAATCCGGGAGTGGGGCTTGAACTCGGATTCAAGACCCGCGGGATTCAGGCTGTTTGCCAGAATTACCCTGATCTTCTGATCACCCAGGTCCTTGGGTATCTGCTCACCGGTAAGCCAAGTATGCTGTCCGACTTCATTTATGACGCCTTCAATGAAACGGAAATAGTTCTCCATTGCGGCATCCCGGTAAATCCTTACGGAGATGACCGGGTGTTGCCCTATACCCTGAGAACACACGCGGAAAGCCCGGTAAGGGATCGTCCTGAGCAACCGGGTTCATCCACCGGGATGACAGTTGAATGGCCTGCCGGGGAGCCTGTTACATTCTGGGAAATACATTCAATGATCGGCGAAGTCAGACTGAATACAGGGGTTATTGTGAATGGGAAACTTATATATAATGGAGGGGAAGACCTGGATAATGTAATGTGTACCGGAAAAATCGTTGCAAAAGTAGATAACGCAAAAAAGCTCCAGGAAGAATTCAGGCCTTATTTGTACGGAATCCATACCAATGCAACGCTTGGGGATCTGAGAAGCCAGATAAAAGATGTTGCTGTTTTGCTTGGGCTGAAAGTTACCGAGACCGACAGATAATAAGACCGGGAATAAAGACTCTTTCCATCCCAGGTAATTCATTTGATCTGAGGCATAAGCGCTCAGATGATCTTTCTATAATGACACTCCCCTTTTCCAGGGAATAAAGTCAGCCTGGTCGTTCCTTACTGCAGCAGGTTCCTTTATTCCGCTTGCCGTATCAATTACATAATCAAGGATTCTTCCGGCAGTCTCTTCAATACTCTCAATCCCATCAATAATTGGACCAGCATTGATATCCATGATGTCAGTCATCTTTTCATAGAGCGCTGTATTTGTAGAAATCTTAATTACAGGAACAACAGGATTACCCGTTGGTGTACCCAGACCGGTAGTAAATAAAACAATATTTGCACCTGATGCCACTTCAGCAGTCACCGATTCAACATCATTGCCTGGCGTACAAAGAAGATGCAGACCATTTCCTGTTACCTTCCCGGGATAATCCAGAACTCCTGCCACCGGTGATGTGCCACCTTTTTTCGCTGCTCCTGCCGACTTCATCGCATCAGTAATCAAGCCATCCTTAATATTGCCGGGCGAAGGGTTTTTGTCGAAACCCGAACCTACGTGATGAGCAAGTGCATCATAGCTTTTCATCAGGTTCAGGAATTTGCCGGCATCATCCTGATTTACACAGCGGTCATACAGATCCTGTTCAACACCGCTCAATTCCGGAAATTCCGACAATACGGCCGATCCTCCCAAAGCGACTATCAGGTCTGACACATGACCTATTGCGGGATTGGCTGAAATGCCCGAGAATCCGTCCGAACCGCCGCATTCCAGCCCGATACAGAGCTTTGAAAGCGGTGCAGGTTTACGTTCAGACTGATCAGCTATTGCCATCCCTTCAAATATTGACTTGATTGCCCTTTCCACCAGCTCTTCCTCAGTCCCTATATTTTGATGTTCAAACTCAAAAAGAGGCTTTGAGAAGTTCGCATCCCTTTTCCTTATTTCCTGATGCAGGACAGACAGCTGAGCATTCTGACAGCCCAGGCTGAGCACTGTCGCTCCGGCAACATTCGGATGGGTTATATAGCCGGCGAGAAGTCCGCATAGTGCTTCCGCATCCTGCCGTGTGCCTCCGCAACCTCCGTCATGAGTTATAAACCGGATGCCTGAAACATTCCTGAAAAGCTTTTCTTTTACATGGCCCTGTTGTACCTTTTTTACCTCTGCACGGCCAATATCATCCCTGGATGCACCTTGCTTATAAAGATTGGCAAGTTCCCCGGCAAACTGAGCATAGGGTGAATTCTTCTTAAATCCAAGCTCAGGCATTACTGCATCTCTGATAATTTCAACCATACGGTTTTCGCAGAATACCATTGGAATGACAAGCCAGTAGTTGGCGGTACCCACCTGTCCGTCAGGCCTGTGGTAACCCATAAATGTCCTTTTTGCGAAAGCGTCTGTAAGGGGAGGCGTCCATTTGTAATTCCGGGGAGAAGTCCTCTTTATTTCACTTGTTGCATTTGCAGTGTTTCCCGTAGTTATGGCTGTTGCCTGGGGAATGTCTGATAAAGCGCTGCCCACTTTAATTCCATAGAGATAAACCGGATTCCCCCTTTTAATCTCCGTCAGCGTGAATTTGTGCTTGACAGGCACATTTTCCTTCAGTACAAATAACTGATTATCGACAAACACTTTAGCTCCGCCAGGCAGGTCCTCGAGTGCAACAGCTACATTATCTGAGGGGTGCAGTTTCAGGACCCGGTTTTTCGCGGGAGATGAATCTATCAAAGGGAGCTCACTTTCATGAGAACCTGCGGGGATGATCTTTTTCCCCTGGTCTTTACCTGAGAAATCTTTAATTCCAAAAGCCATTCCAAAAGATGATAATGAGATGAAATTCCTTCTTGAATACTTCTTTTCTGAATCCATTACAGCACAGCATCTGTTACTGGTTAATTCCGTATTTCCTGATCCGGGCCAACCTGTTAATTTGGTTTCCAGCCAGGTCCTTTTACAAATCTTCCCGGTTTTGCTCCCGTATGTTCCCCGTCCTTAATAACCTGAATCCCGTTAACAAGAACATGCATTACTCCGGAAGCATACTGATGAGGATTTTCAAAAGTTGCATTATCCTTTATAGTGAGGGGATCAAAAACAACCACATCGGCAAAATAGCCAGCCTTTAATTCGCCCCTCTTATTTATTTTCAGGGTTGATGCAGGCAATGAAGTAAGCTTCTGGATCGCCTCTTCCAGAGGAATAACTCTCTCTTCCCTTACATATTTGCCCAGAAGGCGTGCAAAACTTCCGTATGCCCTGGGATGGGTGCCCGACTTAAGAAAAACGCCTTCAGGCGCATATGATCCGGCATCGGAACAAAAGCTCATCCACGGAAGTGCGATCTGTCTTTTCAGATTATCCTCCGACATTGAAAAATAAACAACCTCAACGCGGCTGTGATCATCAATAACAAGATCCATTACAGTCTCTTCCGGGGATTTTTTCCTGAGAAGGGCAATTTCTTCAAGTGTTTTTCCTGCAAGATATTTCAAAGAATCGTTTCTGAATCCTATGATCAGGACTTTATCTGCTGATCCGGTTCTCTGCGCGATTGCCCCGGCTATCTCCTGTTTTATCTTTTTCCTTACAAATGGATCTTTCAGCCTTTTCACGAATTCAATCATTCCTCCTTCCTCGACCCAATCAGGAATCACTATATCAAACCCTGTGTAACTGGCGATATAATTGTACATATCTGCAGTGATCTGAATTCCTTCAGCACGGGCCGAATCCACTTTCCTTATAACTTCATCGAGCAAGCCCCAGCTTGACTGTCCCGACTGCTTCAGATGATAGATCTCCGACCTGATGCCTGCATCTCTTGCAGTATTGATAAGTTCATCTATCGAGGGCAATAAGCTGTCGCCTTCATCCCTTACATGCGAAATATACATTCCGTCGTACTTTGCAGCTTCTTTACACAGTTCTGTCAGTTCCCGGGAAGTGGCAAAGCTTGCAGGGACATACTGAAGAGCCGAGCTGAGTCCTACGGCGCCTTCTTCCATAGCCTGCCGTAAAAGGGATCTCATGGTATCGAGTTCCGGTACTGACGGGGCACGGTCATCATAACCTACGGCATATATCCTGAGTGTGGCTGCTCCGACAAAAGACGCAATATTCGTTGAGACACCCCTTTTTTCAAGAAATTCGAGATATTCACCCAGGGTTGTCCATTCAACATCATATTTAATGTCGCCCTGAGAGTTTTTCATATCCTGCTTCATTCCCTCATTAAGAGGGCCCATTGAATCGCCCTCCCCCAGTATCTCCAGAGTCACCCCCTGCCTGATATCACTTTGTGAACGGCCATCTTCTATGAGCGACTCATTGGCCCAGCTCAGCATGTTTATAAACCCGGGGGCAACAGCAAGGTTCCGTGCATCGATCTCAATCGTGCCTTTTGCCTTTTTTAATTTGCCAATAACTGCAATGGTATCTTTATTGATCCCCAGATCGGCAATGAATGCAGGAGAACCGGTGCCGTCACAGATCAGGCCGTTGCGTATCAAGACATCAAATTCAACATTACTTCTGCAGCCTGAGGCTGCAAGGATGATGAAGAGAAAAATAATAAAGTTTCTCATTTCAGATCAGTTTCGGAATGAACAGTGATTCAAAAACACTGACATTTACTTCAGGGTGACTATTTTCGGATCAGCCATAAAACCGGGTCCGTTAAGGTTGCCAACCACATTGTAATAACCGGCATCGCTCCAGAAACTGAATCCTGCCAGTTCGGGGAAAGCGGTCTCAAGTTTTCTTAAGACATCAAAGCAATCCTTTGGAGGGTCATTGGGGCCTCGTATGCCAAGTTCAGCCCACCAGATGACCTTTCCGTGTTTTTTTTTCTTCTCTACTGCCCATTCATACTCTGAGAAGATCAATCCTGTCCCATAGGCTGATTTCCCTATAATATCCACGTATTCATCGCCGGGATAATACTCTTCAAGGGCTCCGTCTCCCTGTGTAGTATGATAAGCCCAGATGATATTTTTCAGGCCTTTTGCCACAAAATAATCATGAACAAGCCTGTAAAGCCTTATGGCGTTTCTGCTTCCTTCCCTGGCATGCCACTTGTTTTTGTCATTCGATTCGACAAACGGAGTATAAACAATCACAACTCCCTGTTCCTGAAGCCATTTAATATTTGAGGCCATCCGGTCCAGCTGGCTGTAGAAATTTGACTTAACGGGATTGTCGCTGGCGTCAAATATCGGATCGATGGTAACCGGATCCTTCCATTTGCCTCCGCATGGATTGGCATAGAAATTATAGACGCCTGCAATCATCCCCTTGTCCCAGATCTTCTTTACACCGGCATTCCAGTCGGCATCCGGAAAAGGATTATCATCAAAGTCATAGGTGATACAACCGTAGCGGGGCATCATACCCGTATGATCATAAATCTTTTTCAGCCAGTTGGAGGGGTGGTCCATATCCGGATTCTCATTATGCACCCATGTTGCCATCTGTCCGAACATCCACGAACCGTTTCCCAGGCTCTTCAAATATCCGAGAACCACTTCCCTGTTCTGGGCCTGAGCCCCGGTTATTGTAAGAAACAGCAATAAGGTAATCAGCAGATGCAATAAATTGCGGATTGCCTTTGATGCAATCTGTTTATAAAAATTATCGTTTTGCATATCGGAACATATAAGTTTTTAATATTTAATTATTGTAATTCAATAAAAATTATTAACCGGTTTTAATTTTATTCATAAGCATTCCTGTTTATGTTCTGCCCCCGGGTCCCCCTGAACCGTTCGCGCATGTTTTTTCTTTCCGGCAGGGAGGTGAAATCTGTCCTGAAGGCTTTCCCGTATTCAATTTCCGGATCGATCATATCCTTTTCCATAGCTTCCATAATATCCGTTA
>CAZTDW010000034.1:0-25384 GCA_964611835.1 uncultured Rikenellaceae bacterium | reverse complement strand
AATATCTTTCTTTAGGCGTATATGGACCTATACCGAAGGCAAAGTGTTCAGGATAATCATTTGCGCCGGCGATCCATCTTGCAGCCTCCACGGCAAGCCCCGTGACATAATGGTCGGGATTTTCCTCATAATGGCCCCATGGATCCATACAGACAATGGTATCAACTTTCAGGGCTCTGATAAGGAAGATGAACCTTTGCTTGAGATCCTGGATGCCAATGCTGTCGAGCTGATGATGGGGCATAAGCAACTCAAATGATCCCTTCATTCCATAGAAATCAGCAATGTTCTGATTGTCAATTCTGTTCTGTTTATATTCCCCTTCGCCCCTTGCATCGTCGGTAACAGAACATAAATATCCGGTATAGCCTTCATCCATAAGCTTGGCGATCAAACCACCTGCCGACAGGGGAATATCATCGGAGTGAGGCTGTATTGCCAGCAGAACCTTACCCTGATGAGGTTTCCCCTTAACTGACTTTTCTATCATCACCTCCGAATAGTCAACGTCATACCCCCATGGTACTTTCGTTTTCAGATCAAACATGTTCTGATTGCCTGTTGCTGACAGCCAGGCAGGAGCTCCTGCAAGCGTGCCTGTTGCCAGTCCTTTCTGTAAAAATTCTTTACGTTTCATAGATTAAATTCTTAGGTATTTTTCTATTAAATTATGTTTATTGTTATTCAATTATTTGGGTACAATTCCTGTCGGCTGGCCGATGGTGAAGCGTCCGCTCCACAGATGGTCGGATGAACGCCTATCATTCCATTCAGGAGTAGGGGCGAAATAGCTCCTGTCGGTCGGGAACAAATGTCTTTTCACCTCATCTTCATTCAGTTCAACTCCCAGTCCGGGAGCAGAGTCAGGTACAATGGCAAATCCTTTTTCGGTCAGCTTCCTGCCATCAGTTGTTATAACCAGGTTCTCCCACCATGGATTGTCAACAGCCTGGGTGGTCATTTCGAGTGCAAGGAAATTCTGGGTGGCTGCTGCGCAATGCACACCGGCCATAAAGCCTACAGGTGAGCTGGAACAATGCATTGCCATGGCAATTCCTTTTTCCTCTGCATAATCACCGATCTTTTTTGTTTCCATAATTCCTCCTGCGGTATGCAGGTCGGGATGGACTATATCTACTGCATGATTATCGCACAGTTTAATGAATTCCTCTTTAAGATAAATATCCTCACCTGTCAGGGTGGGCGTTTCCAGTGCTTCCGACAAAACTTTTAGCTGGCCGGTCATTTCCCATGAAAGCATGTCCTCAAGCCAGGCCAGCCGGTATGGTTCCAGGGCCTTTCCCACCCTGATACAGTTATTGATATCATAATTGCCAAATCCGTCAGTAGACAGGGGAATTTCATTTCCGGTCACACTTCTTATGAATTCAACATAACGTGCAAGCTCTGCAAGCCCCTTGTCGGTTATCTGAAGCTGGGTAAATGGCTGTTTTGTCCGGTTATATGAAGTGATATCAGCATATTTGGGAGCTGCCCAGAATTTGGAATTGACTGTAATACCGGGGATGTGACTGATCGTTTCCAGGCTGGGGTAGAACTTAAGCCAGGTATAGCCTTGTTCTTCGATGCGTTCTTTTACATCTGCCTTGAATCTGGCAACATCCATATTTGCCCAGTTGTGCACCGGTATATAGGAATACAATCGTACCCTGTCGCGGTATCTTCCTCCCAAAAGCTGCCAGCATGGGACACCATATGCTTTTCCGGCAAGATCCCATAAAGCCATTTCAACAGCGCTTACACCGCCACCCTGACGGCCGTGGTTACCAAACTGCTTTATTATCTTGAACAGCATTTCGACATTGCATGGATTCTCGCCAAGGATACGGCTCTTTAGCATCAGTGCATACCTTTCGTCGGCTGCATCCCTTACCTCCCCCAATCCATATATACCCTGGTTAGTATCGATCCTGATAAGAGGATTGCGTGAACCGTCATCAGCCAGCTGAAGCACACAATAGCGCAGATCAGTTATTTTCAGGTCGGAAGGACTTGATTTGCGGCTGACATTCGACGTGGTCCGGGCAATAAGCTCTTCTTCGTCAGAGAACATGTGGCCGGCCAGTGAGATTCCACCGAATAATGCTCCTGTCTTTTGCAGGAACCTCCGGCGGTCAATTCCGGAATCAGGATTAAGGCCTTCTTTGATTGTAGATCCAGCTTCTTTAAATTCCTTTTTTGGCTGGATCAGATTCTGTAGTGTGTTTTTCATATTAAATGATTTTTATGGGTTTTGTGTTTGCTGGTGTGGACTGTTCATATAAATTTATTAAAGTCCTGAAATTGGAGACCACTTTTTATGAAATTGGCTATGGTGTTTCATATTTTACAGTTACACAGAGGTCCACAGAGAAGACACAGAGTGGCACAGAAACATAATACTGTATAAATCCTATATTTCCTGTTAACATCCTGGAGGTATAAGGAAAATTCATGCAAATTTCTTTCAGGCGAAAATCACAACAGCTCAGGTCCGTTTCAATGAGTTTATTTCGCAAGTATTGATTAAATTGTACATTATTAACCTGTCCGGATCCCGGATTAAAAACTTAAAGCAATATGAAACTGGTTTTGTCCTTAATTTTCAAATCTTTAAGGATCACACTACCCGTGCTGATCTTCATTGTAATTGCCTGCTGCCATAATACAGCAAATGATGTCCGCGAATACGGATGGTTTGATTTTGTGATTCCTGATTCCGACACTATTCAGAATGATGTCGATATGTCGTTCCTGAATGAATCCCAGGCGGGATCTTCAGGATATGTTACAGTTAAAGACGGACATTTCATCGACGGCAGAGGTGAAAGGATACGTTTCTTCGGAACCAATCTTACATTCGGCTCATGCTTCCCCGACAGGGAGACTGCTGTTACAATAGCAGGAAGGCTCAGAAAGCTCGGGATGAATGTTGTCAGGTTTCATCATATGGATAACCAGTCGGCACCAAACGGGATCTGGGACAAGAATAAAAAAGACCTGGACCCGGGACAGCTTGAAAGACTCGACTGGCTGATCTACCAGCTTAAAATCCATGGCATCTACAGCAACATAAACACTCATGTTTCGTACATTTATCCGGGCGTGGACTATAAGGATATTGAACATTTCAATTACGGCAAGGGGATAGATAATTTTTACAGGCCATATATTGAGATGCAGAAAGTTTATGCTGAAAAGCTTCTTAAGCACGTCAATCCTTATACGGGAAATGCTTACACTGATGAACCTGCAGTTGCTTTTGTTGAAATAAACAATGAAAACTCGCTGCTTTCAAACTGGGCTTTGCTGCCGAAACTGAACAGGGAGCACATGAAAAGCCTCCTTTCCCAGTGGAATGCCTGGCTGAGATCCAATCCGGAATATTCAAAAAAAGAAGGATTTACAAATGATCTGATAGATATTATTACAAATTATACAACAAAATCATCAACCGCCAGGGAGACCATGTGGGCTTTCCTGATGGATACCGAAATTTCCTATGCAAAGGAGATGTCGGATTTCCTGAAAAACAAGCTTAACATCAGGGCTCTGGTGTCTGAATCCCAGGCTTCATACAGTGGTGCAGCTGGTGTTTTAAGGGAGGCGAGATCAGCCGATTTTATCGACATGCATGCTTATTGGGAACACCCTTCCTTCCCGGGCCGGAGCTGGTCTTCAACCGAATGGCTGATAAGAAACTCATCAATGGTTTCAGACAGGATGGGAGGGACTTTGCTTTCATTTGGCCTTCACAGGGTGGAGGGAATGCCCCTTACCATAAGCGAATACGATCATCCGGCCCCCAGCTTCTACTGCGCCGAGATGTTTCCCATGATCAATTCCGTGTCGGCATTCCAGGATTTTGACGGGATATATCATTTTACCTTCAACAGGCCCTACGACCAGGGAAGAATAAGTGGTTTCTTTTCCAGCGCGGGTCATCCCCTTAAACAGGTGTTCGTGCCTGCCGGAGCAGTGCTGTTCAGGATGGGAGCCGTAAAGCCGGGCCGGCAGACTGTCAGTCTCAATATGCCCCCTGATGCCGTCCTCGGTGAACTGGCAGAATCAGGCGGTGAACTGAGGCTTCACAGGTCAAACATGAAAAGCATCTGGAAGAAGTACGGAGCCCATGAATCGTTGATAACACGTCATCCCATTAGCGTCAACCTTAAAGCTTCGGAACCGGGGCTTTCCGGTGCTGTCTCAGAGCCGGCAGGTGCCTGGGAAAGCGAAACAGGAGAGATAATATGGGATAACACTGATTCATCAAATGCTGTGTTTAAGGTGAAAGCACCTTCAGCCAGGATTGCCGCCGGCTATATCGGAGGGAAGGCTATTGAACTTAAAAATGTAACTGTTGAAATGGATACCACCCCTTCCAACTGGGCAACAGTTACTATAACATCACTCGACGGCAAACCCCTGGAAGAATCGTCCAGAGTATTGCTTGCCGCTGCAGGAAGGGCCGAAAACACTGCAATGAAATGGAATAAAGAAAAAACCACGGTGGGAACCGGATGGGGCGACTCTCCGACAAGGGTTGAAGGCATTCCTGCAAGACTGATTTTCAGGGACATGGGCAAATTCAGAGTGCATTCACTTGATCCCGCGGGAAACAGGATGACAGAGGTGCCCGTATTCAAACGGGGTAAAAATCAGTCATTCAGTATAGGTGCCCAGTATAAGACACTGTGGTATATAATGGCAAGAGAGTGAAAGCTGCATAAAAACTATTTCCCCCGGGAAAGTGAATACTGATCATCTATCCACCGGTACCAGGCGTCGATTCCTTCGCCTGTTTTTGCAGAAAGAATGATGAATTCCAAATCAGGATTTATGCTCTTCGCATTCCTGATGAAATCATCCATGCTGAAATCAACATATGGCAGAAGATCAGACTTGTTTACCAGGCAAAGATGGGACGTCCCGAACATGCCCGGATATTTAAGAGGCTTGTCTTCGCCTTCAGTGACGCTGACGGTCAACACCCTCCTGAACTCCCCAAGGTCGAACATTGCAGGACATACAAGGTTTCCCACATTTTCTATGAACAGAACAGAGCCGGATTCAGGATCCATTCTTTTAAGGGCAGATTCTATCATCCGTGCATCCAGATGACAGGCTGAACCTGTATTTATCTGAAGTACCGGAGCCCCTGTCTTCCCAATCCTTATGGCATCAGTAAGCGTCTGCTGATCTCCTTCAATGACATATATTTTTTTTGAAATTCCCGGGGTGCTAATAGTCTTTTCAAGTATGGTTGTTTTGCCCGATCCTGGTGAACTTACCATGTTCAGGCACAGCACTTTTCTTCCTTCAAGGAATCTCCTGTTCATTGAGGCTGTAATATTGTTCCCGGCCAGAATGTCGCGGTTGAGTTCAATTACCTTACCGTGGTCATGCTTATGATCCTGAATATGGGAATGGGGATGAGAATGAGGATGATCGTGATGATGATCATGTTCATGCTCATGGTAATGGCTGTGAGCGAGGTCATCCCCGTGATGATGATCATGTTCATGTCCTGTTCCGTTTACCGGATCAGTTTTAGGATCCCTTATTGTAAATCCTTCCGGGTTTCCGCAGCCGCATGTTTCGCACATAGCTTTGATTTTTATGTATTGTTAGCTTCTTCGATTGTCAGGGAAATAACCCTGAACTCGTGGCCGCCCCTGATCTCTGACGGGAATGAGCTGCAGACGGGGCATGTGTCGATCCGATGATCCATCTCAAACTCGAGGTTGCAGCTCCGGCAGAAACCTTTGCCTTTTATTCTGATAATATTAAGCCTGGCTTTTTCAAGTATTGAACCTTCTGAAAGAATTTCCAGCGCAGAATGAAAAGCCCCGGTATCGACACCGCTCAGGTCTCCAACCTCGATAGCTATTTCACTGACCAGCCGGGCATTGTTTTTTGCAGCCTCCTCCCCGGCAATCTTTACAACTTCTTCTGCCAATGAGTATTCATGCATTTCAGGCGGATAAGGTAATTGTTAAGTTTTTTCTCCTGACATTCACGGCCATTTAATATTTGTTTTCGCTTTCAATGCCTGATAAAACTTAAAGATTCGTATGATCAAAGGTCAAATATATGCAAAGCATCCTTTACCGTTCCCTCTTTTACACGTAATATGGATTCCCAGTATTTATGATCTGATTTCCTTTCAAGGTATTCCTTCATCGAAGGCCTGGGATCGGGATACATTTCTTTTACATGTATCGGTGTATTAAGTGTATATGGCTTGCAAAGGTGAATAACCTCCATAGCATGCTTTGCTCCCTCATACAGGGCCTTTCGTGTCTCTTCAAAAGGATATAGAACTGCCGCTTCACGCGAAACACCTCTTTTGACTGCTACTGTCACACAGTTCTCACCGAAGAAATTCCTCGCCTCGCGGCATGTCGCTTCGTCACCTGATACCAATATCGGTGGTACGCCGAAGTAACCGGCAATTGCAGCATTCTGCGCCAGCTCACCCGATTCAACCCCGTTATACCAGTATCTGTTCTCAACATCCTGGGTATGATTCAATACTCCGTCAGGAGTTCCTCTCATAGCATGGAAACCAAGCAATACAACACCTGCAAATGAACCATCAAGGCCCCACAGATTACCAGGTCCTGATTTGGGCTTACCAGTTACATATTTTGCTCCTGGCACCATTAAATGAGGAATCACTGCCTGATCACCATGACCATCGAGGACTATAACTTCAGTAGCACCTCCGTCGCGCAGTCCTTTTACTACAGCTGCAACATCCTCCATAAAATATTCACAAGCCTTAATATTCAATGGTGTGTCCTTAACCCAGGCCTGATCAAACTTGTAAACACCGCTTATGCCTTCAAGGTCAGTAATTACATAGATCTTTTTCTGGGCATTTGAGAAGTTGGTTATCATGAGGAAAACCAAAAGCAGACCTTTTAATCTGCAAAGATTTGCAATATCCGGGATTAAAAACCTGCTTCTTCCGGGAGTACAATCAATGAAATCCTTTAGCACTATCTCCATTGAAACCCGGGCAGGGCCTTTTGCGACATTTTTCATGATATTGATCTTATTTGATGAGATTTTATAACTGTTTAGATTATAAGTTTTTAAAAATAAGTCTAAATTCCGTTTTCCGAACACTTTTTATCAGTTAATTTGAAAATTGACTGTCCAATCAAATCATTATTTATTTTAGAGAGATCATATATTAATAAATCAAATGGGGAATCAAAGAAGCCTTGTACGAACTCTGGGAATTACCTACGTAATTATCGTTGTCGTAGCAAACATCATTGGATCAGGAGTTTATAAAAAGATCGCTCCGATGGCGGCGGAGCTCGGCTCATCAGAATGGATTATAATGGCATGGGTGGTGGGAGGGATAATCACTCTTTTCGGCGCATTGAGCAATGCAGAGGTTGCAGGATTGCTTGCCGATACAGGGGGTGATTATGTATATTTTAAAAAGATTTACAACCGCTTTTTCGCATTCCTTTACGGATGGTCGCTCATTACGGTTATCCAGACTGCAACCATCTCATCCCTGGCATGGGTTTTTGCTCAGTCGCTGAACAGTATTATTCCTCTTCCGGCAGTTTTCAGCCCTTTGCAGGATTTTACCCTGGGAGGGATCTTCTTCCCTTTCCGTGATTTCGGGATCAAGCTCGCGGCAATTATTCTGATAATGCTGCTGACAGGGTTAAATATGTCCGGACTAAAGAGTGGTGCCGGTTTCAGCAGAGCTATCCTTTTAATGGTTGGTGCTGGCCTTCTGGTTATTGTAATTGCCGGCCTGACTTCGGGAAGCGGAAAACCGGCTGATTTCGTGAAAGCCGGTGATCTGACATCCGGGAGCGTTACCCTTTCCTCATTTTATACCGCAATGCTTGCCGCTTTCTGGGCATATCAGGGATGGGGCTCTGTCGGATTCATCGGAGGTGAGGTAAGAGATCCCAGGAAAAACATACCGAGGGGAATAGTGATAGGGGTCTTTATCGTGATCACGGTCTATGTAGTTGTTAATCTCATTTATCTGTCTCTTTTGTCGATACCGCAGCTCATTCAGATTCATGAATCGCATAACCAGATTGCTGCCGTTGAAGCGATAAGGAGCTTCTGGGGTACAGCGGGTGCCGTGTTCATTTCAGTGCTTATTCTCATAACAACACTCAGTTGTGCCCATGCAAGCATATTGACGGGAGCCCGGCCTTATTATGCCATGGCCCGCGATGGTCTGTTCATTTCAAGCCTTGGCAGGCTGAACAGTAGCAATGTTCCGGGCGTTTCACTTCTCTGGCAGGGTATATGGGCTTCCGTGCTGGTGCTGTCAGGAACATTCGATCAGCTGACGGATATGATCATTTTTGCGGTATTTATCTTTTATGGTGCCACCGCCCTGGGTGTCTTTATCCTCCGGCACAGGATGCCCGATGCCTACCGCCCGTATAAGGTCTGGGGCTATCCAATAGTGCCTGCAATTTTCATACTGTTCTGCATAGGGCTTTTCTTCAATACTATAGTTACACGTCCTCGCGAGGCAGCAATAGGAATGTCACTCATCCTTGCTGGCATCCCCGTATATTTCCTATTGAACAGAAAGAAAAAATAGCCGTTGGCCGCGCAATCAGATCCCATTTCAGCATCGGCAAGCCGAACTCTATATTTCAGGATTTCTTATCTTTGATTAAACAATAAATTAAAAGGTATGTGCCATAATCGGATTTCTCTTCTTACAGGATTGATCTTTCTTTTCCTGGTAACGGGTAACATTCATGCGGCCAGGTATGTTACAGTCGCAACAATCGGCAATGTCCCATCAGTTGAAAGTGGCCAGCCACCTGAAAAAATGGTGGAACAGGTCATAACATTCTGGAAAAATGAGCTTAACCAGGTCCTGCCCGACAAACCCGATCTCATTCTGTTGCCTGAGTTCTGCGATCTGTCAGGCGCAGGGGAGGAATATCTTAATGCAAGGGGAGACAAGGTGCTCGATTATTTTGCTTCGGTTGCCAGGGAGCACGGGTGCTATCTTGTTTTCGGGACAAAGAGGAAGAGCAAGGAAGGGATATGGCGCAATTCATGCATACTGATCGACCGCAACGGTAAGATAGCAGGGATTTATGACAAGAATTTCCCCACGATCGGCGAAATGGAGGAAGGGACAAAGGCATCAGATGAGGCACCTGTTTTCAAATGCGACTTCGGTACTGTGGGCATTGCAATATGTTTTGACCTGAACTTTGATGAACTGCGGTTAAAGTATGCAGCCCTGAAGCCTGACATCATCCTGTTCTCATCAATGTACCATGGCGGATTTGTCCAGAGCCTGTGGGCCTATTCATGCAGGTCGTTTTTTGTGGGATCGGTTTACAGGTCAACTCCGTCGGAAATCCTTAACCCTCTGGGCGAAAGGATTGCTTCAAACACCAATTACTTCGACTATGCTGTGGCAAAAATAAACCTCGACTATGAGATTGTTCACCTTGATTATAACTGGGAAAAGCTCAGGCAGCTAAAAAATAAATATGGTGAAGGTGTAAATATCCATGATCCGGGGAAACTGGGCGTGGTACTTGTGACAAGCCTTGATGAAAAGATCTCGGTACAGGAAATGATAGATGAGTTCGGTCTGGAACGGGTTGATGATTATTTTCAGCGTGCAAGAAAGTTCAGGCTGAATGACGGGAATCTGAGATAGCATAAACCTGTGGCAGAATAAATTTGATGCATTATCGGTTGTAAACCAAATAATTCAAAAAAGCCATGACAGATTTGATCAAAAAAACGATTTTAGCAGGTCTCGGAGCTTTATCGCTCACGCGTGAAAAAGCTGAGGAGATTTCAGGGGATCTGATAAAAAGAGGTGAGCTGGCAAAAACGGATGAAGCTAAATTTGTCAGGGATCTGATGGATCTTGTTGAGAAGAACAGGGCCGGGATGGAAGAAAAGATTGAAAAGGCAGTCGAAAAAGCAATGGCAAAGCTTGATATACCATCCAGGAAGGAGATCAATGCCCTGAAAGAAGAGATAAGCAAATTAACAAAAAAGGATAAGGCTTCAGGGAAGTAGAAATGCGACATCCTCCTGTCCTTTTTCTGAGAATTGATCTTTAGCCAAAGCCGAAAGACCATTATGAGGCAATTTAAGAATCTGGAGAAGCTGAAGCGCACCAGGCAGATAATTGGTGTCCTTACAAAATATGGCCTGGGATATTTAATTGACCGGCATAGGAAAGCAGTATCTAAAACCGGGAAGAACGGCAAAAGCATCTTAAGTCCTCCCGAAAAATTTTGCAGGGCCCTGGAGGAGCTGGGGCCGACATTTATCAAGTTCGGGCAGATCCTCAGCACACGCCCCGACTTTCTTCCTCCTGAATTCATAAAGGAACTGGAAAAGCTCCAGGACAATACCCCTCCTTTTGATGCATCGGTGGCGCAGCAGATTGTTGAAAAGGAGCTGGGAAGACCTTGCGATGAAATTTTCCGGGACTTTGATCCTGTTCCGGTGGCAGCAGCCTCCCTGAGCCAGGTTCATAAGGCAACCCTGCCCAATGGCGGGCAGGTGGCTGTCAAGGTCCGGAGACCCGGAATAAGGCAGATCATCGAAACCGATCTGGCAATCCTTGAAGACCTTGCACAATTTGCCGAGAACCGGCTTCACAACGGATGGATTTACAGGCCCCGCCTGATGGTCGATGAATACAGGAAGGCCATAAGAAAAGAACTCGACTTTGCCAGGGAGGCTCAGAACCTTGAGAAGTTCAGGATGAATTTCAGGGATGTTGATTATATACGTGTACCGAAGGTCTATTGGGAGCTTACCACCTCCGCGGTGCTGACCATGGAGTTCATTGACGGAATAAAAATAAATGAGACAGCCCAGGAAAAGTACAGGGATGTTTATGATCCGCACAAGATTGCCATAAGAGGCGCTGAAGCTATAATGAAGCAGATACTCGAAGACGGCTTTTTTCATGCTGATCCGCATCCGGCAAATCTATTCGTTGTGCCTCCTGCCGATATCATTATGCTTGATGTGGGGATGGTTGGATATCTCGATAAAAATACCAGGTTCTACGGGGCCAAATTGCTCCAGGCCCTGGTAAACAGGGATGCCGACAGCACGCTAAACAGGTTTGAGGACCTTAAAATAATAATAAGGGATGTCGACCGCGGCCTCCTCCGGCAGGAGCTTGAAGAACTGTTCGACAGCTATCTGGGAATACCTCTGGGAAGCCTCGATATCAGCAAGGCCGGACAGGAGGTAATAGGCATCATGATACGTCATAACCTTACCCTTCCGCCCAACCTGGTTCTTATGATCAAAGCTCTCTCAATGATCGAATCGACAGGCAAGGAACTGTATCCAGACCTGGATATGCTTGAAGTCGCCAGGCCTTTTGTAAGGAAAATTTCAAGGAAAAGGCTCGATCCCGGGGAAATTTTAAAAAGAAGCAGCACCATGCTTCAGGAAAGCGTTGAGCTTATAGAACGGTTGCCCGAAGACATCAATATTATCCTCAATAAAGTGAGGGAAGGCAAATTAAAATTTGTCTTTGAACTTCATGAGGCTGAGAAGCTTAAAAGATCCGTTTCCGGGACGGGCCAACAGATATCGCTGAGTATCCTTATTGCAGCCATTATTATTGGTTCTTCACTTATCTTTGTCCTGCAGGAAAAAGGCCCCTTATTATTTGGATATCCCGCTTTCGGTGTGGCAGGCTTTTTCCTGGCATTAGTACTGATCCTGCTTTATTTTTGGTTGGTGATGAAAAGGCGGTGATTCAGGAATAAACCATTATCAGTCTGAAATGATTATCGACGGGCACTCGCATCAGGGCGGCGAATACAGGGATATGCAAAGTATCATATCCGAGCTTGACAGGCTTAGAGTTGACAAAGTGGTTTTATGCCCGGCCGATTCGGAGCGCAATGATCCCGTCTCCATCCCCGGAATAGGTAACAGGTTCAACGGGCCGGAGCTCAATTTTGTTGTCAACAGGTTCATCAGGGCGGCAATGGCAAAGGAAAATAAATGGTCCGCCATTGAACGCTCCAATAAAAAGATCTTTGAAATGGCATCCTTGTCAGGTGGCCGTATCATCCAGTTCTACTGGATCAATCCGCTTAAAAAGGGAATTTCCGGTATTCTGGAAGAAAAGCTTGACTTGTGGAAATTCGCAGGAATAAAGTTGCACCAGGCATGTCATCCCTTTACTTTAAAATCGGGGATGTTCAGCGATATTGCAGAATTTGCAGCATCGAACAACCTCCCGGTATTCATTCATCTGTATTCAAAAAAGGATGTTCTGGATTTCATCTCAGTGTCAGGCAGTATCAGGACAAATTTCATTGTGGGACATCTTATTGGTCTTGAGATCTTTATTAAAGAGAAGAAGATGACGGGAGATAATATTTATTTTGACATTTCCTGTCCTTCACTTGTTTCTGCCGACCGCATAGTTCTGGCAATTAATGAATTCGGGGCCGACAAGATCATAATGGGATCAGATACTCCTTACGGCAAAAGCAATCTTGAACAAGTACTGGCAATAATCCGGTCACTAAACCTTAAAGAAGAGGAGAAGGAGATGATCCTCGGAAATAATCTGAAAAATATTCTGCCGGTCTGAAAGAAGAATTTAGTATCAGTTGTTTCCAAAAAGAAGCTTTTCAATGAATCTTATATAAACCTCAGTTCCTTTAACAAGCGATTCAACAGGGATCCTCTCATTGTAGTTATGAATGGCTTTCATCAGCTCTTCTCCGAAGACGGCGGGAATTATACCATAAACCGGAACTCCGGCATTCCTGAAATAGTTATTGTCGGTTGTGGCTGGAAAAAGCACGGGCATTATACCTGCTCCCGGATATGTTTCGGTCAGTGATTCACAGAAAATGCCATAATATTTTTCGGGCACAGTAGGCGGGGCATTCTGTGTCTCCCTGATGATGCTGATGTCGATGTTGTCTGCCTTGAGTCTTTTCCTGATAAATCCTGTGAATTCTTCTGTCGGCGTTCCGGGAAGCAGGCGGCAGTCAAGCATTACCGCTGCTTCCTGTGGGATCTGGTTTATCTCATTTTCCTGATCCGCGAACCGGGTTATGGTCATTGTATTTGTGACCGTTGAAAGCAGAAGAGGATCTTTTCTCAGCCTGCCCGCAATAAGAGGCTTAAAGAGACCGGGGTTATTCAGGACTATTCCGGTCAGCCCTTTCTCCAGTTTGCCGTATGCCCTGAACATCGACCTTGTTGATTCATTGAAACGGATCCTGGGATCTGAGTTTACAAGAGAATGAAGAGCTTTGATCATCATTTTGTTTGCATAGTCCGGAGGAGGAACTGAACCGTGTCCGGAAGTCATATGATTCAGGCTGAGTTTCAGCCAGAGGGCTCTCTTCTCGCTGGTGGAGACGACAAATACCAGTTTTTCAGGATCTCTCCTTAGAATATTTTTTGTTCCGATGCCTCCTTCCCCAAAAACAGCTACCGGATTCAGCTCACTGAGAAATGACCTGCTGACAATTCCGGCACCTGTTTCTCCGTATTTTTCTTCGCCGGAGACACACAAGAGGGATATATTAAAGGGAAGATCTGCCTTTCCGGCTTCCCCGGCAAAGGATGCAATTGCCATAAGCTGCATAACGGCGGCACCCTTCATATCCGCAGTCCCGCGTCCCCAGATAGTGTCCCCTATTATTGCACCTGAAAAAGGCGGATGTTTCCATCGTGAAGTATCACCTTCAGGTACCACATCAATATGATTCAGCAAAATGATATTGGGTTTGTTCATCTCCAGCGGGTACAGTGAGGCGGCAAAATTATAGCTGTCTGTTTTGTCAGTAAAGATCCTGACGTGCAGACCCTTTTCACGGCATATATTCTCAAGAAACTGTCCGGCCGGCTTTTCGTTTCCGGTGACCGAAGCGTGACGTATATATTCACTCAGAATTATGGATGCCTCTTCACGAGATAGAGAGCCAATATGATCCGGGGCCTGGCCTGCGATATCAGAAATGAAGAATCTGACAAGCAGTATCAGCGCACTTAAGGGCCTTAAATCAAATGTTAGCAGAAGAAATTTCCGGATACCCGATATCATGATCACGAGCTGAATTTTATGTGTCAAGTTTAATCAATTAACTTATATGAAAAGGTGAATTTTATTTTTCAAGCAGATTTTATATTCCCGCCACAACAACTAGAACAATATATTTAAGGAATTTATTGTCAGGATTATTTATTCAATCCTGAAAATAAGCGGATATTTTCAGTAATATTTTTTTAATTATAATCCATTAATACTTTTAAGATGCTGTGATTCAAAGTCAGAATTGAAGTCCCGTTCAGATCAGTAAATACATTTATATTATCAGCCAGGTTAATCAGCACAGGATAATTTTTCATCAACACCTGGCAGAAACGTACAATTGATACTATGGATCTTATATGGAAAACCCGTTTTACTGAAGGAGATTCCTCTCACGCTGATGCGTGATCGGAATGACACTGGAAATCAAGCGACTATAGGCGGAATGAGGCGGGGCGTTTTGATGGAGAGCGTCTCCGGAACGGGATGTAAGTACAAAACGCCCCGCCTCATTCCCCCACTTTGTCTACCTTTTCGCGTTGTCATCCTGAATGAGATGATCCCGAGCCTGCAAGGGATCATCGAAATGAAGGATCTCCCGATCATC
Source organism: uncultured Rikenellaceae bacterium (assembly GCA_964611835.1). Classification (GTDB taxonomy): domain Bacteria; phylum Bacteroidota; class Bacteroidia; order Bacteroidales; family VadinHA17; genus LD21. The sequence goes on along the minus strand of CAZTDW010000034.1, from coordinate 10,694 downwards.
ATACAGGAAGCAAAAAACTTTCTTCCAGAGGTGATCTTTAATCTGCGAGGTATCAGCGAAATGAAGGATCTCCCGATCGTCGGGTAGAGAGCGAAATAATGCTCCATCCATACGACCATAATTGATATTGCGCAAAAACAGGGAAATTCCTGGCAGAAAAACCCAGCAGAAAATTTCTCCACAGGTCTTAAAAATCAATATCGTTATTTATGTGATCAACGAAAAATATAATTAGATTTAACAGAAGTTTGAAATCAAATCCTTACCTGATCTATAGAACTTTATTATGGAACCAGTGTGTCCTTCATACACAGCCGATATTGAAAGTAATCTTCCGGAGCTCCACCAGATTGACAGTATTTAAAATCAGATTATATAAGCATGGAAAAAATACGCATTAAAACAGGCTTGATATTATTGGCATTGATCTTAAATATCCAGTCCGGGATATGCCAGAACAGGCAGAAAATAATTTTCGACTGCGATCTGGGCAGCGATATCGACGATGCCTTTGCGCTTGCCCTGATACTTGCCAGCCCTGAGTTTGAGGTACTCGGAATAGTTCTTGATCATGGACTGACCGATAAACGGGCACAGGTAGCTGCAAAGATGTTGTATCTCACAAACAGAACTGACATACCTGTTGTAGTCGGTAGAAAAACTCCACAGGTTGCCGGAACTGACACGCCCGCTGAATATTCTGGTCAGTATTACTGGGCAGAAGGATTTGACAAAATAAAACCTGTATCAAAACCAGCCACTGATTTTATAATTGAGAACCTGAAGAAGTTCCCCGGCGAGGTTATTCTGATCACAGTAGGGCCTGTTTCAAATATCGGTGATGTGATAAAAAAGGATCCTGAAGCTCTGAAGCTGGCAAAACATGTTTATTCTATGTTCGGATCATTTTACACAGGGTATGGAACTGCTGAGAAACCCGAACCGGTCGTTACAGAAGAGTGGAATGTAAGGGGCGACAGTGAAGCGTCAAGGCTTCTTGTCGGAGCAAAAGCAGCGATAACATATTGCGGGCTTGACGTTACAACCAGGGTATGGTTTGACAGGGATCTGCAATTTAAGCTTTTAATGCGGCAATCACCCCTCACAAATGCCTTATGCGGGCTTACGGCATTATGGGGTGGCTCCAAACCCTGCCTTCACGATGCAGTTACAGTCGGAATGGTGCTCTGGCCCGATCTTTTCACCACACGTCCTGCCTTCGTGAAAATCGCCGGTGATGCATATACAGTCATTGATGAAAGCAGGGAGCCAAATTGCGAAATTGCCATGACAGTAAGGACAGACGAATTCCTCAAAAGGCTTATGAACAGATATCTGACACAAAGCCTTGGAGATAACGATTAACGATAGAGTTTAGGTTAGTAAGGAACTGCGTAAACCTTGTGATGGGAATTAAACTTAATTTTAATTTAACTGAATACTGATTCTGATGTCTCAAATTAAAAACATTTAGTCTATGAAAAGAATTTCTTTGTTTATTCTGGCACTGGTGTTGATTGTATCAGGCATGAATGCCCAGCAGGTTGTCTGGCAGCCGGATGTCATTATTAAGTTAACCCCGGAATGGAAAGGTGAGCGTTATCCCGATGGAAGGCCGAAAGTGCCGGATGCTATGCTCGAACGTCTTAAGAACTGTGCTTTTGAAGAGGTACAGGCTTATCTCGGAATGCATGGTTATCGTAACGTATTTGAGAATTTTGCCAGCCTTTATGAGAACGGATGGCACATAATACATCCTGAGAGGGTAATGACCGGCCGTGCTCTGACAGCGCAATTTATGCCGATGAGGCCGGATTTTAACGATTATGTACAGGCCCAGGCCAAAGAGGAAGGAACCCACACTCCTGTAACCAACTATGCACCAATAATAAAATTGCAGGAAGGCGACATATATGTTGCTGATTCCTATGGTAAAATGGAAGGAGGAACTCTTATCGGCTCAAACCTGGGCAATGCAATTGCCAATGCATCAAAAAGAGGTGTAATCTACAACGGATCACTGAGGGATTACGAAGGCCTTGAAGCAATCGGGGAGAATTTCAACGGATGGATCAGGGGCTATGATCCTTCAGGTATTCAGCAGATGATGACAGCATGGGTTAATGCCCCCATCAGAATAGGACGCATTACAATTTTGCCGGGAGATGCGATCCTGGCCAAGAAACTTGGTATCGCGGCAATACCTCCTCATCTTCTTCAGGGTTGCGTGGTGCACAGCGAGTATATTACCCTTCGGGATGACTTCAGCTTCATGTGTATCAAGACGAAAAGATTCCCCTATATAAATGAGGCATTTGATGTTGACCGTGAAGTGTACGAAAAGGCATTCAACGAATGGCTCGATGAACAGAAGCTTCCGATGACAAGGGATGAATTGAATTCCTATCTCAAGGAGATGGAAGAATTGAGGGCATCCTTCCGGAAAAACAGACCTATGCCCTAAAATATTTCAGAATATTATTGTTTTGGGTAAAATATTTTACCTGAAACAATAATTTTATACCTGTTTCAGGTAAAAAATTATTATGATACGGAAGCCGTCAGTGATGTCTACCTGTAAAGGCAGAGCATCATTTCAAAATCGCGGATCTCCGGTACGGTACATTCAATCCACCCATCACTGTCCACTTTGTATTCAGGTCTGGTTCCTGATCGGAGCAGCACTACATCCCTGACAGGTTTCTGTGGTTTGATACGGATCGTCGTATTATGGACCATAACCGGTTCGCGGAACGAATTGCCCATGAACCCGGAATGGTTGATCATTCCTGCCCATTCAAATGCCCCGCTGAGGTTTTTAAGATGTGTCAGTTCTATTACCGGTGAAGCATCAGTTTCAATCGAGTGCCGAACCTCCAGAAGGTTGTTCAGAGAAGCCAGGAACAATGCCCTCTGGGCATAGTTGCCCTTGAGGTTATAATCAGTCCCTATCTTCCATGGCAAAAAGACAGTTTTGCCTTCTCCGTAGCAATTTACTATTACACCCGGAAAATCTGAGACATCACTTTCCCTGTAGTAGGTTTTTTCTGCAGGACCGTACATATTGCTTGGCAGAAGTTTAAGGTACCCGGCTGCTTTATTCGTGACCCTGCATTTCAGGAAGTCTGTATTCATCATCATAAGGGTAAAATCATTGAATTCATTTCGGCCCAGTATCTGTTTGTCATTATCCGATACCTTCAGGTAGGTTGCCTGGGACCGGGGGAAGAACCCGTAATCAGGTTCTACACCCAGCGACTGAAGCCTTATCCTGTTCAAGGGCACGCCGTTTTCATCCCTCGTCGATGTTGCTCCCGTGACAAGAAGCCTGCCTCCTCCGGCTACGTAATTGTCGAGGATTCGGATCATTTCATCGCTCATGTCTGCGACATCGCCCAGGATAAGGAGGTCATAATCATATAAATTGCGGGGAGCTCTTTCACTTCCAAACTGAGCCGGGATTATTACATCATACATTATATGTTCTTCTGAAAGCAGTTTTATCATTCCGTTGAACTCGGCCTGTGATCCCTGAATCAGGGCTATGTTATTCACTGCCTGGACATTTGTAAAAAGCTTTTCCCATTTCCTATGAAAGGAGAACAATTCATTGACTACGGGAAAGAAGACACGATCCTCGTAATGTACCAGTGTTCCCACAACCACGAGACTGACGGGTGCACCGTGAAGCATATTCTCGAGCCACCATGTCCTGAGCAGATTGGGTGAACTCAGTATGTTCCGGTAGCCTATTGCCTGGAATCCCATTATCAGGTTTAACGGAGTCCTGTCCTTATATGACCCAAGGATCCGTTTTACGTTTTTTGTGGCATGGTAAATGTCATCCACACCGGGAGACATTGAAGCGCCTGATTCGGATGCAATCCATGAGGTTCCGATAGCGTTGTAGTTATATATGACCAGATCAGGATTGAGTTCCTTTATATACCCGGTGATCCTGTTGTACAGCTCCTCAGATGTTTTGCGCTGGAATCTTCTGTATTGGGGTATCTCCGGATCATCATAATCCCTGGGCAGCCTTAATCCCGAGAATTCATAAAAGCGTTTCCTGCAGTTTTCGCACTGGCATATTCCGTGATCTGTCCCTGCATAAGTGGGGCCCGTATAACCCATCATGTTGAAAAAGATGCCGTCAAAGGAGTAGTTGGAGATTGCTTCTTCAAGGATCTTAAATGCATATTCCTGGTAATACCCGCCATTGATGCAGGCAGAATAGAGCCCGTTGAAGATCTGAGGCTTGCCATCGGTACCTAGGTAGAGCCATTCAGGTTTCTGGGCGGCTATTGTCGAATCAAGCTTGCTGAAATCAAACCTCGCAATATACCTGATCCCATTGTCGTGAAACCTTTTGATAAGATCGGTCACGAGGTCGCCCGTTCCTATATTCGGATTCTTCCAATGCCAGGGCAGCCTGGTCTGGTAGTTTGCAACAATTCCTCCGGTATTGAAAAGTACACAGTTGGCTGATGCGTCCATTACCGACCTGAGGTATTCATCCCTGTCCATGCTCCCTTCAATCTCCGGAAGGTTGGTCTGGATCAGTCTGATTGGGGTACGGTTCCACCATGTTGTGTCGTAACTTCCGGGGTCAATGGAAGAGAGAATACCGGACTCATGGCTGCTGCATGAAGCAAAGCAGAAACAGATAATCAGCAGCAATGCTTTATTGGTAATTTTCATAGTATGCGATATTAAGGTATGAATATAAAATAAAAATAAAATAAATCCACGGAACAAATGAATCGGCAGAAAAGGATAATGTTCATGGATTCTTGCTTATTTTGTATGTGATCCTGTAATCAGTATCGAAAATCTTTCTTATTTAAGCAGGCACAGTAATAAGATCATAGTCACAATATTAAATACCGAAATCATAAATACCAGATCATGAAATCAGACAGGAGAAATTTTATCAGGACCATAGGGGCAGGAGCCACAGGTCTTGCTTTCGGGGCAGCAGCAACTACTTCAGGATGTTCTCAGGCCGGAACAAACAACAAAGATGATGACGGCCAGGTGCTGTTTGTCGGCGATGATATTGCCAACGCGGATACGCAGTATGGAAAAGTAAGGGGATACATCCTCAGGGATATTTACTATTTTCTTGGCATACCCTATGGTGCCGATACTTCCGGCAAAAACAGGTTTATGCCTCCTCAGAAACCTGAACCATGGACAGATGTTTTTCCTGCCCTGTGGTGGGGAAATTCCGCACCGCAGATAATGGAAAAAAGATATGCAAACATAATTTCATCATTTGTTGATCACTGGAACTATGATGACGTAAGTGAGGACTGCCTGAGGCTCAATGTTTTTACTCCTGCTACAGGAGATGGCGTTAAGCGCCCCGTTATGGTATGGCTTCACGGAGGGGGATTTACAAATGGAAACGGCATAGAGCAGGACGGTTACAATGGTGAAAATTTCTGCCGTAAGGGCAATGTTGTTTTTGTTTCGGTCAATCACCGGCTGGGTCCCCTGGGATTCACCAACCTTGCTTCGGCAGGAGGAGAAGAATACAAAGCCTCGGGCAATGTCGGCATGCTTGATCTGGTGGCAGCCCTGGAGTGGGTAAGGGATAATATTTCAAATTTCGGAGGCGATCCGGGAAATGTGACGATAATGGGCCAGTCGGGCGGAGGGGCCAAGGTGACAATCCTTACGGCCATGCCCTCAGCCAGGGGATTGTTCCATAAGGCTGTGGTTCTTAGCGGCGCCGGAGTAAAAACAGGGGAGAAGGAATATGCCGAGAAGCTTGGTGAATATGTTCTCAGGGAAGCAGGTCTTACCTCAGCCGGTATCGGAAAGCTCCAGGAGATGCCCTGGATGGATTATTACAGTCTGGCCACCCGCGCCGCTGCCAGGTTTGCAGAAGAATCAGGGCCGGCTGCCGCAGGAATACGAAGAGGTTTCAATCCATGCGCTGACGGCATCTATATTCCGCAGCATCCTTATTTCCCGGAACCCACGCCTGAAGCGGCAGATGTACCTATGATCATCTGCTCGACAATGAACGAGCAGTCGCCAAGCCGTGCCGATGCATCGCTTGAGAACATAACCCTTGATGAGGTAAAGGAAAAGGTAAGACAGAGGGCCGGATTCGGCGCCGGCTTTGGTGACAGGGCAGGAGAGGTCGTTGATGCTTATGCAAAAGCTTTCCCTGAAAGGAAGCCGGTTGAAATATGGTCGCTGGTAAGCAGTAACCGGCAGAGCGTTGTAACTCTTGCTGATGCAAAATCCAGGCAGGAACCTCCGGTTTATGTGGCATGGTTTTGCTGGCAGCCGCCGCTTTTCAATAACCGGATGAGGGCTTTCCATTGCGTCGACATTAGCTTCTGGTATTACAATACCGACTTAATGCTTACCCACTCGGGAGGAGGAAGCTGGCCCAGAAAGCTTTCGGATAAAATGTCGGGAGCCCTTGTGCAGTTCATGAGAACCGGCAATCCCGACGGAGGCGGACTGCCCGACTGGCCAAGATACTCCTCCGAAAAGGGGGAAGTGATGGTCCTTGACGATGTGCCGGCGGTACAGAACGACCCCGACAGGGAAGCAAGGAAATCACTCCCTGTGGTATAAATAGAACAACGGAAAATCTTTTTATCAAATTAACATGTATATCAATGAGAAAATTATTTTTACTTGCTTTAGTAGTGCTGATTGCCAGGCTTTGTCCGGCACAGCAATCATCTTTCACCATTAACAATTCAGAATATTTTGAAAAGGATGGAGTGAATGTAATGGTTTTTCAGGACTTTTACCCTGAGGGCCACCAGGGAGGCGTGGGCATAATAATGCATGGCAAACGTCTGGCCACAAACGGAGATGTTCGACTCGATGAAACTCCGGGAGGAAACAGTCCATACCCTGGTCAGCTTGAAAGAAAAGTTGATGCTGCAGGCAACACTGTAACCGTGAGACTGGCTTATCCCGATCCTAAAAGGAATAAGCAGGGATTTAATCCGATCGATTATCCCGACCTTGATCTGAAATATACAGTGAAGGTTCGGGGTAACGGGAATGGGGTAGTTGTATCCGTGGATCTTGATGAGCCTTTGCCGGCAAAATTCGCCGGCAAAGTGGGATTCATGATCGAGCTTTATCCTGGTTGGCTTTATGGAAAGACCTGGCATCTTGATAATTCGTCTGGTATTTTTCCCAGGCAGCCCAACGGTCCTGCCATGAAGGATATGAAAGGAGAGGTTGTTGCCAATATGCCGATGGCAGCAGGTAAGAAGTTGTCGGTGGCACCTGAGGATAAGCTTCTTCACCTTACAATTGAATCAGCAAAGGGAGAACTTCAGCTTCTCGACGGGAGATATGTCCATAACAACGGTTGGTTTGTCGTTCGCTCGGTTATTCCTGAAAACAGTACCAAAAATGCAGTGGAATGGATTATCACCCCGGGTGTCGTTCCGGGATGGAAATCAGCTCCCGTGGTTCATGTTTCACAGGTTGGTTATCTTCCAGGTCAGGAAAAGGTTGCAATAATAGAGCTCGATAAAAAAGACACAAAGCGCGAAGTTGCCACACTGGTCAGAATAGATGCAGATGGGGAACAGGTGCCGGCAGGCTCTTTCAGGGGTGATGACTGGGGTCAGTTCCTCCGGTACAATTATGTTAAGGTTGATTTTACCTCAACCAGGCAGGAGGGAATGTATTTCATCAGATACGGCAACTCGGAGTCACAGCCTTTCAGAATTTCTGCCAATGTATACAAGAGAGATGTATGGCAGCCTACCATCGAGTATTTTCTGCCAGTCCAGATGTGTCATATGAAAATAAATGAGAAATACAGGACCTGGCATGGATTGTGTCATATGGATGACGCTCTTATGGCTCCTGTGAACCATAACCATTTTGACGGGTACCGTCAGGCCGGATCGACCTATACAAGCTTTAAGCCGGGTGATCATGTGCCGGGTATCAATATCGGCGGCTGGCATGATGCTGGCGATTATGACCTCAGGGTTGAATCGCAGAGCGGGGAAGCCTATATTCTTTCAATGATCTATGAGGAGTTCGGGATTGACTATGATGAAACCTATATTGACCAGAAAACCAGGATAGTGGAAATCCATCAGCCTGACGGCAAGCCCGATGTCCTGCAGCAGATTGAACATGGAATACTTTCAGTGCTGGGAGGGTATAAAAGCCTTGGCCGGCTTTACAGGGGTATTATTGAATCGGACGTCAGGCAGTATGTCCTCCTTGGAGACGGTTCCACCATGACCGACGGATTGATTTATGACAGGAATCTGAAAGAAGGAGAACGAACCGCGTCTCATTCAGCTGTAAATGACGACAGATGGGTCTTTACCGAGGATAATCCTCCCAGGGAGCTGACGGTGGCTGCTCACCTGGCGGCATCTGCAAGGGTGCTTAAAGGCTTCAATGATGAATTGAGCAGGGAGTGCATTGAAGCGGCCGAAACAATATTCGCACAAGGATACAAGGTCGAAGGAAGAGTGGCCGGTGCCAAAATCCATGCGGCGTCAGAATTGTTCCTCACAACAGGAAAGGACATTTACAGGAAATATCTTCTTGATAACAGGGAAGCAGCGATCAAGGGGATAAACAATATCGGATGGGCGCTTGCAAGGGCTGTTCATAAGATCAACGATCCCAAATTCACGGCTGCGATCAAAAACGCCTCAAAAGGGCTTTCGGATGAGATAAACAAGCAGGCTGCGGAAACCCCTTTCGGTGTTCCTTATCGTCCTCGCGTATGGGGCGCAGGATGGGATATACAGGAGTTCGGTGTCAGGCAGTATTTTCTTCATAAGGCATTCCCTGATGTGTTCAGTGCAGCACCCATCTTTAATGCAATGAATTTTGTTCTTGGTGTTCATCCGGGTGAAAACGGAGCATCATTTGCATCAGGTATAGGTGCAAAATCCGCCACTATTGCCTATGGGGTGAATCGTGCCGACGAGTCCTATATTCCCGGAGGGGTTGCTTCAGGTACCGCCCTCATCAGGCCTGATTTCCCCGAACTGCTCGACTGGCCTTACTTATGGCAGCAGACTGAATACGTGATGGGTGGGGGCGCAACCAATTTCACATTCCTTGTTCTGGCAACTGATCATCTGCTTGCAAAGGACAATTAATGGAATAAATTCATAAATGCCCGGTAATGGGCCAAGATGTTATCCGGATAGTCAGATTTGAGGGATTTCTATACTTTCAGGAATCCCTTCTTTGCAAGCTGTTCATACAGCCCGGTTGAATCAGGATGACCTGCAAACACCCCGGTTGAAGGCTTGTTGAGCATCCCGGTATACTGGTAAATAAATATTTTCTCAACGTAGGGAGACACGGCTTCAAGCTGCTTTATGACCCTTTCTGGCGATGCCGGTATAAGTGCACTGTGGTAAACCTTACCTTCAAACCGGAAGATCTCAACATCTGCCCAAAGCTTTGATCTGCCGGCCTTCTCGTGAAGATCCGAAAGCCGGCTGAAAAATCCTGCGCTCTCCTCAACCCTCGTTTTCTCAACTCCAATTTCATCCTGGTACGCAATGAAATCAACATCAAGTTTTTCGAGCTGTCTGACAAATTTGTCGTCGGGCTTTACATTCCTTGTTCCGTACGGGGCTATGAGCGTTTTTGCTCCGGGAGTGAGCTTCCGGGCTTCGGCAGTTGATATGTTGACGTAGTCTATGAAATAATCCTGATAATGACCGTCTATCCCTGTCTCATTCGGATAATACCATCCGTAAAAGCTTTTGTGGGAGGAATATTTTTCTGCAACCTCATTCATGGCCTTTAATCTCAGGCTATTGATTCCGGGGTCTTTCATCAGCAGGACGGGATTGGTCCAGTCTCCGAAAAAACCATTGCTGACAAAGAAATTTACTCCGTGCCTGTCAGCTGCGTCCAGAATTGTTTCCAGCGGATCGGGGCATCCTATTTTATGCATGGGGAGAAGCCCTGAAGGATAAAAGCTTTTCCCATGGATGGCCACATCCAGCAGAACAAGATAACGGATGCCGGCCTGAGATATCTCCCTGATTTTCTGATCCCATTGTTCGGATGTAAAGTTCATCAGGGCATGGTCCCAGTATTTGCCTTCAGGTTCATTGTGATGTTGAAATTCAAACCACGACCCTTCGATAGGCTTAATGGCACTTTTCTTCTCCTTTGCCTGCGCCTGTACTTCCTGTAAAAAGACTCCTCCGGCCGTTAAAATGCTTAATGTCTTTAAAAAACTTCTTCTCGGTAAATTTCTCATCCTGTTAACGATTGATTTATTTTATGAATGTCATTCGAAAAATCCCTGGTAATATAAAAAATAATACGGAAATCAATCTGAATTTCTGCTACAGGATCAGTGCTTAATTTCCTAAAATCATTCCTGACAGCGCTGCAATCCTGCAATAAGAAAGATCCGGATGATTTTCATCCAGTCCTATGCTTTATATCAGGGAAATGGAATGATCATTTTTAGCCTTCTCATTAAACAATTTTACAGGTTGCCTGTTAACCGGAATGAATATATGTTGACTTTTAAATATCTTTGTTTTATATTTAAAAATGAGATCATTTATTCACTAAAAATTCATTTTTTGGCAGGTAAAAAAATGTGTTGTACTGATTAAAAATAATTATTCGGCATCATATGAAAAGGATTTTATCAGCAGCAATGATTTTTGTGATGGCCTTGATGGCCG
>CAZTDW010000033.1:0-25738 GCA_964611835.1 uncultured Rikenellaceae bacterium | reverse complement strand
GTCACTCATGATATTTAATGTTTGTTTAATATTTCAGGGATCACGACTCAAGGTAAAAATAAATTCCTCGCCTTATTCCCGGATTAATAATGATTTAAAATATAAAGTCCATCCGGGAAGGATTTTGAGTGGATTCAAATTAAGGCTTAACCATTGGAAGATTGCCAACGGTTATTTACATCACCTAATCCGAATTAATTAATAACTTTCAATGTTTTAAGACGTATCAGATGTAAGATTTTTTTAAGATCATAACCCGGGTATGATTTCCGGATTTAATTAGCAAAGCCTTTGATTCATTTTCAGCTTAAATATTTCACAATTCAGGCATTAAAGGCATCCCTGAGAGCTTTAAGATCGAGCTTCATCATTTTCAGCATTTCGGTTGTCACCCTGGCAAGCTGATCCATATCAGTGGTTTTCATCATTTCATCCATTTCATAAGATACAATCTGCCACGAAAGTCCGAATTTATCCTTAACCCATCCGCAAGGCTGCTCCTCACCCCCGTCGGTGAGCTTATTCCAGTAGTAATCTATCTCCTCCTGGTTATTGCAATAGACCATAAATGATATGGCTTCATTAAAGTCAAAATCATGATGAATTGAACTGCTCATCGAATTAAAGATGAATCCCGAAAGGCTGAACTGTGAAAACAAAACTGATCCCTCCGGCATACCGGCAGATTTGTCGTACGGTGCTTCCAGAATTATCCGTGAATCCGGAAAAACAGAGGTATAGTACTTAACAGCTTCTTTTAGCCTGGTTGATCTTTCGTTTGCGAATAGAATTGAAGGCACTATTTTCTGTGATGAGTTGATATCTTCAATATCAAGCTGCCAGCTGAGGCCGAATTTATCCTGAACCCAGGCATATCGGGGCGACCAGTCATATTTTTCCAATGGCATAAGTACCGTTCCTCCTGCGGTAAGAAGCTCATAAAGGCGGTTTATCTTATTACCGGATCCGCAGTATACAAAAAAAGATACAGAAGGGTTGATTCTGAATAATGGCCCGGCGTTGATGGCCATAAATTCCTGTCTGTTTAGTTCGAAGGTCAGAATGTCAACATCCCCGGAAGGGGTACCCCCCATCACGGTTGCTGATGTAATACGAGATTGCGGAAAGAGAGAGGTATAAAATTCTACTGCTTCCCTGGCTTCCTTATTAAACCAGAGGTGCGGGACGATTTTGTTGTCAGAAGGTACCATAACAGAAGTTTTAAAGTAAGAATAACTATAAGAGCCAGGTGATACAGGGATTAAAGGTTACTTCATGGTAAATTAATAAACACACATATAACTTATTTTGTTCGAAGAATTTAATGACCTGAAGGAACCTGGTTGCATTATTTGCAATCTGAATATCCCGCGATCGGTAAATTTCAAATTATTAATAGCTGAATCACTTTTCTTATCGCCTGAAAGGGGAACGTCAAAATTCGTAAATTTGTTAATCTAAAAATAATTATAGGAACATGATCACATTGAGAAGAATCTACGACCCGTCAGAACCAGGTGAACATTACAGGGTTCTGGTCGACAGACTCTGGCCCAGGGGTATCTCTAAGGAAAAAGCAGGAATTAATGAATGGTTAAAAGATATATCGCCAAGCAATGAGTTGCGGAAATGGTACAGTCATGATCCTGCAAAATGGGAGGAATTCAGGCTGAGATATAAAAAAGAACTGATCCTGAAGTATGATGAATTGAAAAGATTAAAAGGGCTTGAAGAACAGAATGGGACATTGACTTTGCTCTATTCTTCAAAGGAGGAAAAATACAACAATGCTGTTGCACTACGGGAATTCATTCTTGAACAAAGCTGAAACGACCTGTAACAGCAGTTCAATTTCTGCTTCAGGCCGGGTAAATAATTGCTTTTTGTCTGGAGGATTTTCGCCCGGCATCAATTTTATTAACTTCATAAAAAAGGGAATAATTAATAGAATAATTATCGTAATACAATATCTGAAATGTTGTTTTGCAATAATTTATTTACCTAAATCAATATGTTTTAAGCTAATAAATTATGAAGATAAACAGAAAGATAAAAACTGAAAATGGATTCAAAAAGAAAAGACAATGATCCCCCGCTGGCCATCACAGAATGGGGATGGAGATACCATCATGTAGGAATTCCCACGGAGAACCGGATCAGTAATGAAAGATACCTGCCACAGTATAAGTTTTACGTTTCCGGTTTTGAATCAAGCCCGTACGGAATAGAATGGATGAGATTTGAGAATGAGAGTCCTGTAAATGATTTGATAAAAAGGGTACCTCATGTCGCCTTTGAAGTAGATGACCTTGATCTTGAACTGTCCAGGCATGATTTTGAGATACTTACACATCCGAATTCTCCAGGTGAAGGAACAAGGGCAGCCATGATCATCCATAACGGAGCACCCATAGAATTAATTGAATTTGAAAAACATTGACAACGGATTACGTCTGTATAATACCTATTATTTCACCCGGAATAAGCATTGATCTGGCAGGTTTGATCTTCAATATTTTCACATTATCAGCGTAAGCATTACAGTTGGTATTAAACTGAACAAGACATCCTGTTACAACCCCGCCGGATGTTTGTCTATCTTAAAGCGTGCTGATACAAACTGTTTTCACTTTTAAGGGGCTTAAAGAAATCTTACTTATATTTAACCTTCGATTCAGGACAGGCTGTTAACGAAGATAGGGACTGCCGGTACGCATGAATTTTAAAGTCTGACTTTTCAGCATTCATGAATGCATAATACGGTAGATTATCTGAATTGAAACAGCCGGATGGAAAAAGACATGTCACCATATCAGGAAAGACAATCTGGTGGGGGCATTTTTAAGAAACATTGAACTAAACTGCGTAAACCGTGATAACATTTGTTATTGGCATTACGGTACTCATACTGGGTTACCTTTTTTATTCCCGCTTTGTTGAAAAGATACAACAGATTGATCCCTCGCGTCAGACTCCTGCATACAAGCTTAACGACGGAGTTGATTATGTACCGATGCCCTGGTGGAGGGTCTTCCTGATCCAGTTTCTCAATATTGCCGGACTCGGGCCAATCTTCGGAGCCATAGCCGGGGCAATGTGGGGTCCGGTGGCATTTCTCTGGATTGTACTGGGATCAGTGCTGGCCGGAGCAGTTCACGATTACTTCTCCGGAATGCTATCTATAAAACATAACGGATTAAGCATAACAGAAATAGTCGGAATATACCTTGGGAACGGAGTAAAACAGTTCATGAGGATCTTTACAGTGATTCTTATGGTTCTTGTGGGCGCTGTCTTTATAATGGGACCGGCCAGGATCATGGCCGGACTAACTCCCGAACATCTGACGATGACATTCTGGGTCTGGGTAATCTTCATCTACTACATCCTTGCCACTATGCTCCCCATCGACAAGATAATCGGCAAGCTCTATCCGGTTTTTGGGTTTGCCCTCATGTTCATGGCTATAGGTTTAATAACTGCCCTGTTCGTAAAAGGCTATCATATACCAGAGCTCAGCCTGGCCAACTTCAGGAATTTTCATGTCGACAGTGAGAAATTTCCTGTCTTCCCAATGATGTTCATAACAATTGCCTGTGGTGCCATATCGGGTTTCCATTCTACACAGTCGCCGCTTATGGCCCGTTGTATAACAAGTGAAAAACTTGGACGCAGGGTTTTTTACGGAGCAATGATCACTGAAGGGGTTGTTGCGATGATCTGGGCCGCAATAGGGATGTCATTCTATGGGGGAATACATGAACTAAACACGGTAATGACAGAGCATCAGGGCAATGCCGCTTACCTCGTGAATGAGATATCCAATTCCCTTCTCGGCAGGTTTGGAGCAGTCCTGGCACTTCTGGGTGTCGTCGCAGCTCCCATCACCTCAGGCGACACTGCTTTCAGGAGCGCCCGCCTGATTGTTGCCGACTTCCTGAATTACAAACAGGGCCCGATCAGGAACAGGATCTTTATAGTTATTCCCCTTTTTGCAGCCGGCTTTTTCCTTACACGCGTGAACTTCGATATAATCTGGCGCTACTTTGCATGGTCAAACCAGACTTTAGCCACAGTGGTGCTCTGGGCCATAACCGTATACCTTGCACAAAACCGGAAGCTTTTCTGGATCACACTGTTCCCGGCCGTATTCATGACAGCCGTTACTTCCACATACCTTCTGTTTGCTCCCGAAGGGTTCTCCCTGCCTGCCGCCATTTCCTACACAACCGGAATAATTATTGCACTGTCGGCCCTGACACTCTTCCTGGTATTCCTCAACAGGGTCCGAAAACATGCATGATAAGATTGTTTAAGCTAGAAACAAAGAATCCCTAATTCTACCGGAACATCCGATAATATTATTTCACTGTGACTGTGAAAATTATTCACAGAAAGGACTGACCTGATTTTCCACTCCCGTTTTTCGGGCTTTTATCGGTTTGTAAAGAAATGCATGTTCAGAGGAAGGATCTACTTCTTCCTGCTTGTAAGATGCCAGAAGCCGCAAACATCGCACCTGTAAGCCCTGATCTCCCTGCCGGTCCTGGTTTCAGCAATATGCCTGATCATATCCTCAGCATCCTCACGTGTCTGGTAGATGGCTTTCTTGCATGGGGTCTCGATGGGATCCAAATTCTTTCCGGTTATAGTTTTATAGCGCATGTCCTCCGGATCCTCTGTAATGTTACTTAATAAACAATGCTTCATATATACCGTCACCCCAGAATTTACCCAGGGCTTCGGTTCCCTTTTTATTCGGATGCAGATAAAATGTTCCCGCGTTGCCTGATTCCGGGATTAAATCAGTTAGATAATTCTCCCTGAAGTAGTCGAAAGCCCTGTTATCACCCATAAAAACCTGTCCCGTATTTGTCAGGGAATAATCTGTCACAAGCGCATTCAGTTCCGGGAAATATGTTTGAAGCCGTTCAAGTCCGGCTTTGAGGTACCTCGACCGGTTATAGGTATTCGGACTGTACCAGACAGGCTGCTGGTAAACAACCTTACAACCGGGGAAGGCATTAAGAAGCCTGTCAGTGATCGCTTTCAGATTGAAGTGATACTCCTCAGGATAAAGAGGTGATCCCCTTGGTCCTTCTTCGGCGCTGTCGTTAGTACCCAGGGATATTGAAAAGACAAGCTGACGACTGAAGTCTGTATGAAAATCTTTAACGGCTGAGATAACTTTAGAAAGTTCACCGTCCGGCGTGGGGAGGAAATCGACCGTTGTATAGCCGCTCCTGCCACGGTTCAGGAATCTGACCGACTCCACTCCCTTAAGGGTACGGATATATTTTGCCGTATAAACCGGAGGTGACTCTTCTGCCGGATCTCCCGGCTGGTCACCCTGGGTTATGCTGTTCCCGATGAAAACAATATCAAGATGTCGGCTGCTGATCTGTCCATCTGAAGAGATGAATGGAATGCCGGCAAGAATAACCAGAAATAAAAACTTAAATATCTTCATTGAATAATGTTATTACCTGTTACGAAGTGGAATCTAAATGTAAACAAAAATTATAATCAGGAATAAGGTTATAACCATTAACTGTTCCCTTTCCCGGGCTGATGTCAGTTGTTTACTTCAGCGGTGGGACAATGGCAGACGCTCTTGTTACTGAATAGGCTGCAAAGAATCCGATAGCTCCGTTGCTTACATTACCCTTTACATTGGCGCTCGGTCCGCTGAACAATGGATTGGATCCCCTTATTTCAGCCTGCGCCTCAAGGATGAAACTTTCATACTGCTTTTCTATTCCGTTAATCTCTGCAGTTATCGTATCGCCGGGATCCACGGTATTATCATGATAACCCTGCAAAAGATATCCTATTGGGAGGCCATCACTGTACCGGCCATTGAAAAAAATATCATCAGTCACATACCATTCATTAAGAGTGTCTGTAATCATCTCCGAATTCCTGGAAATAAGGATACGATAGTAATCCCGGGTCGGGGGATCATAAAAAAATGATTTTATTACCCATAAACCCTTATTGCCGTATCCACCCTCGATAAATTCCAGCCCGATTGAATCGAGGCGGAACACGGGGAAGAGTGTTGAACTGGCGGTATAATCTGAAAATCCTCCCACAGGTTTGCGGAGATTGATATTAAGAGTATATGTTTTGCCTGGCACTCCTGCATAATCCGCGGTTGTATAATAGATCCCCGGTTCAGCTTCCATCAGGATCTCCGTTGATGTGCCGTCGGAAATTGTCACATTTGCTTCTGAAACCATTTCAGGCGGTCTGTCATAAAAGTAATCTGACGTTACTGAAAGAATAATCCTGTGTTTCATTGTATCGGTGGTTAATGAACCATCTACAACAAGTCTTGAATAATTCTCATCAAGTTTTATGTCGATCCGTTCGGTACAGGAAAGGATCAAGGTTGAGATTAAAAATATCAGAACATGTTTTCTGTTTCCCATAGTTCAGAATTTAACACTGTAAGTAACCGCAGGTATTATTGAAAACAGGTATGTTTTTTCTGCATAGGTAATATTCGGATCCGTCTCATCCCTTACAAAATTTATTGACCATGCATTATGCCTGTTATAGGCATTAAATACAGAAAGGTTAAGATCAGAGTGCCATTTTTTATCAGGTTTTGTTTTTCCTTTGAGGGTTATCGAAAGATCAAGCCGGTGATAATCGGGCATTCTGTATGAGTTACGGCCGGAATAAACCGGAATTATCGAATTCCCTATATTTGCACGGCCTGTGGGGAAAGTAACCGGGAGGCCGGTGGCATAGATCCATGTAGCCGAAGCAGAAAAACGCTTTGAGACATTATAATTTGCCACAAGATTTAATGAATGAGGTTTGTCATAAGGTGCATTGTAACGCCTGCTATTGTTTATCTCATCCACAGTCCTGAAAGTCCTTGAGTATGTATAACTGAACCAGCCTGTAAGCCGTCCCTCATCTTTCCTTACCATGGTCTCGATCCCATAAGAATAACCCCTGCCTTTTCGTATTTCACCTTCCAGGTATTCGTTAAGCAGCAACTGGGCATGATCCCTGAAGTCAATGACGTTCCATAATTTCTTGTAATAGATTTCAAGTGAGACCTTGAACATGTCCTGCCTGAAATTTCTGAAGTAACCGGCCGAAAACTGGTCGCTTAGCTGAGGCCTGACATTAGGCGATGCAGGGAACCATACATCGAGCGGAGTCCCGGCAGTTGAATTCTGTGCCAGGTTCAGGAACTGGGCGGAATGTGAATAACTTCCCTTGATAGAAGATCTGTCATTCACAAGAAATGTAAATGTGATCCTGGGTTCAGGACTTATATAATTATTGAAGATATTAAACCTTGAATATACGGAACTGTCGACCGGCATATAATTCCTGTCAAAATTGTAAACGGTGCTGGGACCAATATTCTGAAAAATGGCAAACCGCAATCCGTACTTCAGGGTAAATCTTTTTCCGGCGTTGTATTCATCGGTTGCATACAGACTATGCTCAAGTGCATATTGCGCCGGAAGGATGAATTCGTATAGCTCCGTGGTGCCCTGTCCTGAAGCATTTCCGGGGAAGAAGGTGTGAAGCATTGTCGTCAGGCCGTACTTCAGAGTATGTGCGTTGTTCACATAATGAGAGAAATCGAACCGTGCTGAATAATCCTTCATACCGGAATTCCAGGTGAAGGAGTTTACTTCTGTCCCGGAAGTTCCCAGTTTGTAACTGTACCCGGAATAAATAAGGCTCATATTGAAGAAAAGCTTTCCGGAAAACAGATGGT
The DNA here is from genome assembly GCA_964611835.1 of uncultured Rikenellaceae bacterium. Classification (GTDB taxonomy): domain Bacteria; phylum Bacteroidota; class Bacteroidia; order Bacteroidales; family VadinHA17; genus LD21. The sequence goes on along the minus strand of CAZTDW010000033.1, from coordinate 17,985 downwards.
TCCATCGCAGGGAGGCAGTCTGGTTACCGAAACCAAACATTGCATACTCATTTTTGAAAATATCGCCTCCGCTGTAGCCTGAAAGATAAAGCCGGTCCCGTTCATTTATCTTATACGAAAGCTTCAGGTTCAGATCATAGAAATGGAGTTTGCTTTTACGTATTTCTTCATCTTTTGAAAGCATAAGAAACAGGTCAGCGTAAGTCCGTCTTCCTGCAATAAGGAATGTTGCCCTGTCCTTTATTATCGGCCCTTCGATTGTCAGTTTGCTTGAAACTGTTCCAAGGCTTGCTGAAAGAGCTGTTTTTTTTGTATTACCGTCTTTCATACGGACATCGAGAAGCGAAGATAATCTGCCGCCATAGGCAGCAGGAATATCTCCCTTGTAAAGTGTAACCTCCTTAACAGCATCATTATTGAATACAGAAAAGAATCCCATCAGGTGTGAAGCATTATGAACCGTTGCTTCATCGAGTATGATAAGGTTCTGATCAGCGCTGCCGCCGCGTACGCTGTATCCCGTCGATCCTTCGCTGGTCGACTGTACACCGGGAAGAAGCTGAATGACCTTTACAAGATCAATCTCCCCAAGAAGGGCTGGGACGTTTTTAATTGATTTAATATCAAGCTTTATAGTACTCATCTCAGGAGCCAGAACATTATAGTTTTTTCGCTGGTCCGAAATGACAACTTCACCAAGCATCTTCTCATCGGTTTCAAGGTATATATCAATGATTAAAGGGGCATCTGTTCTGCCTTTCTTTTCGTCGCTTTTATAGCCTACAAATGAGTACTGTATGTTATAATCTCCCGGACTGATCGTCAATGAATAGAAACCGTACGAATTTGTTGTGGTTCCGTTCTTAAGCTTTCTGTCAAAAACGGCGGCTCCGGCAATAAATTCACCATTTTCCTTATCATATACATGTCCGCTGACCGTAATTTTCTTCTGCAAAACAGGATCCGTGACAGCGCCGGTTATCATGAAGCCGGGCATCAGGATGATCAATATCAGTATAAATCTGCAGTAAGCTTTATCCATAACAATCAGCTTTTTTCCCTGAGAAAGGTGAGATGGCTGACCACAAACCTGATGTCGCTCCATGTAACCCTGTCTCCCAGTGCCTCCTTTACTGGTCCCATCTTAAAATCCTCAGATCCCTCAAAGTGGCCGGCGATCAGATCAATCATTTCCTGAGACAGGAATTTATTGACCGGAATTTCGCCAGTACCCACGTAATATGAAAGGTGGTTTTCAACAGTTCCCGCGCTAAGGTTCCTTTCTTCCGCTATCTGTGATATTGTTCTTCCATTTCTGAATAGATCGCGGCTGATCTTTTTTGTGTCTTCCCTTTCCTTTTTTACCTTTTTCTTCTCAGTGACGGACATATCGGGCGGTTCAATATTTTCAATCCTGCAAAATGTAGTAATAATTTCCAGGATCTCCTCGCCGTATTTTTCCGATTTCCTTGTTCCCATCCCCTTTACCTGTTTAAGGGCACGCAGCGACTGAGGCAGAAAATTCACCAGTGTAACCATCGTTTTCTGAGGTAGAATCATGTAATGCGGAAGATCCGTCTCTATCGCCTTGCTGTTACGCCATTCCTTAAGCCGCCTCAACAATGCATGATGCTTCACAACTCCGGATTTATCTTCCACTGAACTAACCGTGCGGGGTCTGATCGCGGGAATCTCGATTGCCGATTTTGCCCTGACTTCCAGATATTTTGCAATCTCAAATCCCGGTCTGACAGCATTGAGGCAGGCCAGCTTCGTTGCACCTTCCTTCCGTGTACGCTCAAGGGCCTCGTTCACTGATTTCCTTACTGCTTTATTATCTGTTTCCACCGAAAGACCGGCAAAGATGTCTTTCAGTTCAGCTTCAAGCCTGTCGGAAAAATAAACCACTGCTTTCTTCACCCGCTCCTGCAGTGGGATATTGGTTTCAATATCAGGATCGCGGTTCAGCAGAATGTTAAGTTGAAGCTGGAACTTTGCCGCGACTTCCACCATGTCTGTCCTGACTATGGATAGCAAATTGCCAATCTTTTCCTGAGGATTTCCCAGAATAGCGTCACTGTTTTCGCCTAAGACTTTTGTAAAATAACTGAGAGTATTTGCAAATGGAGTGAAATCGAAGAGTTCTGAAAGAAGCTGTCTCTGGTAAGCCTTCCTTGACTCATCAAGCTGGTTCCGGTCGGACTGATTTTTCAGCGGGCCGTTGACAAATCCTGAAACCACCGGATTGTCAAAAAAACTTCGCCTGCCTATCCGGCTGCTTAGTACAAGGCCGTCAAGTGAACGGCACCGGCTGAGGGCAACATAAACCTGTCCATGGGCAAAGGCAGAGCTTGCATCGATAACTGCCCTGTCGAAAGTTAGTCCCTGGCTCTTGTGTATGGTTATAGCCCAGGCCAGTTTCAGCGGATATTGGGTGAATGTACCGATCACCGTCTCATCTATCTCCCTGGTCTCGTCATTAAGCGTATACTTCATGTTCTGCCACTCAGCCTTCTCCACCCTGATGTTGAAATCGTCGCCGGGACACCTGACAACTATTATGTCGTCATCAAAGGATACGATCTTACCTATTTTGCCGTTGAAGAAAAGCCTGTCGCCCGACAAATCATTCTTAATGAACATGACCTGGGCTCCTGCCTTCAGCACCAGTTCGGTAGCGTTGGGGTAAGAGAGTTCCGGAAAGTCATCCTTTACAATGGCTGTAAAGGAATGAGTTTTACCGGGAAGTTTCTCAAGCTTTGAATCGTTGATGGCCTGGGCCTGATAATTATGAGTGGTAAGGGTAATGTATCCACCTCCTGAGTCAGGGTCAAAATCAGGAATATATCTTTTGTTAAGTTCGGTCAGCACTTCCTGGCTTACATCATTGTTGCGGATCCTGTTCAGCAGGTCGATAAAGACCTGGTCGTTCTGCCTGAAAATATGTTTCAGTTCAATGGTTACAAAGTCGGTGCTGCTGAGGGCTTTGCTTTCGAAGAAGAAGAATGACTGATAATACTGGCCAAGGATCTCCCTGTCGTCGTCTTTAACAACTGGGGCAAGCTGCTGAAGATCGCCGATCATAAGCAGTTGTACCCCGCCAAACGGAAGGCAACGGTTCTTGTATCTCCTCAGGGCTGAATCGATGGCGTCGAGGGTATCAGACCTTACCATGCTTATCTCATCAATAATAAGCAGGTCGAGGCTTTTGATGATGTTGATCTTTTCCCTGCTCATCTTATATCCGTGAGAATCATGGCGGTCAGCCTTTACGGCACTGCTGCTGCCGGGCAGGTAAAATGAAGGGATGAACGGGTGAAATGGCAGCTGAAAGAATGAGTGGATAGTGACGCCTCCGGCGTTGATTGCAGCAACACCGGTAGGTGCGACAACTATCATTCGTTTCGGTGATTTAAGCTTCAGGCTTTTAAGGAAGGTTGTCTTTCCCGTGCCGGCTTTTCCCGTGAGAAAGATACTGCGGTTGGTGAACTGAACAAAATCAAATGCCAGTTGCAGATCCTGGTTAACGGAAGCTTCCATAAAAAGTAAAGTTATCAATTTAAGTAACGCAGCGGACGTGTGAAAGTAAAGATATGAAAAAGACATTGATATGCATGCCCACAAACATAAAAAAATCGGATACTCGTTATCAGAAGCTTACCATATTTCAGGTATACATTTAAGTCTTTAGCTTTAATCAAGGGAGTCAACTGAAAAAGTATCCTAAATTGGGGAGGCCAATCTTCGTACAGCATCATGGACAGGTATATCCATCTGACCAGGCAGTTTGAAGAATGTGAAATGAAAAAGATGTTTGGTTAATTTAAACCACTGATCTTGTACCCTGTATTACGATGGCAAATGGGGTATTTGAATGTTTATCTGCCTCATACCCTGATTTTGATATATAAAGAACTTACCGAAACCAGTTACCCAGTTCTTTGTCGGAAATTAATTTTTCCCGTTCCTGAAAACACAGATAAGAGTCGACGGTCAAGGTACGTAGAAACTGCCTATCCATTCTGCAATGGTTTTGGCTCCTTTCACCACAGTCGATTTGCCGTGTGAACCGCCTTTTATTGTTACATAACTCTTTTTATCACAATGCCATGCAAAAAAAATTTCATCACAACCGGATTTATCAACAATATTGTCATTCTCACCATACAACAGTAGTAATGGAAAATCTATCTGACGGGCGTTCTTAATCATTTTTCCTATAATCCTTTTTGATTCAATCATACAATGCATACTGAAGTATTTAACCAGAATAGTGTCTTTGTTCCTCTGTTCCGATTCCAGCCTGTCCGATTCATCAGTTATTAAAGAAGGATCCCCGGCCATGTTTACAACAGGTTTATGAGGAGCAAAAACATAATATCCCACATACTTCAGGTAATCGGAGAAGCCCGGACTCATTCCCTTTGCAGGTTTAAGTTTGTATGGAGGGTTTACAAGTATAATTCCATCCAACCCGGGCAGTAACACTGCCACCTCAAGGGCAAATGCACACGACATGCTGTGACCAAACAGGAAAATCTTTTTACTATCCGACAAAAAAGCGCTGTCATTCCTGATAATTTCACAGTAATCTTCAATAATATCACCCGGGGCAGTGTCTCCCCTATCACCTTCAGAATAACCTGTGCCTCGCGGGTGAACGACAACAACACGATTTGTATTATGACTCAGAATGTTAATTATATCCTCTTCGCTTTTATGATTAACACCGGTTATTCCCGACATTATGTAAATGGTGTTGGCAGAATTCACCACAGGAATATACTCCCGGACAAATATTTTCGATCCATCCCTGGCTGTGAAAAAGTATCCTCCCTTTTCCTGGACTTGTGCAGGGCAGACAGAGTTCTCCATTCTGTTGCAGGAATTTACAAGAAAAGCAAAAATAAAAATCTCAATTATAAATGGTTCTTTTCTCATGATCCAGATTCTCCTGCCGGGATTCTTATCCTATTTATCAGTGACAGTAAGTTTAACTAACCTTTTTAACTTCTTTATATAATCTCGACCCCACCAGACCTGCCAGCAATAATTCACCCAGTCCCCAGACTGTCCCGATTATTGTAAATTTCAGAGGCATAAATCCATATGCCACCAATGATGCATTACTAAGAAAATAGCTAAAGAAAAAGACTATTAATGACGAAATAATTGCTGTTTTAATCCTTGACACAAATACCGGCTTTAACATTGAGTAAAGAAAAACCAATAGAATTCCATTACTGATACTGACAAAACAAAAGAAAACCATAGCCCGGTTACTTAACGGAGGTAAACCCCTGCTCGCAAGTATTTCATCCATCTCATTTCCTACTGCCGGAACCATGGAAAGTGCGCTGATCAAGATTATTATTCCGGAAATAATCCCTGTAAATAGTACGCTTTTAAAGTTTATTACTTTCATTTATTTAGTTTTTAGATAGTTCGTTTCTGTATTCCGTCGGAGAGCTGCCAAACTTTCTTTTGAACAACTTGCAAAAGCTTTGTGGATATTCAAAACCAAGTTCATATGCGATCTCATTAATGCTTTTGTCGGTACTTGCAAGTAAGGTTTTCGCCTTTTCCAACAAATGAAAATGAATGTGTTCCTGGGTATTTTTACCAGTTTCACTTCTTAAAAGATCGCTGAAGTAATTTGGAGAGAGATTCATTGAGTCAGCACATAACCTGACAGTAGGCAATCCGGCTTCAGCAAGGCTTGATGAATTAAAATAATCCCTTAAAAACTTCTCGAACCGGGCAATAATATCCTTGTTGTGATTAGTGCGCGTAATAAACTGCCTGCCATAAAACCGGTTGCAATAGTTTAAAAGCAGCTCGATATTGGAAATTATCAGTTGATTGGAATAGTGGTCAATATTTGTGTTGTACTCGATTTCTATTTGTTTAAGGATAGAAAACAATGTCTGTTTCTCATTCTCTGAGAGATGCAGGGCTTCATTTTCGGCATAGGAAAAGAAGGAATATTCATGTATTTTTTTCCCGAGACCAGAGTTTCTTATTAATTCAGGATAAAAATACAGGCCATAGCCTTCGGAGCTTCCTGTATCTCTTTTCCGGTCGAAAGTGATGATCTGATCAGGAGCCGTACAATGCAATGTCCCTTCCTGATGATCAAATAGTTGCCGTCCATACATGAAATGACAATTCTTTTTGAAATTGACAGTATAAAAACTGCAAATGAAACTGGCAGAATCGGGAGCATTTACAACTTTTACTTTTGAATAATCAATTACTGAGACCAAAGGATGTTTAGGCTTCTCAAACCCTGCTATTTCATGCAGTTTCGAGATCGTCTGAACCCTATACGCTATATCCTTCATAACTTTTCTGGTATTTCTTTATACAAAATAAGTCAACAATGAGGAACTGCAGATATCCAAATTACAGATTGTTGAATCCAATTTACTGATTATTTTACTTGGTACGGACAGACTATGGGCTAGCTTATGTTATGAACTCACTATTCATAATTATCCTGCACACAGACTGACATTTAAAAATTGATCCCTATATACAAATTTGGTTCAAACAGGAAGAAATTATCCCATTTGTCTTCTTTTTCCTCAAAACCCAGTGGGCCCTGGTTGTCAATTGGCCAATAATTGCAGTGAACCTGAGGCTCAATATACAACCTGTTTTTGAACAGAGGTATATGGTATCCCAGGTGGTAAGAAGTATACAATTTGAAACCATCACCAGTCTTTTTATTATTCTCGTCAAAATATGTTTTGAATAATGGATAGATTTCTGCTGACACGAATAGTCCTTTCCAGAGAATTCGCTGATAAGTAACTCCTAAGCCCCTTTCCCGGAGTCTTCCCGGGAAGAATTCTCCTTCATCCCGAAAAAGCGGATCCCATAATTGTATGCCCATTGGTGCAAATAGCTTCCAGGTGGCCACTTTGATACCGATTTTGTCTTTAGATGTAAGTTGAAATCCAAAATGAAACTCATAATGGTGGGTGTTTGTTTTTTCCGGACCAAAATTGAGGAATGTCAGATATGGAGTGCTTAATGAGAATTTGTACGAAGGAACAACCTTTTTGAAAGTACTATTGACTTCCCTGGAGGATTCCTGGCTGATTGCCAGTACTGTGAAAATGGCAATCATTAATGTTGTTGAAATTAACTTTTTCATAATTGATGGTTTTTACAAAATTTCATTTAGTGGATTCTGGTTTTCAGCCGGATTAACTGATATAAGAGTTAAATTTAAATCACGAATGATCTCTAAGATCCCATGCAGATGTGAATCATCTTTGAGATTTCCGGAAAGAATTGTGCTGCCCGCTTCATAGCTGATTTTCATGCCTTCAAAACGATTCGACCATTTTTGATCGAGACCTCCCTTAACCACAATCCTGATTTTGCCTTTCATTTTTTTATATTAAATACCCGGCAAAGATCATCGGTGTCCATTAAAAAGAAATCACCCGTGCGGGTGATTTGGAGGGTGATTTTTATAATAAGGAGATTTGATGTACTACAATAATCCCATCTCTTTAGCTTTTGCTACAGCCCCGGAACGGTTATCAACCTGAAGTTTCAGAAAGATATTTTTCAGGTGTGTTTTAACGGTATTCAATGAAATAAAAAGTTTTTCAGCAATTTCCCGGTTCACAAGGTCATCAGCTAAAAGTCTCAGAGTGGCAATTTCACGAGTGCTTAATTCCAATTCCGGATGTATTTTCAATCGCCTCTTCTTTGCTTCAACAGCCTGCCTGAGCTTTCGTACAAATATATCGGGAATGCTGGTTTTTCCGGCAGCCTGTATTTTATAAACTTCCTCAAATAAATCAACTGTATAATTCAGGTCATACAGAAAAAATACTACAAGATGTTCATCTGCTGCAAGTTCCATTGCTTCAATCAGGTTTCTGACAGCTTTTTGCCGTTCGCCTGTCATACTGTACATGACACCATATGAGATTTTCAGATAAACCATTGATTCAATTCTATTACCTGAAAAAGCCATGGAATACAATTCTGACATCATTGCTTCTGCTTCATTGAATTTATTTTGAGCCAGCAACAACCTGACATAGTTTATGTAGGACAATTCCTCCTTATAGCTGATCTTCTTATTAAGTCCCACCCCGTACTCCTTCGCAAAATCACCGGCTTTGTCAATCTGACCTGCGTCAACAAGTATTCTTATCATCCAACCTACATACGTATCAGTCACATGATGGGTGGCCTTGAATTGTCTCATTGTCTTTTCCAGCTCATTTAATCTGCTTTTAGCCCCGGCTTTGTCGTCGCGTGCATATAAAATATATGAATAAGCAAGTAAGACCTTAATTCTGTGACCTGTATTTTTCTCATCCTTACTTAAGTTGTACGCCGTTTTTACATTTTCCAGGGCTGAATCGAGATCGGTCCAGATGCATTGTATGACTGACATCATTGTAAACAAACCGGTATAAGTCCATTCTGCTTTAGCAATTTCCGAATACCCGTTTATTTTCATGTAGTTTAGAAGATCTGAACAATGCTTAAATGCAGCTTTGTAGTGACCGTGCCTCATTTCATGATATGCTATTTCATAAGCGATTTCAGATATCAGATATAAATTGTTTGATTTTTTACTATAATCGAGCGACTTACGAAGTGTTTGTGTCCCCTGTTCAATATCCCCGTTTGACATTTCAGCCATACCGACAGAATACCAGATCCAGCCTAACCATAATGAATCATCATCTGACAGGAATTTCATGGCATTCCTGGCATAATCCAATACTTTCTCCGGAGACATGGCAAATGTATTCATATAAGCAAATGCAACAGATATCTTGCTGAGCAATATATTGTTAGAGATTACAATATCTGCCGGTGAATGAGGATCATTAATTAATTCCTTTGTTAAATTTTCGGCGCTGGTCAAAAAAGGTTCAGCTTTCTGAACCTGATCTGTTGTGATCAGTATCCACGAAAAATACAGACAAAGGGTTGGATTCTTTTTAACCAGATAATCAGGTATTAAATCACAATATTTGAGGATGGAACTGTGCATTCCATTTTCCCACATACCCTCAACTATCCCTCCAAGTATTTGAATCGCTTTTTCGTAATTTTTTATCATCAAAGAATTCTTCAAAGCAAATTCATACATGCCATTCTGCTCAAACCAGTCACAGGCTTTATTATGCAACTTTTCAGGTTGCGAATCTGATTGAAGCAACAACCTTTGTTTTAATAAATCTGCAAAGAGATGATGATATCTGTACCAGGTCCTTTCGGCATTTAAAGGAATCAGAAACATGTTATTCCTTTCCAGAGTTTCAAGTATCAACCGGCTGTCATTTTTGTCCAGGACAGCGTTGCATAAAGGAGCAGATAATTGCTCCAACACAGAAGTCTGTAATAAGAATTCTTTGATTTCATCTGTCTGGATCTTCAGCACCTCTTCCATCAGATAATCCATGATGTATCGATTATCTCCCTTTAAGTCCTGAATATATGCGGAAATATCTTCACGGCCTGTCATGGACAAAGCAGTCAGCTGCAGACCGGCAACCCAGCCCTCGGTTTTTGATTCAAGAGAGTATACATCATCAACAGACAGGCCTAATTTGAGCCTCTTATTGAACAATATGGAAATATCATTTGCCGAAAAACTAAGGTCTGAGGAACGTAACTCAACCAATTGATGCTGACTTCTTAACCTTGAAACAGCCAGAGAAGGGTCAGATCTGGTAAGTATTACTATGTGGATATTGCCTGGAATATAGTCAAACAAATAGGCTGTCAATTTCAGTATTTCATTACTCTTAATCGAATGAAAATCGTCGAGTACCAGTAAAAAGTTTTGATTAATACCGAGTACATCGTTGATTAACAGGCTGGTAATTGATTCAACAGATGGGGAATTGGGTGAATTAATAAGCCGAAGGGCCCTGTGTCCGAATTTTTTATCTAAGGTTTGAATTCCTGAAATTACATAGCTTAAAAAAACAGCCGGGTCATTATCGCCACTGTCAAGTGAAAGCCATGCAGCCGGTATTTTGTTCTGGCTGATCCAGTCGCTTATCAAAGTTGTTTTGCCATACCCGGCAGGAGCAGATACCAGAATCAGTTTTTTGTTCAGGCCGGAGTTCAGTTTTTCAAACAGCTCAGATCGGTGAACTACATTATTTCCAGCAGGAGGAATGTGCAGTTTTGTTAAAAGCATGTGTGAAGTTAAGAAATGTTTTAATCATGGATATAGTTTCAATATGAAAATCAGAAGTTTGGAGTTTAACAGAGAGTAAGGAATTTCAATAAGCGCGGCTTTAACAGACAATGATCACAGCAGAGAAATTTAAAGAAATTTGCATTTAAAAAAAGAATAATTCCCACATTTGGGTTTTCATCAAAACCTTATAACAATGCAAAGTGCAGAAAGCCTGAAAAGGAGAATAGAAATGGAAGAAAGGAATGATCTTACAAGAGAACCTCCTTCCGGATCCGCATCGATTAAAGTGGCGGACGATTCCAATTCTAGTGAAATCCTTGTGTTTACTTCCCTGTGTGTACTACTCCAGCGCCACTGTGATTGAGGCCTTTAGTGCCAGATTGTCTAAAACCTTATCATAGCCATAGTGCCCATAACGGTAGAAAGCGCCGCCTCCAAAACCGACATAGTAAAGATTGAAAATTTTGAACCTGATGATATTGTTGATTAAAAGGCCTGATTCAAGGTATATCTTTTCCTTGGTTTTGAAATCTATATCATGATCTGTAGCATTTCTGAGAGTTCCCCAGCCCGTATTTTGCGCAACAACGAATCTTGGCTTGAACCACCTGGTTTCAAGCAGAAGCGAACCGAAATTGTGGGTGAAAAATATATTGACGTATCTGTCTGAGAGAAACTCGTAAGGTTTCATCGTCTGGAAGGTATTGGTAATGAGCAAGGGAAAATAGCTTTTGCTTCCTTCACCGGTAAAGAGCAGGCTGTAGGGAAGCGGCCGGTCGATATACCCCCCTGCAATTCTTATATTGGCCTGACCAATCCTGCCCTTGTAGGCCCTGACATCCAGAGCTGCTTCAAGCCGGTTATAATTATAACTCTCCCTGTTAAAAAGATCGATACCTCTCATATAGTCTATCTTGAATACCGGATTTCCTTCATAATAGACGATCTTCTGATTTCCAAACATATGGATCTCCTCCCCATACGCAAACCTGGCTGAAATCTTAAACTCATCAGCATAAAAATCATTAACCTTAATGCCCTTGTATTCATATTCGTAGGTCGGTTTTATCTCTCTCAGACTGAGCGCAGATGAGATCTTCAGATACCGCGACAGCCGGAAGCTGAGCTCAGCTCTCTCCTCGATAAAATTATCCATCCGCCAGGCTATATAATTCCTGAAATATTCGCTGAGAGACTGAATTTCATATTTTCCCTGCTGATCCATACCCGGTTCCCTGAGGTTGTTCTGAAATGAGAATCTTAATTCGGCCTCTCTTTTTTTCCCCGGGGTTAAGGCCACATGACCGCCGTATTTGAACTCTTTGTCCCTGATGCCATAACCGGCAAAGCCTCCGAAAGATATTACCTTCGATAGTATATCGTTTGTGCTGAATCCTGCTCCTATACGAGTCCCCTCATATTCGTTTGACCTGAAAAACTCGGCCAGACTGATATCGATGAATTTCAACGGCAACTTCCCGGTAGCCAGAGCTGGATAAATTCCAGCCCAATAGTCGAATTTGAATCTTTTGCCAATGGAATCGAGGAAATTGTAAGTGTTTTTTTCTATCGCTGTCAGGGAATCAGGTCGCGAGACTCTAAGAACTGATTCACTTTTCTTTATCATTTCCTCATCGGCATAAACTTTCCTGTAATCAATTGAATCGATGCTTATTGAAGAATTGAAATCAACCTTGCTTATCCTCGAGGTTACCAGATAGACCGGTACGGCATTGATTTTTTTGCTTATTTTCATTGAAACGAAACCTATCTCCTCATCAAGGGCTGAAGGGAACCACCGGCCGTCAATAAATTCGTAATCCTGCCTGAACCTGAAATCAATGAGTCCTTTTTCAAACGGTTCAGTAACAATGTTTTTGACTGCCCACCCATTTGAGCTTATGTAAAGCCTGCCTTTGAGGCCGTTGAAATTTGAGCCTTTTTTCGGATGGAATTCAATCAGGTACAGCGTGTCGGTGGAATTTTCGTATGTCTCTTCAAGAATGTAGTTATAACTTCTGAGACATTCATCCGAAACCGGGCTCAGGTATTCAGTGCTTGTCATGTCGCCGGATATGGGCAGAGCAAAAAGAGCAATGTTGTTCCTGTAAAATGAGATTGAATTATGGAACATAGAAACAAAATACTGACCTAAAACCGGATTCTGAAATCCGGAAGTCTTTACCGCAATAACCTTGTTCTCTGTTCTTCTGTTTACAGTGGAAGACAAAATAATCGATTCCGAAATGAATCTTGCGTGCTTATTCAGATCCCTGTTTTTACGGATGGCAGCACTATCCTGCTTTGTTGCATCATACGATAGTTTAAGGTTCAGTATTGTCTTGAGGTAGCATTCATAAGTGTATTTATCGTAGTTCTCAAAATCGTTGAACTTCTTGTTCCCCAATACTTTCCTCATTATCCTCACAGCAGGGTTCATGCCAGGGGTAATGGTCACCTCGCCTATGCTTAAAGTGTCTGTTCTGAGCTCAATCACCAGGTCAGTCAGCTTCATTTCCGGAGTGATGATAACTTTTTGCTTCTGATAGCCTACACATGATACCTGCAGACTTTTAATGTCCCTGTCTGCGATCTCGAATTTCCCATGGATGTCTGTTATAACTCCTCTCAGAATTGATTGCTTCTGATATGTAACCGATGCAAATGCGATGGGAAGCTTCGAATTCCTTTCAACAATAATCCCTATTATGCTAGGCTGTGAAACTGCCGTGAACTCAATCCACAAGCTTAGAATAAAGAAAAAAATGATTCTGGTTACATGCATAGCCTAAATTATATATTTTTCTCTCTGCTCCTTTTGAAAACTTAGTTAATCATTGAATTTTGATTACTTTAACATATAAACAGCCAGTATCTGAATGCCGCTTAATAATTTCCTTCTCCTTTTCGATACCAAACGGCAAACCTGTGGATTCGGGTAATAAGTTTTCAAACAAAATCCAGCAAAATCGGGAAGATCTCTATGGAAGTTTTAAAACTGGATACGCGTGAAAGAAACTCAGGAATGCTTTCAGCGGCAAATCGCGTTTGGTCTTTATTGAACTCATTGAACATGACATTGATCTGGTTGCGATGAGCAGCATTAAAAAGTTTGTCCTGTTCAACACCTCTCAGATCAATGCGGTGGAAAGCAGGGCAACCTTAGGTGTCCAGGTTATGAAAGAGAAGGCCGGAAGCGTATTGATAAAGGTTAAACGACTGGAAAACACGAAACTAACTGATCCTGAATACTATCGCAAGAGTGAAGGTCTGAATGCAATCGGATTTTACCTGAAGCTGGGTGATGAAGTCTGACTCCCGGCTGACTTCCATCGCTCTGTTATTTCCTTTGCCATTTGCCTTCGGTTGACATCTCGTTTAAATCAACGGTTGCATTCCACGTGTAGGAAACCGGCCATGTCCGGAACATACGAACGATGCTTGTAAATATCCTGAAACTGAACGGGATATTACGTGGTTTCCATTTTTTTGTGACATCAAAACCGATATAAACCTTGCCGTCATCCCTTAACAGTGAATACTTACCTCCGAAAAGCACTTCACCGGATACGGCATATTGCCAGGAACCTTTGACTTTTTCATTCTGCGGCAAAGTCAGAAGGTTTGGGAAACCTCTCTTGAATTTAAGCTCAATTCTGTCAGACTTCGAGTCGAGCCAGCAGCTTTGTACTTCATTATCTTCATTGAAAAACAGGTTCATATCTCCTGTCTTTATCATACCAGGGGTAATATTTTCAACTACATGAGGTTTTGTTACAGATGCATTTATTTCACCGATGACAAGACCGGACGCATAACGCATGAGGAATACTTTCTGTCCGTCTCTTGAGATTGGAAAGCTTGCCGGTTTAAGTTCCCTGTCTCCAATTGTTACATGTACAGTTGTTCCTTCTCTTCTCACGAAATCGAATTCCTTCATGTATACCGCGAAAAGCTTATTGGGGTCCTTTACATCATTTCCCACGGGAGCAAGAAATGGAAAGGGACGGATGTTCTGAGCGTTTTCTTTAATGATTATCTTAACATTGCGCCCGGATTTATCCTTAAAGGCAATATCAATATCAACTCCTTTTTCAGTAACATCAAATCGTGCAGGCGACATGGCAGTCTCAGCCGTATAACCGAGGCCATCTCCAAGAGTGAAGGTCTTAACATCAAAACTGACGCCAGTTTCATAGTACACATCGACCTTCCTGTCTTTTCTGTACATAAGTATCTTTAATCCCTTACCCGTGGCACTGTCAAACATCTGCGGTTCAATTCCCTCGTACTCGGGATCATCCTTAAAACTGGCGACAAGCAGGCGATTCATCGGTTCTTCATTCAAGTTAAAAGGAAAAATATACCTGCTGCCGGTTGTCAGGTTTTTATGGTTTCCCTCAACAGCCTGGCAATACTCTGTCTCACCAGCAAGAAACAAAAGAGCCACGGGCAAAGCATGAATAACGGACGGCTTTCCCGTCTTACGGGGAATTATAAAGGAGAGAACCTGCACAAGGCCGTTTAAGGCAGTAACTGCAAGAACGGCTGTAAAAACCAGAAAGTTTTCCAGGAAGATGGCTGCCAGCCAGGAGAGGATAAGGAAGATTCCAAAAATCAGCATTATGGCACCTGCCGTGTCAAAAACACCGAAAGCGATTGTGAAACAACGTAAAAAGTCCATGGTGGTATTATTTTAAAGTTTTACAAATAAATCTGATACACTGGTACCGGGTTGTGATGCTGCAGCAGTCAACTCCCCGACGAATAATTCAATGTTCCTGACATTGATCTCAGATACGCTGCCTGTGGCGCCGGAGATTTTCTTTACCACAAGGCGTTCGATACAGTTCATATCTTCAAACCGGAATTCACCACCCATGTTTTTGATGCTGCGTGCATGATTCCTGAGCAATTCCGGAAATCCTTTGATTATCTGCTTTTCAGCTTTGTCAAAGAACATGCAGCACACGAAAATTCCAACCTTCTTCTGAAGCAAGGCCAGAAGATTCTGTTCGATGAATTTTCTGACAACCGGCAAAGGTGCACCTGTATATAAAGGACTTCCTATGATGATGCGCTCGAAGTGACAGAGTTCGATCCGGTCTTGATTGTCGAGGTTAAACAGGACCACCTCGTCGTCAATCAGAAGACTCTTTATCTTTTCTGCCACGAGACTGGTTGTGCCGTGTTTTGATGCGTAAATTATTGCTGTTTCCATTTCCTTTGTATATTGAGATTATGACACAAAGGTAGATGAGGCCTGAATGACGGAGGTCTCAGTAAGCTTTCAGGAGGTCTCGGAAAAATACTTTCCTGTAAAAAAGAGGTCTCAACTTCATGAGACCAGCAGCTATTTTCTGAGTGGAAACAGGGGTTTACCGGCTGGAATATTCACCAGGTGTGAGCCCGGTGACATTTTTGAAAACACGGTTGAAAGTGGCTTTTGAATTGAATCCGCAATCGTAGGCAATTGAGAGGAGAGTGAATTTATTGTTTTCAGGTGCCATGGAACGTGTTTTAAATTCTTCGATCCGGTAGTGATTTATAAAATCGAAGAAATTCTTTCCAAGTTTATTGTTGATTATCCCTGAAAGGTAGTCAGGAGTAACTTCCAGTTCAGAAGCCAGGGCTGAAAGGGTAATTTCAGGTATCAGGAAGGGTTTCTTCTCGCTCATGAATTTCAGAAGGAAAAGAATAAAATCATTCTCCTTTGGGGTAACTGAATATTTGATATCCGGGAAGGGCGCGGGTTCCTTAAGATCAATACCAATATTCTTATCTGAAAAAAGATTGCCCTGACGGTGTCCGAAAAATCCCAGGACAATAATATAGACCGAACCCAGCAGGAAACTCGCCTGGTGCATCCATTTGAACGGGGCAAGCGGGATAACCAGATCTATCGCGAAAGCAAGGTATATGATCGTGTAAATCACCGCCGAAATTATCATCAGCACCCGAAGCCAGTAAAGGTCGTACCTGTAGGTTTCGGAGAAATACACTTTTATCTTTCGGTTATAGCGTCTTACAAGTACTGCCGCCCATGAAAGGTAAACAAGTGACGATAAAGTCATTGTGATAATTACAGCCGGATAATCCCACTGTTGCTTGAATGATTCAGATTGAAGTTTTACTATCTTTTCATCCAGAGGCTTAGTGTAATATTCAAGGGTGAAGAGCCCAAGGCAAAGCACAAAGGGTAACAGATTCAGGAGATATACAGGTCTGAACCTGAAATGCTGATCGGTAAGCGATTTTACGTACAGCCATAAGATCGGCCAGTGAAGCAATAAGAACGGAGTGGAAACAAATATGAACAAGGGGAATGGAAATCCGTGGGTACGATTGTATATTTCCAGGTAACTCAGAAAGGTATTGAATGTAAAAATCAGGAAGAAGGATGACAGCAGGTAGTCTGAAACCGTCTTCCTGCGTTTCAGAAAGATCAGAAGAAAGACTATTAATCCCTCAAATACTCCAACCAATAAAATGGATTCCATTTTAAAATCAGGTAGTAAGAAAGAATTACCAAATTACTTTTTTCCTTTCAGAAATGCATCGTTATTGATTAACTATTATTTGAAAGAGTCCGACAAAAAGCAAAAAGAGAGTAAGGGGGAGAAGGGGTACCTATAAATATATTAACTGTGGAAATGTTTAGATACATGCCCGAAAATATCAAAACATCGAACATGTATTTTTATTTATAATGAAGATACGGTTAATTAATTCCTATCATTCTTCAGGATCTTCATCAAACCCAAGAAATGGTATATTATCGTCAGGATGACCTACAATAGAACGATTCCATATAATGATCTTCCTGATCTTCCTCCTGTATTTGATGGAGCTACCCGTGAAATAATAATTAGTCATGCTGTTAAAGCTGCCAGGAGCCTGGCAGAACTTAAGGGACTTTGTGAGACACTGCCCCACGAATCACTTTATAATCTTCTGGCATTAAAAGAAGAATACAAAGATTTGAAATTCAAAACCGATCATACCAGTCACAATTTCCGGGATACATTTATTTCTTTAGCTGTTATCAAAGGTGTTAACTGGAAAAGCATACTTAAATGGGTAGGACAATCTTCATACAGCATTATGGACAGGTACATCCATCTGACAAAGCCGTTTGAAGAGAGTGAGATGAAAAAGATGTTTGTTTAAATTAATCCACCTATCTCGTACCTTTAGGATATTATGGCAATTAAGGTATGCGCTTAAACGTATGTTATATTTTTTGCTCAATTCGAGTCCGCACCGCCCCTTGATCCTCAATAATCCTTGAATATCAATGGATATTGTCTTTTTGCCACTAAATCAATGACAAACTTTTTACCTGTTTCATTCTTAAAATCTTATCAACTAAGGTTGAAAAAATACATCAAGAATGATACTTCATGACAATTTTTCTATTTCTTATATTTGCACCGTTTCTTAAATTTTTATGAAGAACAAAAAAGTAATATCAGTCCTTGTTATCGTAGTAGCCATCATAGCTATCATTGCTGCATCGTCAGGGATTTTTTCACACGGTGGTAACGGCCATTATGATTACCAGTCTGTTCGTGGCAAAACAGTTACAGTTTATGGTGATGGCCTGTACAGGCATATGTCTGCCGATGTTGCTATTCAGGGTATAGCGCAGGATTATGTGACTCTGTTCCTCGCAGTACCCTTATTACTTATATCACTGATTTTTGCCATTAAGGGTTCTCTACGCTCACGGTTTATGCTTGCAGGCATCCTTAATTATTTTCTGCTTACTTACCTTTTCTATCTGG
>CAZTDW010000032.1:0-25968 GCA_964611835.1 uncultured Rikenellaceae bacterium | reverse complement strand
TTTGCTTGGATTTCTCACTGTACATTCAATGATTCCTCCGATAGAGTCGTTTTACGACATGGCCTTCCCGATGGCTGATTCTATATCGGGATTTCCACCGGCTGAAATTAGCTTTGCCGAAATTTCCGAAGGCCTGATAATCATTTTTGCAATCACTCCGGCAGCAACTAGTCCCCATGTGATTCTTCCAGAAAAATGCCCGCTTCCACGCATATCGGAAAAACCCGAATACTTTATGCCGGCAACAAAGTCAGCATGGCCCGGCCGGGGCATATTCCTGAACTCATCATAATCAGAGGATATCTTGTCGCTGTTCCTGGTAACCACGGTTATGGGAGACCCGGTGGTCCGGCCATTGAAAATTCCGCTGAGGATTTCAGGTTTATCTGCCTCATGGCGGACTGTGGTCCCTTTCCTCCCGCTCTGTCGTCTTGAAAGATCGGGAACAAAATCACCTGCATCGACTGAGAGCCCGGGAGGACATCCGTCAATGACAACTCCGATTGAATTACCATGTGACTCACCAAAAAGCGACACCCTGAAAACTTCACCAAATGAGTTCATAACCGATATCTTTTATTTTTCAGCCTTATTATTCAAATAGAAATCCACCACCTCCCTTACCGGGATTTTCTCGACCACAGCTTTACCAATACCTTCCGTAAACACGAAATAAATATTGCTGCCTGCCTTTTTCTTATCATGCAGTATAAGCCTGCCGACCTGGTCATCAGTCATGTAATAAGTTCTCAGAAGATCAAAGGATTTCAGGATATTTATTATCCTTTCGCATTCAGTATCTGAAATAAGGCCTTTGCTGCATGAGAACCTGGCTGCCAGTTCCATTCCTGAAGCCACGGCAAATCCGTGAGCCATAGAACTATTAAGTTCAATGGCATGTCCGAAGGTATGTCCGAAATTCAGTATGCGCCGTATCCCCGACTCCTTTTCATCCTCAGATACTACCGATGCCTTGAAATTCACAGCCATGGATATCAGAAGCGACAATAATTCAGCATCCCTTCTGATTATCGCTTCACGGTTGTGTTCAATCTTCTCGAATAGTTTTGCGTTCCCTATAATGCCCGTCTTGATCAATTCTGCCAGACCCGAATAGTATTCCTCATCAGTAAGGGTATAAAACATTACGGGATCGCATATGACAAACTCAGGCTGCCGGAAACATCCCAGAATATTCTTAGAATCTCCCAGGTTAACGCCGTTCTTGCCTCCGGTGCTTGCATCCACCTGTGCAAGAAGTGTTGTGGAGACATACCCGAATCGTATACCCCGCATATATACAGAAGCGAGGAATCCTGTTATGTCACAAACCACACCGCCCCCGATCCCAAGCAGGAAACCCGAACGGTCGATTCCACCTTCAATAAGTTTTTCTGCAAGCTTTCCGATCACCTCAAGCCTTTTGCTCTGCTCACCGGGTTGGACAATCAACACAGGAAAATCAGGAAATTTCTTTCCGTACAATGCATGAACATTCTGATCTGTGATAATTACCACTCCGTCCTTAGGGATGAGCCTGCCCACCGTTTCCCAGTTCTCGCCTATGAATATCTCGGAGACCGATCCGGGAGTATTTACTGTTATCTTTTCCAAGCTGAGATTTATTAGCTGATAAAGTTATCAATTCCGGCAGTTAATCAATTTCTTTGCGGAAATTTCAAAATAAAAATAATCCGGAACTCAATCCTGATACAAAAGTACAAAAAGTGCTAACTTTCCGGATCATTTTAATGCAATGACATGACCCAAAAGGAGAGATACAGGAATGTAATAGAATATTTCATTGTAAACAAGCCTGTTGCTGAAACAGAACTCACCTATGATGATCCTTACAGTCTAATTGTTGCGGTTATCCTAAGTGCACAATGCACCGACAAAAGGGTCAATATGATAACTCCCCGGTTGCTTGGGAAGTACCCGGATGTCAGATCGATGGCTGAAGCAAGTCCGGAAGAGATCTTGGAGTTCATAAAATCATGTTCATATCCAAACAGCAAGTCCCGGTACCTTTCAGAAATGGCCAGGATGCTGATCAGAGATTTTAACGGGATCATCCCCTCGGAGCCGGAGATGCTGCAGCGACTGCCCGGCGTGGGCAGAAAAACCGCAAATGTTGTTGCTTCGGTCGTCTTCAGGAAACCGGTAATGGCAGTAGATACCCATGTTGCAAGAGTTTCCAGGAGGATAGGGCTTGTAATGAATGCAAAAACACCTTTGGCTATTGAGAAGAAACTGTCGGAAAACATTCCTTCTGACCTGATGCACAAAGCTCACCACTGGCTTATCCTGCACGGCCGTTACGTCTGCAAGGCCAGGAACCCTTTATGCGGTGAATGCGGTCTGAAGGGATTCTGCAGGTATTACCAGGTAAAATCCATGTGAAGGGATTATCTGTCAGATACTTTTTTGCTGAAATAGGAGTTTTATTATTATTAAAGCAAAAAGGTTATGTATCTAGTTGATCAGATGAAGCATATTATGGTCGATTACAGGGAAAAATACGAAGAAGAGGCCGCTCTTAACAGAAAACTATCAGGGGAACTGGAGTTGCTGAGAGGAAAAAATGACAGGGAGAAGGTCTTTCTTGAGAACCTGATTGATTCAATACCCGAAGCAATTGCCATTATTGACCGTCAGGGTAAAATATCACGGATCAACAAGGAATTTACAACTCTTTTCGGCTACACTGTTGAAGAGGCTTCCGGACAGCAGCTTGAAGATCTTATAGTACCGGATGAACTTAAAAATGAAGCACCGGGGATCGACGTCCTGACAGCAGAAAATAACAAGATTGAAAAGAAACTGGTAAGGCGTCATAAGAACGGAAGGCAGATCAACGTGTCGCTCATTGCTACCAGCATAATTATCAACGGCGAAATTGCAGCTTATATCGGTATCTACAGGGATATTTCCCTCGATATCAAAAACCAGATTATCCAGGACATACTTTACAATATTTCAACTGCAGCTCTCAACCAGATTGACATTAAGGACATATATCCGACTATCGTGCATGAGCTGAGCCAAATATGGGATACAACGAATTTCTTCATTGCACTTTATGACAAAAAGAGCGAGACATTGTCAATGCCGTTTTTTGCTGATGAAAGAGACAGTTTTGAGCTGGTGCCGGCAAGGAAAACAATAACCAGGTGGGTCATTAGCCTGAAGAGATCAGTATTGTTGAAAGAGAAAGATCTGAAAAGCCTTGAGAACTCAGGAGACATTGACCTGGTGGGAGCTCCATGCAAGATCTGGATGGGAGTACCTTTGAAGGCGGAAAATGAAATCATAGGAATAATGGCCCTTCAGGATTATCATGATGAAAACAAGTTCTCGCAGGATGATGTGAATGTGCTGGAGTTCATTGCAAATCAGATAGCAATTGCTATTCAGAGAAGGACCATGCTCGACAATCTTATACATGCCAGCCACAAAGCTGAAGAGGCTGCCAAGTCGAAGCAGCAGTTCATGTCGACCATGAGCCATGAGATAAGGACCCCGTTAAATGAGGTTATTGGTATAACAAATCTCCTGCTGCAGGGCAATCCCAGAGAAGACCAGATGGACTATATCCGGACCCTGAGATTCTCAGGCAACCATTTGCTTACCCTGGTCAATGACGTTCTTGATTTTAACAAGATGGAATCAGGGAAAATCGTGTTTGAACAGGTTCAGTTCAATCTTGGAGATTTCCTTAAAGACATAATGAGGACCTACTCCTACCGTTCAAAGGCAAAAAATCTTGAATTTGACATAGTCAGCAGGGATAATCTTCCTTCAGAAGTAATCGGGGATCCCATAAGACTGAATCAGATCCTGTCAAATCTCCTGTCAAATGCCATCAAATTCACACAATCGGGCAGTATTCATGTATTCCTCAACGAGCTCGGGAGAAGTGACGGCAGCATAAAAATTGAATTCAGTGTTCAGGATACAGGCCTGGGCATTCCAAAGGACAAACAGAAGGTAATCTTTGACAGTTTCACCCAGGCGTCGGCTGATACGACCAGGCATTATGGAGGCACCGGACTTGGACTGGCTATCTGCAAGAAACTTGTTGAACTGCAGGGAGGAAGGATTGACGTGGACAGTGAGCCGGGAACCGGATCAACATTCAGGTTCTTCCTAAATTTCGGGATTCCTGAAAAAACTGCAGTGGTACAGAAAGTAGAAAAATCAGAATCATATACAGGTCTGGAAGGAATAAAAATTCTGATGGCCGAAGACAACAAGATAAACTTTTTTGTAGCCAACAAATTTCTGATCAGCTGGGGAGTACAGGTTACCCATGCCGAAAATGGCAGGATAGCACTTGAACTTCTGGCAAAAGAGGATTTTGACCTTGTGATAATGGACCTTCATATGCCCGTAATGGACGGTATTGAGGCCACACGAATAATCAGGGAATCGCCGGAAGCCAGGATAAGAACAATACCTGTGATTGCGCTCACCGCGGCTATAATGTCCGAGAATCACGATAAAATTGAGGGCCTGGCAATAAATGACTATGTGCTGAAGCCTTTTAAGCCCAGGGACCTTTTTGACAAGATATATAAAAACGTAAAATCCTGACCAAAGATCAAAGGATTACCTGATGCAGTGCCGGCTGATATATTCGGTCGCTTTCCTGTTCCCGAGGCTCAATGACATCCTGAAATCGAAACAGGCATCATTGACTTTCCCGGAGTTCAGCAGGGAAATCCCCTTGTTAAGCCATGCTTCCGCGTTTCCCGGCTGAAGGTCGAGCGACATGCTGTAATCCTTTATTGCCCAATCCCATGATCTTGAAAGGAAATAGGAATTCCCCCTGTCTATATAACTCTGCGGATCAGATGGATGCAGCCTGACATTCCTGTTAAAATACTCAAGTGCCTTTAAATTATCACCCCTGGCTGACTCAAGCCTCCCTGCAATGCCAATTCCTTTAACACTTTCAGGGTAAATCTCAAGATACTCTTTTATTATTTCTGAAGCTTTGTCGATTTCTCCTGTTTTCCTGAAACATTCTGCTCTTGAAACCAGCAGCTCAGGATCCGGAACGCCTGAATCAATGATCCTGGCATAGGTGTCAGAGGCGCCCGCATAATTGCCCGATGCTTCCTGAGCTTTAACCAGCAGCCGCAGATACTTCTCATTTTCTGCATCTTCCGCAAGCAGCAACGTAAGTGTTTTAATGGCATCACCATATTTTGCTGAGGCAACATTTATGAGGGCTCCGCCGTAGAGTGTTGCCGGATTGCCGGAATATTCCCCTGAAAGTCCGGAAAAAATGGTTTTCGCTTCATCAATATTTCCGGTTGAAACATAATATTCTATTTCCGAAACTCCCTTCTCCTCCCTGGTGTACCACTCCTTTTTCCAGAACTGCCGCCATTCCGTCTTATTCTCTACGGGAGAGAATGACGGATCGAGCATGATGTCTTTTTCGCTCTTCTTAAAGGCCGACCTCAGGCATTGCTCAAGATGGTAAACTGAGGTTGCAGCATCACCCTTCAGCGCATATATTCTTGCAAGTCCGTACTCACCCGAAGCCGGATTGATTTTATTGGCTGAATAGTAATCGTCGATTGCCCTTGAATAGTCGCCGGATGCAATATAAACTTCCGCACGATTAAGGTATATTGAGGCATCCGTCGCATTCATACTGACGGCTGAAATCAGGTTTATTGCATCATCCGTTTTCCCTGATTGAATCAATGCTTTAGCCTTCATCAGAAGAAGGGAGTTCTCCTGGCCATTAAGGAACAGCGGGCAGACCACAATCAACAGTATCAGTAACTTCTTCATTACCTTTGACTTCGTGATTTTACTTTAAAATTTCAACATTTACCTTGGCTCCTTTTTCAGTGATAACATGTACAAATCCGTTCAGGTGGATCTGTTCAAGGCCGGTAATTCGTCGTGTAAATACTTCGCACTGGTAAAAATAGACGCCCGGGGATACTATATTACCCTTGTAGGTACCGTCCCAGTTAATGCGTGGTTCATCGGTCTGGAAGACCAGTACCCCGTAACGGTTAAAGATCTTCATGTCGACTTTCTCAACCTGCCCTGATGTCCTTGCCATCAGCCTGTCATTAAAATTGTCGCCATTAGGGGTAAAAACATTGGGGATCTCATAAAAATCGCATGTATCAATGCAAACCATGATCGACATTTCTCCCTCATTACCTCCGTCGTCAAAAGCAGAAACCGCGTAGCAGCCTGAAACGACCTCCCCCGGATAATGCCTGAAAACAAAAGTGTTTCTATTTTCGATGGTGTTTATCAATGCAAGATTGCCCTCATATAAAGGCTTGTAATAGATGTTGTATCCGGCAACATCTTCCAGGCAATCAGGTTCTGTAAACCGCCATCTGACAGTATTGTAAAGGCTGTCGCACTGGCTGGCGACCGTTATCTCAGGCTTGCATGGAGGTTCATTGTCAACAGGAGTTGCACATGCGATCTGTGAAAAGTTTATAAGATTCTTTGGCAGGTTTGCAGGTACATATCCTCCAACTGATCTTACCCTATAGCAATACTCTTTTCCGTTTTCAAGACCAGGGTCAATAAACGTAAGCTGGTTAGTAGAACCTATGGAATCATATCGCATTGTCGTTTCATTGAGCCTGTAGAAATCGTATCTTGAGTTCAGCCATGGAACATTCCGGCTTATAACAAACCGTACTTTCTCATCTCCGGGATTGGCCGTAAGGAATACCGATGATGCGTAACCCGGTTCGCCGATAAGGAACCTGTTACCCGGTGCATTATTGTATAGCTCAATTTTGTAAACATGTCCTTTGTCCCTCGTATTTATAAGTGTGTCGATGAATGATGTTTCATTAAGGGTTGCCGTTCTGATGGATCTGATCTGCTGATAATCGGTGCCTGTTATCCCCTCAGCCCTGTAAATAAGGTATTCATATGGTCCGTTGGCAGGGATGGTGTCAAGCCTGTCGGGTCTCACCCAGCTGACAAATATTGATCCGTTAGTTACTGAAGTGTTCCTTACGCTTACGTTTGTTATAACTGGCAGGCCTGATACAAGCGAGGAAGAGATCTCGTTTGAGGCCTTGCTTTCGGTGCCATTGGGAAACACTGCAACAATCCTGTAGGTATATTCCTTACCGTACTGGAGGCCCTGGCCGTTATCGGTATCAACAAATGATCGTGCGGTACTTCCCTCCACATATCCAACCTTTACAAATCCTGCCGAGGCAGGTATTCCCGCCGTACACGAGTCGGGCTTGAATGTTGAGGCTCCCTCGCGCCTGTAAATACTGAATCCGGAAATGTAATCGCTGCCGTAATCATTCCAGCTGAGACGGATGAATTTACCTTCGGGTAAGCCGTTGTTAAGGATGGGTGGTGGTCCCAGGACCTTTATCTGAAAGTTATCAATGTCCGACAGCTTTAGCTCGTCGCTGTCGTCATCAGACTTGATAAGAATATCATAGGGCTGGTTCCGTACCGCTTCATAGCACGGGGTCCATATGAATCGCGCAGAAGCAGAACCTGCTGAAGAATCTACTTTTATGAAGCTTGCCGGGCATTTGGCAAGGTTGAAAACACCTGAAGTAGCTTTAAGCGAGATCATATCATTATCTTCATCTGTTGCCGTTACCAGGAACTCAACCTGTTTTCCGGCCTCGATGCACAGATCCCTCACCGGGCCGTTCACCGGCGGTTTGTTCTTTGTATCGTAAACTTCAATCTGCATGTCCCTCACTACCATTCCGATCTTTTTGCCGTAGCGCCACTCCTGTATTTCCATGGCAACATTGAATTTTCCGGTATCGGCAGGCGTGTTCCAGATAAGGTCACCGCTGATGGAATCGACCCTTATGAAATTCGTGGCCGGCGGCAGGGAATAATTCTCAATAGGCTTTCCATCCTCCCTGGTGCAGACTGTAATTTTGTATGACAAGCTGTCGCCGTCGGGATCAAAGGCACCGGGATTATGTATGAATACGTACCCGCGAGCTGCCTTGTCGTAAGGAGGATTAAGAAGCACTGGTGTGTTATTTCTGCCAATAGCCGGATTTACAATGAGAGTGGTTGAGATTGAGAACACTACGTTTACCGAATTCGGGATGTTCTTTACGTCGGCGTTCCTGTTGGGATCCTGAACAACAATCTTGTAAACACCGGGGCCGGGGTATGTATGCGTAATTGTATAAATATTCCTTTTGTAGTAATTGGGAAGATAGAGTATACTGTTCCTTTCCGCTATGGAAGTTGAGTTGTCTCCCCAGCTTACCTCAAGCTGCTGTCGGTCAGCAAAACTCAAAGTGTAAGTGAATGTGGTTATGGTTATTTCAAAGGTCAGGTCAGAAAGCTGAACATAAGTGATCTCTCCTGCCCTGTTATGTGTCGCACTGACTTTCAGATTGCAAAAGAAAATCAGTAAAACGACTGCCAATATTCCCCTGATCAGTTTCATCACCTGGACAAGTATTTTTATTATTTAATCTCAAATGTATGTCCGGTCTTTTCCGGAGTAAGCCTGACACCCTCTTCATAACCCGCCGCTTTCACAATCACCATATTAGCCTGGTCGCCATAAAGAGAGGTCATAATAAGATTCCGTACCACGACCGTTGAAATATTTCCGTTGACCTTAAATGACATATTCACGCTTAACTCATTGTCAGACAGATCATACCTGTTCAGGTTCACAGGAAAATGCCTGCCGTCAACAATGATATTGACTTTTTCATTGACATAACCTGATACCAGTTCCCTGAAAGCTAAGGTGTCTGCAATTTTATCCATTCCGTTTTCATGACCGGCCTTAAAACCTGAATCGAGCAGAAAATCATCATAATAGATCCTCAGAAACACGTTTGCCGTTTCCTTTTCCTGAACATAGTCAATACTCAGCAGCGACAGATGTATCGGGTGAATGATAAACCATATTGCACAGAAAAGGATTTTCAACATTAATTGACCATTTAGGCATAAATCTCCCTCAAAAATCAGACCAAGCAGTTAATTTCAGTCAACTATATCCACCCTGTCTTTCAAATACTCAACAGTTCCCACCTCAATGAATGAAAATCCGGAGCTTCCCGAGAAGTTCCCTGCAAGAACGACAATAACATCATCGCTTTTCAGATCATGACGGCTGGTCAGATCGGTAAGGGCAATCTTAAGGAAATCATCAATTGACTTCTTTCTTTCCTGATAGCTGGCGTAAACACCATAAGAAAGTGCCAGCTGTCTCATGGTGCTGGTAAGATAGCACTGTGCAAGAATGTGTTTGAATCCCCTGTAACCGGCCATGTCCCTGATGGTTCGTCCCCGGACCGTATCGGCAATTATTGCTTTGGCGTCGATCCTGATCGAGGTTTTGACAGCTACCTTTGCCAGATACCGCGATATCTCGCCTTCAACATTTAATGCCGGATGATCAATGAATTTCTCCTTGTCATTCTCTGCCTCGACAGCAACCCTGGTCATGGTTTTAACAGCCTCTACAGGGTACCTTCCCGTGGCAGTCTCACCACTCAGCATTATGGCATCGGTCTGTGAATAGATTGCGCTGGCAATATCGCTTACCTCAGCCCGGGTAGGACGCGGATTTGAGATCATCGAATGGAGCATCTGGGTGGCCACGATGACCGGCTTGCGGTGTGCAATGCATTTGGAAATGAACATTCGCTGGATTGCAGGGATCTTCTCGTATGGGATCTCGATAGCCAGGTCGCCTCTGGCAACCATTATTCCATAGGCATGATTAAGGATCTCATCAAAGTTCTCCACGCCTTCCTCGTTCTCGATCTTTGCAATTATCCTGATATTGCTTTCATATTCATCCAGCACTGCCTGAACATCAAGCACATCCTGAGCCGATCTCACAAACGAGTGAGCTATGAAGTCGAGCCCCTGTTCAACGGCCATCTTAATAAAAATCCTGTCTTTGTTAGTGAGCGAGGGCAGGCATATTTTCACCCCGGGAATATTGACACTTTTTCTTGATCCGAGCAGACCATCATTTTCAATCAGGCATTCAATGAAATCATCATTCTTTCTTACAGCCTTAAGCTGTATCTCCCCGTCATCAATAAGAATTGCAGAACCTGTCGGAACGTCTGAAACAATGTCTTTATGAGTAACATATATCGCCTTTTCCGAACTGGCCCTGTCGGGATCACCTATCATCAGGATGGTTTCTCCCTTGATGAGTTCGATGGGAGAATCGCACTGTGTGGTGCGTATCTCGGGGCCCTTCGTATCGACAAGTATTGCAATCTTATCAGAGACTTTCCGCACATTGCTGATGATTTTGAGTGCTCCTTCAATATTAAGGTGAGCAGAATTTATTCTTACCACATTAACACCTTCCTTGTACAGCTCACCAATAAACTCGGGTTCACAACGCTTGTCAGAGATGGTTGCAACGATCTTTGTTCTTTTATTCATAGGTCTTTCTTAATTTTGACTTTCTCAATGAGCGCCTCGACTCCAAGCCTGTAACCATCAAGACCGAATCCGATTATGCTTCCCGCGCAAAAGCGTCCGACCAGGCTGTTGTGACGGAATTCCTCGCGCGACTGAACATTTGTTATATGCACTTCAACAACGTGAGCAGGCACCGCCGATACTGCATCACCAATGGCCACGGATGTATGAGTGTAACCTCCCGGGTTGAGAATGATACCATCGGAAGAAAAGCCAGCCTCCTGTATCCTGCATACAATCTCCCCTTCAATATTTGACTGGAAATATTCAAAGCTGATATGGGGATAATTTTTCTGCAGTAACTGAAAAAAATTCTCAAATGAAGCTGACCCATATTTTTCCGGTTCCCGCTTTCCCAGGAGATTCAGGTTTGGACCGTTGATTATAACTATTTTCATTATGTCAGTTCAAAATCAGTTCAGAAGGTAAAAATAGGTAAAAAAAAGCAAAGCAAGCCATAAAGATCATAACCCGGCTGAAAACAATATAGCATGGCGCCTGATTCCGGAGCATTGTCCGATATTGCTTTTATGTTGTTTTTTGACTCACTTTATTATTATTTTTATGTGATGAAGAATTAACAGTCAACACACGGTTTAACAATTTGCAGATATGAAAAAAACAGCTGCCGCCATCTTTCTCGTGATCATTTCACTGTCAGTCCTGGGACGGGATCAGGAGGATAAAGCAACCAACAGGGCAAAGTATTACGATCATAACCATTTTCTGATAGAGGGGACAACCTTTAACGACTCGGTCAAACTTTCCCTTTACGACAGATTCCCTGTTTCATACAAGGACAAGGTAAGGGAAGCTGTATGGTCTTTATCAAGACATTCAGCAGGGATTACCGTCAGGTTCTTTTCAAATTCAACCTCTGTGAGGGTGAAATGGGAACTGCTGAATGATGCGAAAATGAACCACATGGCGGAGACCGGGATAAAAGGGATTGATCTTTATTACAAAGGCCTGAACGGATGGCAATATATCAATACAGCACGGCCCGAAGGAAAAACAAATGATTTTCTTTTGGTCAGCAACATGACATCCGATAAAAGGGAATTTAAGATGTATCTCCCGTTGTACGATGGAGTGACAAGCATAGAAGTTGGTATCGACTCACTGGCTTACATATCAAAACCCGAAAAAG
Organism: uncultured Rikenellaceae bacterium; assembly: GCA_964611835.1. Taxonomy (GTDB): domain Bacteria; phylum Bacteroidota; class Bacteroidia; order Bacteroidales; family VadinHA17; genus LD21. The sequence goes on along the minus strand of CAZTDW010000032.1, from coordinate 14,345 downwards.
AAAAAAGCAGGCCCATCGTTTTTTACGGTACAAGCATAACCCAGGGCGGATGTGCCTCCCGTCCGGGAATGGTGCATTCAAGCATAATCTCAAGGAAGCTTGGGGTTGAGTGCATAAACTTCGGCTTCAGCGGCAATGGAAAGATGGAAAAACCTGTTGCAGAACTGATATCCGGAATAGATGCCCTGTTCTATGTTATTGAATGTACAGAGAACATGACTCCCGCGGAAATCAATGAAAATTCAGGACCCCTTCTTGAAATCATAAGAAAGAAGCATCCGTCAACGCCGGTCATCTTCGTCAACAATATGATCTATGAGAAATCATCGCTCGATGAAATGACAATGAAAAGCATTGCTGAAAAAAATGAAATGTGTGAAAAAGTCTTCAGAAACCTCAGTAATGCCGGGCATAAAAACATCTATTTCATAGACAAAACCGAATCTTTAGGCGACGATCATGAAGCCACAGTCGACGGAGTACATTTAACCGATCTGGGATTCATGAGATATGCCGATTTTCTTGCCGGTAAATTCAGGGAGCTTGGCCTTCCACTTAAATGAAATGGAGATTCCTGTTGAATGAGCATGAAATGAATTTATTTCCATGGCAGATCAGACAGGAAAAATGACAGCAAAGGATCAGTGTCTGATTGAAAAGCATCAGTTCAGGATATATTTCTTGACTTCATCAATGATACCGGGTGAACCTGCCATTACTGCATAATTTCTTTCGCTGCTGGATGAATCGAGCCTGAATTGAATCTCGTTTCCGTCAATATCCATTATTACGCCGCCTGCTTCTGAGATAATCAGGCCCAGTCCGGAAATATCCCATATCTTGGTGAACAGGTTTATGCAGCCGCCGAATTTACCCTCAGCTACACTCAGGAAATCAACGAGTGAATTTGTGGAACGGATGCTTCTTGAAGTTTTTACCACATTTTTAAATATATCGATGCATTTCCCGAAAAGCTCATCATCATCCGTATAATCAACTGAAAAAGCGAACAGGGCATTTTTCAGTTCATGCTGTTTCTTCATGACTAGCGTTTTTCCATTTCTGGTCACACCTTTCCCCTTTTCGGCAAAATACATGGTATCCCATACAGGAAGGTAGGCTCCGCCCATTACCGGAGAATCATTTTCAAACAATGTGATAAGCACTCCGAACCAGGGAAGGGCTGAGGCGAAATTTGATGTCCCGTCGAGAGGATCGATAACCCACGTAAATTCAGATCCGCAGTCGATGAATCCGCTTTCTTCTGAGATTATGTTGTGGGAAGGGTATTTCTTCCTGATAGTATCAACAATAAGGTCGTCGCTCTTATAATCGGCCGATGTTACAATGCTGCTCTGCGACTCTTTTATGCTGAGCTGCAGTTCAAGTCCGAGATTTTTAAGGAGCAGTGCCCCTGACGCTTTTAAACAGTTTATCAATGTTTGTTTCATTTCTGCAGGTTTTCTTCCGGTTGCTGAAATCCCCTTTCTCCGGATAAATACAATCCTTTCATCGATTTTCCAAAATCCGGGTCAAGATACAAAGAAAACGATATGCCTGGCTTAAAATATTATCTGATCAGATCGATAAGCAAATTCATTTTAAGCTCCGTAAGGGAGATCTCCGCAAAAATATTGTAGTTTCGCAGAAATTGACCCTGTCAAAACAAAATCAAGATGAGCCTTGGCTGGAAGGAGGCATTCAGGAATTTCGAGATCTACCTCAGGCTCGAAAAGTCTTTGTCGGAGAATAGTATTGAAGCATACCTTGACGATGTTCAGAAACTTGAAAGATTCTTCACCGAAAAAGGCAGCTCCATTTTACCTGCCGGTGTTGCATATACTGATCTGAAGGAGTTCCTGTCACGGATCTCTGAAGAAAACATTAATCCCCGGACCCAGGCCAGGCTAATTTCAGGCATAAGGGCTTTTTACCGGTTCCTTCTAACCGATGGTGAGATAAATGATAATCCTTCATCGCTTCTGGAATCTCCCAGGATGGGACTCAGGCTGCCTGAGGTGCTTACGGTAGGTGAGATTGACAGAATGGTAGGGGCCATTGATCTGAGCAAGCCCGGGGGGCACAGGAACAAGGCCATAATCGAAACAATGTATGGATGTGGTCTCAGGGTTTCGGAGCTTGTAAACCTGAGGCTCACCGATATCCATTACGGTGAGGGTTTCGTAAGGATTACCGGTAAGGGGGACAAGCAGAGGCTTGTTCCCATAGGAAGCAGGACCCTTAAGGAGATCGATCTGTACAAAACTGACAGAAGCCGGCTTCCGGTCATTCACGACGAAAACATTGTCTTCCTCAACAGGAGAGGCAGAAAGCTTACAAGGGCAATGATATTTACAATCATCAAGGATCTGGCTGCCATAGCCGGAATCAGGAAGAACATAAGTCCGCATACCCTCAGGCATTCATTTGCAACACACATGATTGAGGCCGGCGCCGATCTGCGGGCGGTTCAGGAAATGCTCGGACATGAGTCCATCATCACCACGGAAATATATACGCATATCGACCGTAGTTTCCTGCGTGACACGCTTATAATGTTCCATCCGAGAGCCTGAATTGATTTATCTTTTCTGAAATTCAATTTTATATATTAACTTTGCACCTTATTTTGAAAATCCATAATTTAAGTTAATCTCAAATTCATAAAAGTATGTCAAAAATCAAGAGAGTTTATTCCTTTGGCAGGAAGACCGCAGAAGGTAAAGCCGACATGAAAAACCTTCTCGGAGGCAAAGGAGCCAACCTTGCTGAGATGTGTCTCCTTGGTCTGCCGGTGCCTGCCGGTTTTACGATCACAACAGAAGCCTGTAATGAATATTACAGCAACAACTGCACTCTTCCCAAAGATCTTATGCCTGAGGTATGGGCAGCAATGAAGCTTACCGAAGAAACAATGGGGATGAAGTATGGAGATCCCAGCAACGCGTTACTCGTTTCATGCCGTTCTGGTGCACGCAAGTCGATGCCCGGAATGATGGATACCGTTCTTAATATTGGCCTTTGTACTGCTACCATACCCGGTTTTCTCAAGAAAACCAACAATCCCCGTTTTGTATGGGACTCCTACAGGCGTCTCATAATGATGTATGCTGATGTCGTAATGGAAAAGGCAGAAGGCATAGATCTTGGTGAAGGCAAGGGTATTCGCAGGCAGCTCGATGAAATGCTTGATGAATTTAAACATAAGAGAGGATATAAATCTGATACTGAGATAACCGCCGAAGAATTAAAAGACCTGGCCGAGAAATTCAAGAAAAAAGTTAAGCAGGTGCTTGGCAAACCTTTTCCCGATGATGCAAAAGAACAGCTTGAAGGAAGTATCAAGGCAGTGTTCAAGAGCTGGAATGGTAAGAAAGCTGTTTCATACCGCCGCATTGAAGGAATTCCTGATGACTGGGGTACAGCCGTGAATGTACAGGCAATGGTATTCGGGAACATGGGTGACACCTCGGCAACAGGTGTTGCGTTTACCCGTAATCCGGCAACAGGCGAGAACCTGTTCTATGGTGAATGGCTTGTGAATGCACAGGGTGAAGATGTTGTTGCAGGTATCCGGACTCCCAGTCCGCTGAACAACGAGACCAAGAACGAGCAGAACAAGCACCTGAAAAGCATGCAGGAAGCAATGCCGGGAACATACAAGGAGCTTTGCGATATCAGGGATATTCTTGAAAAGTCGTTCCATGACATGCTCGACATTGAATTCACGATTCAGGAAGGTACGCTTTACATGCTGCAGTGCCGTGCAGGAAAGAGAACAGGAACTGCTGCCCTGAATATGGCGATGGACATGCTCAAGGAAAAGCTCATTGACGATAAGACTGCCATTATGCGCGTCGATCCTGCCCAGCTTGATGAACTTCTCCATCCTATCTGTGATCCCAATGCAGAGAAAAAGGTAAAACCCGCGGTCAAAGGCCTCCCGGCCGGACCGGGTGCAGCTGTCGGCAAAATAGTTTTCACTGCTGAAGATGCAGTTGCATGGTTCCGCAAGGGACAAAAGGTGATTCTCGTTCGCGAGGAAACAAATCCTGAAGACGTTGAGGGTATGAGAGCTGCAGAAGGTATCCTTACTGCACGCGGTGGTATGACATCACATGCAGCCCTGGTGGCCCGTGGTTGGGGCAAGTGCTGTATTGTGGGAGCTGGTGGCCTCCATGTTGACACGGCAGCAAAGAAAGCAAAAGTTACCGGGACCGATATAGTTCTTAAAGAGGGTGATGTAATTACACTTAACGGTACGAAAGGCAATGTGTACCTGGGTGCGCTGGACCTGATGGATGCATCAGAAAATCCCCGCTTCCAGAGCTTCATGAAACTTGTCGACAAATTCCGCAAGATGGGTGTCCGTACCAATGCTGACACTGCTGAAGACGCCAAAATAGCCCGCGATTTCGGAGCTGAGGGGATAGGCCTGTTCCGTACAGAGCATATGTTCTACGGCAAAGGTTCCGAACAGCCCCTGTTCCTCCTGCGCAAGATGATACTCAGCGCTAATGAGGCAGAAAGGCGCAAAGCCCTTAATGAATTGTTCAAGTATGTGAAAAAAGACATGAAGGCAACCCTCGAAGCAATGGATGGACTGCCTGTAACTTTCAGGCTGCTTGATCCTCCTCTTCATGAGTTTGTTCCGCAGAGCGCAGACAAACAGGCTGAACTGGCAAAGGCGCTTGGAATAAAAAAATCAGACGTTGTAAAACGCGGCGAAGCTCTTCATGAAAGCAATCCTATGATGGGTCACCGCGGCGTACGTCTTGGCATAACATATCCGGAAATAACCGAAATGCAGGTTCGCGCAATGTTTGAAGCATCGGCAGAGCTGCTGAATGCTAAAAAACATCCCAAACCTGAATTGATGGTTCCCGTAACATGCGATGTGTCAGAGCTGGATGTAACAAAGAAGATTGTTGATACAGTATATGCTGAAGTCTGCAAAAAGGCGGGCATCAAGAAGATAGATTACAAATATGGTACGATGATTGAAATTCCGAGGGCAACTCTCCTGTCCGACCGTATGGCAAAAACAGCTGAGTTCTTCTCCTTCGGAACCAATGACCTTACCCAGATGACATTCGGATTCAGCCGTGATGACATTGGAGGCTTCCTGCATGACTATCTCGACAAGAAGATGCTCAGTGCCGATCCGTTCCAGACAATTGACCAGGAAGGCGTTGGACAGCTGATCAAAATGTCGGTTGAAAAAGGACGTGCCACCAGGCCTGACCTGAAAGTCGGTATCTGCGGAGAACAGGGTGGAGATCCTGCTTCGGTGGAGTTCTGCTTTAAAGCGGGTCTGACCTATGTAAGCTGCTCGCCCTTCAGGGTTCCGATCGCAAGACTTGCAGCGGCACAGGCGTCAGTTAAATTCGGAAGCTAGCGTAAGCAAGCTTAAATAATTGAATCAGAGGCTGTCTCAAAGGTCACTATAAGCCGTATTGAGAAAAAGCGGTACAGAAAACACAAGGATAAACAACACATAATCTGTTTTTTAACTTTTGTGCGTATTTCCGGTGCCCCTCTAGCCTGACTGAATAATTTCAGCAGGACGGTTATAAAAAGTGTATCCTTTGAGACATCCTCTTTTTATTTTACATATGGTCAGCATATCCAACCATTCAAACTGATACTGTCACCTGAGTGCATTATGCCCGATTCATGAAAAGCCCATATTGTTGAGAAATAAGTTATGAGAGCCCAGTTTAAGTTTTATTATTTGATAAATTTGAGATCAAATTACTTTTGTTAACGAGTTCAAACATGATCACTGAAGAAGAATTGTCGGAATACGGCATTGAAGATCCCCTGGAAATAATATATAATCCATCCTATAACACACTCTTTCTCGAAGAGACACGCCCCGATCTGAAAGGCTACGAGAGAGGTGTGATAACGAACACGGGCGCTGTTTCAGTCGACACAGGCATCTTTACAGGACGTTCTCCGAACGACAAATATGTGGTTCTCGACGAAAAGACAAAAGACACTGTATGGTGGAAATCTGAAAAAACAAAGATATCTGACAACAAGCCAATCACTTTTGAGATATGGGACCACTGCCGTAATCTTGCAGCAAAGCAGTTGTCGGGAAAAAGAGTGTTTGTTGTCGATTGCTTTTGCGGGACCAACAAGGATACCCGCCTGAATGTAAGGTTCATAATGGAGGTAGCCTGGCAGGCTCACTTCGTTAAAAACATGTTCATCCGCCCCGGTGAGGATGAACTGAAGGATTTTGTACCCCACTTTGTTGTATTGACCGCATCCAAAACTTCCAATCCCGACTGGAAGAAGCAGGGGCTGAACTCAGAGAACTTCGTTTTCTTCAACCTTTCTGCGGGTATGGCTGTAATAGGTGGCACCTGGTACGGAGGGGAAATGAAAAAAGGGATATTCTCAATAATGAACTATTATCTGCCCCTCAAAGGTATAGCCTCGATGCATTGTTCCGCCAACGTTGGAAAAGACGGTGATGTGGCCATATTCTTCGGACTTTCGGGTACGGGCAAAACAACGCTTTCCACCGACCCTGAAAGGGCATTGATAGGCGATGATGAACACGGCTGGGATGATGACGGGATATTCAATTTCGAAGGAGGTTGCTACGCAAAATGCATCAAACTGAGCAGAAAGAATGAACCCGACATTTACGATGCCATCAAGCGTGACGCACTGCTGGAAAACCTTGTGGTGCTCCCCGATGGGAAGATCGACTTCAACGACAACTCAAAAACAGAGAATACAAGGGTTTCATACCCCATATACCACATCAGGAACATTGTAAAGCCGGTATCAAGGGCCGGCCATGCACACAAGGTGATCTTCCTCACCGCCGACACTTTTGGAGTGCTGCCGCCGGTGAGCCTGCTTACTGAAGAACAGACCGAGTACTACTTTCTGAGCGGATATACAGCCAAGGTAGCAGGAACGGAAAGAGGGATCTTTGAACCTGTCCCGTCCTTCTCAGCCTGCTTTGGCGCTGCATTTCTCATGCTCGATCCGATCATCTATGCGAAGGAGCTTACAAAAAGAATGAAGAAACACGGTGCTGAAGCCTGGCTGGTAAATACAGGATGGACAGGAGGCCCATATAATACAGGTTCAAGGATCGATCTGCCTTCCACCAGGAAAATCATCAATTCCATCCTCGACAATTCTATAAAAATCCACCAGTTTTACAGCATTCCCATCTTCAATCTTAACATACCATCGCGTATAGATGGTATAGAAAATGATATTCTCGATCCACAGAATGTATGGAGTTCTCCGCTTAAATGGAGGATCGCGGCAACCGACCTTGCCCTGAAATTCATAAACAATTTCAACAAGTTCACGGGTAACGATGAGGCAATGAACCTTATTCCCTACGGCCCCAGGGTCATTTGAATACTCCTGTAATGATCGCAGCAAAATACATAGCCGTATTCATCCTCTCCTACCTCACCGGTTCAATATCTACCGCAGTCTGGGCCGGAAGGATATTTCACAAAATTGATGTAAGGGAGCATGGCAGCGGTAACGCCGGCGCAACAAACGTAATAAGGGTATTGGGATGGAAGACGGGTATTCCCGTTCTTCTGATAGACGTGGTAAAAGGATTTGTGGCAGCATCCCTGCCTGTATTTTTCAATCTTGCCGGGCCCGGAACCGCGCTGCTGACAAACCTTCAGATAATTGCAGGGCTGTTTGCCGTGACCGGACACATTTTTCCGGTGTTTGCCGGATTCAGGGGAGGCAAAGGAGTAGCCACAATATTCGGCGTTCTTCTTGCATTGCATCCGTTGCTTACCCTTTCGTGCCTCGGGATCTTCCTTCTGCTATTCCTTGCAACCGGATATGTATCGCTGGGTTCAATGAGTGCAGGTATAGCCTTTCCCGTTTTCCTGTTCCTGTTTTTTGATACTCCTTCAGTATTTTTTAAAATATTTTCAGTGGTGGTTGCAGTCAGCCTGATAATCACTCACAGGAAAAACATCTCAAGGCTCCTGAGAGGCGAAGAATCGAGGCTCATCAGGAAAAAACCGGTAAAGGAGTAATCATTCCCATGCCTTTCAGTATTGTTCGAGCAGCTCTATCCTCTTTTCGATGGGCGGATGAGTTGAAAAAAGGTTCGCAAACGAGAAAGTGATCTTATTTTCCTGTTCCTGCGGATTATCGATAAACATCTGGGCAATGTCCTTCCTTCTGACTGCCTCGATTGTGGGGTCGGATGAAATCTTTCTTAGTGCTGAAGCCAGTGCAAGAGGCCTTCTGGTAAGTTCTGCCGAACCGGCATCAGCAAGATATTCCCGTTTCCTTGAAAGTGCAAACCTGAAAAGTGTGGCAATCAGATAACCGGCCAGAGCAAGTATCAGGGCTATAAATATTCCTGCACCTTCTTTCTTTCCCCGTCCAAGCCTTCCGTAACTAAGTGAACGGAATAGCATTTCGGTGATAAACCCGAAAATCCCGACAAAGATAACCGAGATAATGAGCAGCCTTACGTCGCGGTTTCTGATATGCGTAAGCTCATGTGCGATTACTGCTTCAAGCTCATCATCCTCAAGCTTGTTTATGATCCCGCGGGAAAGGGCTACGGTATAGGTAGACGGATTTATCCCGCTTGCAAATGCATTGAGGGAATCATCCTCTATTATGTTTACTTTCGGCATTCTCATTCCTGATGCAATGCACAGGTTTTCAACCAGGTTATAGACTCTCTTGTTGTCCTTTCTTTCAAGGGGCAATGAGTTCGTGGCCGAGTTGATTATTGCTGAGTGGGAAAACCATGCAATGACAAACCAGATAATAATCCCTATGGTGATCCAGGGGATTGTGCCAAGAAAGGAGCGGTTGACGCTGATGAGCCTGGTCTGCTCATCTTCCGCACCTGACGGCATCAGGAAGAAAAAGAGCCAGGTCAGGGCATAGAATACCAGCGGAAACATGATCAGAAGCAATACCGAATTCGTATTGTTCTTTCTGATCTGGCTCTGAAGGCCGAAATATTTCATCTCACTGGAACTTTATCTGCGGCGGTTCCTCGATGGTAGCACGCTTTTCTCCAAGATCAAACATCGGCTCACGCCTGAAATTGAATAATGTTGCAATAATGTTTGACGGGAAGACCTCTGTTGCAACGTTAAGCTCTTTTGTGGCTGAATTGAAGAACCTGCGGGCAGCGGCAATCTTATTTTCAATATCAGAAATTTCGTTCTGAAGATCGAGGAAATTCTGGCTTGCCTTAAGGTCAGGATAGGCTTCAACCGATACTTTCAGACCTTCAAGTGCAGTTGAAAGCCGGGTCTCAGCTGTTATCTTTTCATTTATCGTGGAAGCTTTCATTGCATTTGCCCTGGCCTCGGTAATTTCGGTCAGAACACCTCTTTCATGTACCATGTATCCCTTTACAGCCTCAACCAGTTGCGGAATGAGATCGTGACGCTGTCTGAGCTGAACGTCAATATCGGCAAAAGCCTGTTCCCTGTTGTTCCTGAGTTTAACAAGCCTGTTATAGAGGGAAACTGCCATCAGAATGAGGGCAAAAATAATTACGAGAATAACCAGTAATACTCCCATGGTTGTTTCAATTAGATTAATAATTATATTTAGTTCAGCTAAAATTAAGAATAAACTTGGATATTTTTGCATCAACAAATTCCAGGACCAGAAAAAGGATCTGAAAAAACAAATTTATAACTACTACTATGGAAAAGAGTCTGAAAGGAACAAAGACAGAACAAAATCTTCTTAAAGCCTTTGCCGGGGAATCACAGGCAAAAAACAGATATGAATTTGCAGCCAAGGTTGCAAAGGAAGAAGGTTACGAGCAGATAGCCGGAATATTTCTTGAGACAGCTCTTCAGGAGCAGCAGCATGCAAAAAGATTTTTCAACTTCCTGGAAGGCGGAATGGTTGAGATCACAGCCTGCTATCCTGCCGGCATAACCGGAACGACAAAGGAAAACCTGAATGCTGCGGCTGAAGGCGAGCATGAGGAATGGAGCGACCTGTATCCCGCCTTTGCCCAGGTTGCCGAGGAAGAGGGTTTTAAAAACATTTCTACTGCCTTCAAGGCAATTGCTTCAGCTGAAAAGGGACATGAGGAAAGGTACAGAAAGCTGCTTGAGAGTTTAATGAAAAACAAGGTTTTCGAACGTGACGAAAAAGTTTTCTGGTATTGCAGGAAATGCGGATATATACACTTCGGCACAAAACCACTGAAGAACTGTCCGGCTTGCCTTCATCCGGAGGGCTACTTCGAAATAAAAGCTGAAAACTACTAGCAGATGCCCGACGGAAAAGAGATGCTTGAGCTGATTCTGAGGCGTCAGAGTGACAGGAGATACAGCAATACACCGGTAGAGCCAGATAAGCTTGAGAGAATAATTGAAGCAGGAAGGATGTCCCCTTCTGCCTGCAATGCCCAGCCCTGGAAGTTTGTGGTTGCCACCCAGCCTGATGTGATATCTGCACTTGCGGAAGCCGCATCGGCAAAACTTCTTGGAATGAACACCTTTGCAGGTCAGGCCAACGTCATCATTGTCATAGTGCGCGAAAAACCCAACATCACCTCAAGGATCGGAGGGACAGTCAAAAACAAGGACTATTCGCACATTGACATAGGCATTGCAACTGAAAACATTTGCCTTCAGGCTGCTGCAGAAGGTATAGGATCATGCATCATCGGCTGGTTCGATGAAAGCCGCATAAGGAAAATACTCGGAATTCCTTCATCAAAAAGAGTGGAGCTTATGATCACCCTGGGGTATTCCCTTAACGACTATCGTGACAAAAAACGGAAGCCAAAGGAAATTACCGTGTCATACAATAAATATTGATGTCACCTCTGTGGTCCTCTGGGTATCCTCTGTGAATCTCTGTGCAAGTTCATAATAAGCAAAATCGCGCTTTACAGATCAAGGCACAAAGAGGCTGTTATTTAAGCAACTCCAGCGCCTTCTTCATCCGCTTTACAGCTTCTGCCAGCAGATCATCCGAATTTGCATACGAGATCCTGATACATGAAGGGGCACCGAATGCATCACCTCCGACCACTGCTATCCGGGCTTTGTCAAGAAGAAACAGGGCAAGGTCATCGGAAGTATTTATTTTTACGTTTCCGTCGGATTTTCCCAGATAAGAGGAGATATCAGGCATCACATAAAAAGCACCCTGAGGAATTCTTACCTTTATTCCCGGTATCTCTTTCAACATTCCGCAGATAAGATCTCTTCGCCTCAGAAATGCTTCCTTCATCTTAATCCGTGAGTCATCCTTCCCCTCGAGTGCGGCCAGTGCTGCCCGCTGGGCGATGGAGCATACTCCGGATGTAAATTGCCCCTGCAGCTTATTACAGGCTCTTGCAATCCATGCAGGAGCACCTATGTATCCTATCCTCCACCCTGTCATTGCATAACCTTTTGAGACTCCGTTGACCGTGATCACCCTGTCGTAAATGAAGTCAAACGAGGCCATGCTCACATGCCGGCCTTCAAAAATGATATGCTCATATATCTCATCCGACATCACAAAGAGGCCTTCGTGCTTTTCTACAACCCTTGCAATAGCTTCCATCTCTTCCCTGCTGTAGACCATCCCTGTTGGATTGGATGGGGAATTGAACAACAGCAGCCTGGTTCTTCCGGTGACAGCTTTCTCAATCTGACCGGGACTGACCTTGAAATCGTTTTCGATTTCAGCCTCAACGATAACGGGTTTTCCACCTGCGAGTATTACCTGGTCATAATAGCTCACCCAGTAGGGTGCCAGTATTATTACCTCATCACCCGGATTGACAATTGACAGCATGACATTCACAAGCGAATGCTTCCCTCCGGCCGAGACTATTATCTGATCGGGCGAATATTCAAGCCCGTTTTCTTCCCTGAATTTTGCGGATATCGCTTTCCTAAGATCATCATAACCCGGAACCGGCGGATATTTAGTGTAATTTTCATCAATAGCCTTTTTTGCAGCCTCCTTTATGTAATCGGGAGTATTGAAATCGGGTTCTCCCAGGCTGAGGCTTATTATATCAAGCCCTTTGGCCTTAAGCTCACGGCTCTTCTGAGCCATTGCAAGGGTTTGTGATACTGATAGCGACTTGATTCTGTCAGAAAGGTATTCCATACTATTAATAATATAAGGGTTTGTTTAAGACGGAATCAAATGTATAAAGTAAAAATGGAAATGCAAAAGATTTGTTTTCGCATGCCCTCCCTGAGGGTTGAAAGGGAAATCAGGATCATGATGGACATATTACAGGAAAAAATTTTACGTTTGTATGTTAAAACCTACAACATGGAGATCCTTTACGAAATTCTGAAAATAGTCCTTCCCGCAGCATTGGTATTGCTGACGGCATGGATCATACTGAGGAACATGATCAGGAATGACCAGAACAAAAGAAGGCATGAGCTGATACTGCAGGGTGCCCGAACCGTAACTCCCATAAGGCTTCAGGCATATGAAAGGATAGTGCTGTTCCTTGAAAGGATCTCGATGGAATCACTGCTTATACGTATCAGCACTCCTGACATGACGGCAGGACAGCTGCAGACAGCCCTTCTGTCGTCAATCAGAAATGAATTCGAACATAACCTGTCGCAGCAGATCTATATGAGTCCCCAGGCCTGGGAAGTAGTAAAGAATGCCAGGTCGAACACCATCAAGATCATCAACAGCGAAGCTGAAAAAATCAAGTCGGATTCCCCTGCGATCATGTTCAGCAAATTGCTTCTTGAGAAGGTGATGGAACTTGAAAAGGAGCCGACCAGGGTTGCTATCGATTTTATTAAGAGTGAATTATCAGAAATCCTCTGAGATCACGCAGCCGTTTATGCCTGATACAGGCAGTAACCCGCGATTGTACGCCCTGCCTTCCTCAGTCATGGTTCCTCTGTTCCTCTCTATGCTTCCTACAGAAGCTCCACGCTCCTCTTTACAAAAGTGCTTAGCTCCTCTCCCCTAAGCATATTGTTGGCCAGCAATGCCAGGTCGAGAAGCTGTTTGACAACTTTATTCCCTGAACCGTAATCCGCCAGAATATCCTTCCTAGCATTGTCCTGTGTCTCCAATTCCTTGCGAAGCTTTTCAAGGTCATCTTTTTCAAACTGGCTTATCTCATCTTCCTTCTTCTTTTTATGCTCATTCTCCATAAATGAGATCTCATCCTTAAGTCTGGTCGTTTCAGCGCTGTTTTCTTTAAGCTTATCGCCTGCTTTTTCTTTCAGGTCATCTGCAATTTTCATGATAAGCGGGTGGTTGAGGTTAACCACTATGTTGAAACTGTCGGGCAGTTCGCCATAGAAGTTCATGCCGCCTCCCATTTGCGACATCTCTTTCATCCTGCGCATGAATTCTGACTGGGTTATAATGACCGGAGCGTCATTCTCGTCGAGTGTCTCGGCAACAACATTATAAACTTCCTTCGACTTCACCTTCAGGTTAAACACGCTTTTAAGGTCTTCCTCCTGTTCCTTGTCCAGTTTTGATTCCTTCTTTTCCTCTTTTTGAATGAGCTTATCAATAACATCCGAATCGACCCTTACAAATCGCGAATCCTTGAATTTTGACTCAAGGTGATTTATAAGATGCACATCCAGCTGACCATCGAGATGCAGTACATCATATCCCCTGTTTTTTGCCTTCTCGATATATGTGTACTGGTCGGTCTTGTTTGTGGAGTACAGGTAAACAAGTGACTTGTTCCTGTCAGTCTGATTATCCTTTATCAGTTTTTCATACTCTTCGTACGTGAAGTACTTGTCATCGGTATTTTTCAGAAGAGCGAATTTTGATGCCTTTTCATAGAACTTCTCCTCGGTGATCATGCCATAGTCTATGAAAAGTTTGAGGTTGTCCCATTTCTTCTCGAACTCTTCACGGTTGTTCTTAAATATCTCATTTAGCCTGTCGGCTACTTTCTTTGTGATATGCGCCGAAATTTTCTTAACGTTTGAATCGCTTTGCAGGTAGCTTCTGGAGACATTCAGAGGGATGTCAGGCGAGTCAATCACACCGTGAAGCAGGGTAAGGAACTCAGGAACTATTCCCTCAACCGAATCGGTGACAAATACCTGGTTGCAGTAGAGTTGTATCTTGTTCTTCTGAATTTCTATATTGCTCTTTATTTTCGGGAAATAAAGTATCCCTGTCAGCTTGAAGGGATAATCCACGTTAAGGTGAATATTGAACAGTGGTTCGTCTCCCACCGGATACAGCTCCCTGTAGAATTTCTGGTAGTCGTCATCCTTAAGGTCGGCCGGTTTGAGGGTCCATGCAGGCTTTGTGTTGTTGATTATTTTGTCCTTGTCTGTTTCAACGTACTTGCCATCTTTCCATTCCTT
>CAZTDW010000031.1:0-26402 GCA_964611835.1 uncultured Rikenellaceae bacterium | reverse complement strand
TAAGTCTAAAAAATAGGGGGTATAAATAAAAAATACATATTTTCGCACATAAAATTTTAAGAAAATGGCAGAACTAAGATTTAGTGCATTGCGGGAGGTGTTTAACAGAGAACCTGTAATTAACAGGACTCCCGATAAAAATGTTTCCAAGTATTTTGGAATCAATGTTTTTGATCTTCACAAAATGGAGCATTACCTTTCTGCTGAGGCATTCAGGGTGGTGAAAAACGCAATTGAAGTGGGCAAATCTCTTACAAGGGAGGAGGCCAACCAGGTTGCCATCGGACTTAAAGCCTGGGCATCGGAAAGGGGAGCAACCCATTTTACACACTGGTTCCATCCTTTAACAGACGGGACGGCAGAAAAGCATGATGGATTCATTGAGATGGGCGACAGGGGTCACATTGTTGAGAATTTCTCGGGAGAAGTCCTCGTCCAGTCGGAACCGGATGCCTCAAGTTTTCCCAGCGGCGGAATAAGGAATACCTTTGAAGCCCGCGGCTATACTGCATGGGACGTTTCCTCCCCGGTATTTATTGTAGGCACCACGCTTTGTATCCCTACGATCTTTGTTTCTTATACCGGCGAAGCTCTGGATTATAAAGCACCGCTCCTTAAGACTCTTTCGGAACTGGATAAGTCTGCAACGGCTGTTTGCCAGTACTTTGACAAGGATGTTACAAAGGTTATCGCAACACTTGGATGCGAGCAGGAATATTTTCTGGTTGATGAAGCATTATATTATGCACGTCCGGATCTGGTTCTTGCCGACAGGACACTCATGGGACACCAGTCGGCCAAGGATCAGCAGCTCTCCGACCATTATTTTGGATCTATACCCGAAAGAATAATGAGTTTCATTGAGGATTTTGAGTGTGAGGCATACAAACTTGGAATTCCTGTTAAAACACGTCATAACGAAGTAGCACCCAATCAGTTCGAGTGTGCTCCCATCCATGAGGAAGTGAATCTTGCCATCGATCATAACCAGCTCCTGATGGATGTTATGAAAAGGGTTGCAAGAAAACACAAATTCAGGGTGCTGTTTCATGAAAAGCCTTTTGCCGGTATTAATGGTTCTGGCAAGCATAATAACTGGTCGATGCAGACCAATACGGGAAAGAATCTTTTATCGCCCGGAAAGAATCCAAAATCCAACCTGCAATTCCTCACATTTCTTGTCAATGTAATTAAGGCAGTAAATGACAGCAACGATTTGATAAGGGCATCGGTAATGAACGAGACCAATTCATACAGGCTGGGCGGTCATGAAGCTCCTCCGGCAATAATATCAGTTTTTCTCGGCAGTTACCTTACAAAAATGCTTGACGACATAGTTAACAAGGTGACTGATAAGAAAATGACTCCGGCCCAGAAGACTGAGTTAAAGCTGGGCATCGGTAAAATTCCGGAAATCTTGCTTGACAATACCGACCGTAACCGCACTTCTCCATTTGCTTTCACTGGTAACAGGTTCGAATTCAGGGCTGTCGGATCATCTGCAAACTGCAGCGCAGCTATGATCGCGCTGAATGCTGCCGTCGCTTACCAGCTTATGAAGTTCAAAAAGGAAGTTGATCTTATTGTGATGAAAGGCCGAAACAAGGATGAAGCAATATTCCAGGTTCTCAAGAAATATATCCAGGAATCGCAAAGAGTTCTGTTTGAAGGCGATAATTACAGTAAGGAATGGCATGCCGAGGCAGCCAGAAGGGGTCTTTCAAACATCCCGGGAATTCCCGAATCTCTGAAATCGTATCTTACAAAAAATTCAAAGGATGTCCTTGTCGGTACGGGCGTCTTTACGGATAAGGAAATTGAGAGCAGGGTTGAAGTGGAATATGAAAAATTCACAAAAAAGGTCCAGATCGAAGCGAGAGTCCTGGGCGATCTGGCAATAAACCATATTGTCCCAACCGGTGTAAGGTACATGACCTCCCTTATTGAAAATGTAAAAGGACTTAGGGAGATTTTTACCGAAACAGAATTTGCCAAACTGGCAGCTGAAAGCAAAAATATGATAATAACTATATCAGATCATATTTCCGCAATTAAGAAGCTTGAATATGAAATGGTTGAGGAGCGCAAGAAAGCGAATGTAATAACGGATTCATTCAAGAAAGCCAGGGAGTATGAAAAGAAGGTGAAGCCTTATCTTGACGAGATCAGGTATCATATCGACAAGCTGGAACTGATCGTCGATAATGAAATCTGGCCGCTTCCCAAATACAGGGAGCTGCTTTTCACAAGGTAAGGGCGATTGCAGTATTCCGCATTTCCGGCTAAACCGGAAAACAGGATTACTCTTTTCACTGCCTCCCGGAGACCGTCATTCAGGCATATGTCATATTTATCCCTGAATCCGTGAGGCAGTTACATTCATTTCGAGGCTGTATCAAAAGTTCTGTGGTTCCCTTAGTGGTTAAATGTAAATCACTGAACCACAAATCCCGGGTACCCGGGAACGAAGGCAGGCACAAAGATCGCCAAAGATAAAAAAGCCATAAAGAACACTTTTGATACAGCCTCTTTTTATGAAATATAAAACTTTCCCTGCGTTAAAAATTTGGCATCATAATTGCTTAAATTGATTACTTTTATTGCCAAATAGATAATCAGGTTATGAGAAGAGTGCTGTTGTTTGCTGTCTTATTGATCTTTATTTCACCACCTGACGGTTCGGCACAGAAGCGAAAATCGGAAAGAGCCTATGCTTCTTTTAACGCCGGTGAATATTTTGATGCAATTGATCATTTTAAGGATGCATATTCCAAAGCTAAGAAGTCTGACAGAGCAACCAGGGCTGAACTAGGATACATGATTGCAGAGTGCTACAGGCTCACAAATGATCCCAGGAATGCCGAAACATGGTACAAGCTTGCTGTAAAATCTTCATTTTCAAAACCTGAAGCCTCATACTGGCTGGGCGCAACATTGAAGAAAAACGGGAAGTACCAGCAGGCGATAGAAGAATTTAGAAAATTCAAGCAGGTAGCTCCTTCCGACGCAAGAGCAGATCAGGAAATAAGAGCCTGCGAACTTGCACTTGAGTGGCAGAGAAATCCTGAGCCATACAGGGTGGAAGAGATGAAGGATCTCAATTCAAGAAAGTCTGATTTCAGCCCGGCTTTCGGTCGCGACGACTATGGTCTTATTTATTTCACTTCTTCACGCGACGATGCTGCCGGAAATAAGACACATGGTGCAACAGGACAGAATTTCACGGATATTTTTGAAAGCCGGCTGGATAAAAAATCCAAATGGAGCACTCCGGTCCCGGTTGAAGATCTAAACAGCGAATTTGAAGACGGTACGGCATGCTTTTCATCTGATTTTTCTGAAGTATATTTTACCAGGTGTGAAGCAGGAAAGCGGGAAAAAAAAGGTTGCGTGATAATGTATTCAACAAGATCGGGGGATGAATGGAGCAAACCCCAGAACATTGAGATTTTGCCCGACTCCCTTGTTGCTGCACATCCCGCTCTGTCGGCAGACGGACTTACCCTGTATTTTGTTTCAGAAATGCCGGGCGGTTCAGGCCAGAAAGACATTTATTCAACCACCAGGGGCGGAGATAACACTTCATGGTCGGAACCCCGCAACCTGGGCCCTGACATAAATACACCGGGCAATGAACTTTTCCCTTTTGTAAGGGAAGACGGAACTTTGTACTTTGCATCAGACGGCAGGATAGGCATGGGAGGCCTCGATATATTCAAGGCTGTTCCACAGCCCGATGGTTCATGGGTGGTAACAAACATGAAATCTCCCATTAACGGGCCGGCCGATGACTTTGGAATATCTTTTGAAAAGGAAAATGAAAGAGGAATGTTCAGCTCCACAAGAAAGGGCAGGGGCGATGATGAGCTTTATTCATTTGAACTGCCTCCTCTTCAGTTCTCTGTCACAGGCCTTGTAAAGGATGAAAAGACCGGAAGCCCGATTGCCGGATCTGTTGTTCAGCTCATCGCCAGCGACGGATCAAACCTTCAGGCTGAAACCGGAAACGGAGGTGATTTCAAGTTCAACCTCAGGCAAAATGTCGACTATATCTTCCTGGCATCAAGGAAAGGCTATCTGAACGGCAAGGAAAAAGAGACTACCAAAGGACAGGAAAAAAGCCGTGACTTCATGGTTACCATCCTGCTCACAGCCATCGATAAACCAATTGAACTGCCTAATATTTTCTATGATTTCGGAAAATGGGATCTGAGACCCGAATCAATGGTGTCACTTGACAAACTTGTTGAGACACTGAATGATAATCCCAATGTCACAATTGAACTCATGTCACACACCGATTCCAGGGATACCGAGGAATATAATCAGGATCTTTCCCAGAAACGGGCCCAGTCGGTGGTTCAATACCTTATTGAAAAAGGAATTGAGCCTGAACGACTCTCGCCAAAAGGATATGGGGAATCCACGCCAAAGGTAGTTGATGATGAAATAGCTGCTCAGAACGGCTTCCTAAAGGCAGGGACCACTTTAACCGAGCAGTATATCAATAGCCTAGCAAGTGAGGAACAGAAGGAAATCGCGCATCAGATAAACAGGAGAACTGAATTCAGGGTGTTAAGTACCGATTTTCAGTCACCCCTGAAATAGCCCGATTCAGGTCATTCTTTATCATGCCATTAATGTCAGATTATTATATGATGAAAAAGATCATTTCCGTTATTCTTGCGTTTGCATTCTTCCTTGCATTTAAGGGAGAGACAGTCCATGCTGCACCGATCCGGATTCTGGTAATTACCGGAGGTCATGACTATGAAAAAGAAAAATTCAATCAGATGCTGTCCAGCCTTGGTCCTTCGATTTCTTTTCAGATTTCCGAATTACCCGGAGCATTTGAAATGTTCAGGCCTGAAAACAGTGATAAATATGATGTACTGGTATTTTACCACATGTGGCAGAAGATCCAGGCTGAGGAGGCCCGGCTATTTGATGATTGCATCAGACAGGGAAAACCGGTCGTGGTGTTGCATCACAGCATCTGTGCCTTCGACGAATGGCCCTTATACTGGGAAATCATCGGCGGAAAGTATTTTCACAGGCAAACCACATATAAGGGAAAGGTATACGGCCCCTGTTCCTATATCCATGATCTTAACTATACAGTCAGGATAGCCGACAAGAACCATCCTGTTACCAGAGGACTTGAGGATTTTCAGATATTTGACGAGACCTACAAGGGATATTATGTGTCGGAGGATGCAACTCCTTTGCTTACAACCGACGAACCTTCAAGCACGCCTGTTATCGGCTGGGCTAAGAGTTACGGAAAAGCCAGGATTGTTGTGCTTCAGAGCGGTCATGATGTACCCACTTTCGAAAATCTGAATTTCAGAAAACTCCTTAAGCAATCCATTGAATGGGTTTATGTCAGGTGATTTTATGGTCTCTCTGGACCATTCCGAATCTCTTTTTATTAATTTTAAAAATGATGGGAGCCTGCAAAGGGCCACATATAGGATTGCAGAGGGCTGCAGGATAATTTTACAATTTCCTATCTTTGTCAGCACATAATCCAGGAAATGTCAGCAGAATCAAAATACAGCAGAAGAGGAGTCTCTTCATCGAAGGAAGATGTACATAATGCCATAAAGAAAATTGATAAAGGACTGTATCCTAAAGCTTTCTGCAAAATTGTACCCGACCTTCTGGGTGGTGATCCTGATTTCTGCAATATTATGCATGCTGATGGTGCTGGTACAAAATCTTCACTGGCTTATGTTTACTGGAAAGAAACCGGGGATATGTCAGTATGGAGAGGGATTGCACAGGATGCTGTTGTTATGAATACTGATGATCTGCTGTGCGTTGGCGCCGTCAACAATATCCTTGTCTCCTCCACAATAGGAAGAAACAAGAACCTGATCCCCGGAGAGATCATTTCAGCTCTGATAAATGGAACCGAGGAAGTGCTTGAAGAGCTCCGCAGCCTTGGATTAGGAATCTGGTCAACAGGAGGCGAAACAGCCGACCTCGGGGATCTTGTGAGAACAATTGTCGTCGATTCAACAGTTGTTGCCAGGGTACGCAGATCAGAAATAGTTTCCAATCATAATATAAAAAACGGCGACCTTATTGTGGGGCTTGCCTCGTACGGGAAGACTACCTATGAGAAGGAATATAACAGCGGAATAGGAAGCAATGGGCTGACCTCGGCAAGACATGATGTGTTTGCACATTATCTGGCAAAGAAATACCCCGAGAGTTTCGATACAGGCCTGCCTTCCGATGTCGTTTATTCAGGTTCATTGTCACTGACTGACATACCGGCCGGATTTGATATGGATTATGGGAAAATGGTGCTTTCACCAACCCGAACCTACGCCCCTGTAATTAAGGAGGTCCTTGCAAACCTGCCTGATAAGATCCATGGAATGATACACTGTTCGGGAGGAGGCCAGACCAAAGTCATGAATTTTGTTGACAATATTCATATTATAAAGGACAATATGCATAGTGTGCCACCCCTTTTCAGGATTATACAGGAACAGTCGGGAACTCCATGGAACGAAATGTACAGGGTATTCAATATGGGGCACAGGTTTGAGATATACGTTGATGAAAAAAATGCATCCTCCGTAATTGACATTGCGAAAGGATTCAATCTTGAAGCCAGGGTGGTGGGGCATTGCGAAGCTTCAGACAGAAAACGGCTTACAATTTTATCGGAATTTGGCAGATTTGAATATTAGAAGACTGCTAAAGAGATTGTTATTCATTTAATTTTCGGAAGGCTACCGTAAATGAAAAGTAGTTCTGATTTGCAAGCTACATTTTTATTAGATTTGCACCCTGAAATCAGTGGCATATGGCAAACAATTTAATTCTTGAAAGGCTTGAGGGTGTCAAAGCAAGGTTCATTGAGGTTGGGGAGCTTCTTACTCAGCAGGATGTCCTTTCAGATATGGAAAGATACATCAAGCTGAATAAGGAATACAAGGATCTTCAGCCAATAATATCAGCTTATGAAAACTATAAGTTAACGCTGTCAAACATCACAAGCGCAAAGGAACTTCTGGCAAAAGAAAAGGATGAAGAGATGAGGGAGATGGCGAAGTCTGAGCTTGAAGAACTTAATGCCAGGATCCCTGATATGGAGGAAGAAATAAAACTTCTGCTTATTCCTGCAGATCCGGAAGATGACAAGGATGCAGTAATGGAGATAAGAGCAGGGACAGGCGGTGATGAGGCAAGTATTTTTGCAGGCGACCTTTACAGGATGTACTCGAAATTTTTTGAGCAGAAAGGCTGGAAGGCAGAAATAAACAGCTACTCACTTGGTACTGCGGGAGGCTATAAGGAGATTGTTATCAGCGTTTCGGGGAATGGGGTGTATGGAATTATGAAATATGAATCGGGTGTTCACAGGGTGCAGAGGGTTCCACAGACCGAAACCCAGGGCCGTATCCATACTTCGGCAGCAACCGTGGTCGTACTTCCGGAAGCAGATGAATTTGACGTTGAGATAAAGAATGAGGACATACGGAAGGATACATACTGCTCTTCAGGCCCTGGTGGACAGTCGGTAAATACTACCTATTCCGCAATAAGGCTCACTCATATTCCCACTGGTATTGTTGTCACATGCCAGGATGAGAAATCCCAGCTGAAAAACTATGACAAAGCCCTGAAGGAGCTGCGCACAAGGCTCTATAACCTTGAATATCAAAAATATCTTGATGAGGTATCCCATAAGAGGAAAACAATGGTATCAACCGGTGACCGCTCGGCAAAAATCCGGACCTATAATTACCCTCAGGGGAGAATGACCGACCACAGGATCAATCTTACACTCTATAATCTTCCGTCAATACTTGATGGGAATATACAGGAGATAATTGACAAGCTGCAGATGGCTGAAAATGCGGAACGGCTCAAGGAAAGCAATATTTAAGAAAACAGAGACATGGATCACAACGGATTGTTCAGGACTATAGTGGATAAAAAGTCATTTCTATGTGTCGGACTCGATCCTGAAATTGAAAAAATCCCGCAATTTCTTCTCCGGTACAACGATCCGGTTTTCGAATTCAACAGAAGGATAATTGATGCTACTGCTGACTTTGCAGTGGCATACAAGCCGAACCTTGCATTTTATGAAACTCTGGGATATACCGGCCTGATATCTCTCGAATCGACGGTAATATACATAAGGAAAAATTATCCTGACATTTTTATAATTGCTGATGCAAAAAGGGGAGATATCGGAAATACATCAAGGATGTACGCAAAAGCGTTCTTTGAGAAGATGCAGTGTGACGCTGTTACCGTGGCCCCTTATATGGGCGAGGATTCAGTCGTCCCGTTTCTTTCATATCCTGACAAGTGGGTAGTCCTTCTTGCGCTTACATCAAACAAAGGCGCTGATGATTTTCAGTATCATTCAGACGAAGGGAAAAAGCTTTTTGAAAAGGTCCTTGAAAAATCCCGCAACTGGGGTAGCATCAACAACCTTATGTTTGTTGTGGGGGCAACAAGGGCTGAAATGCTTGTCGGGATAAGGAAAATTGTTCCCGAACATTTCCTTCTGGTGCCGGGAGTCGGAGCCCAGGGCGGAAGCCTGCAAGAGGTGGTAAGGTATGGGATGAACAGCAGATGCGGCCTTCTGGTAAACTCATCGAGAGGAATAATTTTTGCCGACAGCTCCGAAAAATTCGATTCTGTTGCCGGTGAAAAGGCAAGGGAGATCAGGCAGGAAATGCAGAATTATCTTTCCGGGGCAGGTCTTATTTAATCCCTGTCATCGCAACTCAGCCCATATTTTGATGCACCGCAGAAGCGGCCCCATGATATTAAAATACCGTCGTATTTTTAACAGATTATCATCTGCCAGCCCGAAATCATGACTTTATTTCTTTTTTCATTCAGACTTTTTGACTATCTTTAAGATCTCGCTGTTAGATTTTAATTCGTGCTGTAATGAAAGAAGAATTCCTCCATTATCTGTGGAAATATTCGCTTTATGACAAGGATTCGCTTGTCGACAATGAAAACAATAAAATAATTGTTTTGAATCCGGGAGAATATAACCGGGATTCCGGACCTGACTTTTTCAATGCAAGGATCAACATTGCAGGGACCGAATGGGCCGGTAATGTGGAAATTCATACCCGTGCAAGTCACTTTAATTCACATGGTCATAACCGCGATCACGCTTTTGACAATGTGATACTCCATGTCGTCGTCGAAAATGATAAAAAGATTTTCAACGCAAAGGGAAATGAGTTGCTTACCATTGAACTAAAGTTTAATTCTTCACTGTATGACAGATATATTGATCTTGTAAACAATCCGGCTGTCATCGCATGCCAGGATTATTCGGGGATAGTTGACAGTTTTGTCGTCAGGCACTGGCTCCATTCCCTTCTCATGGAGCGGCTTCAGCAGAAATCCTCGGCAATAATCAAGATTTTCACTGAGACAGGGAACGACTGGGATGAAACATTTTACAGAGTATTAACACGTTATTTCGGCTTCAGGGTTAATACAGATCCCTTTGAGATGCTTGCAACATCATTACCGTTCAGAATAATCAGGAAGCATTCCGACAACAGGTTTCAGATCGAGGCTCTTCTTTTCGGAACGGCGGGAATGCTTGAGGAAGGACTCTTCAGGGATGCACTTGCAGATGATTATTACAGAAGCCTTATCAGGGAATTCAGGGTCCTTTCAAGCAAGTATTCTATCACTCCCATTCATGGCTGGCTATGGAAATTCAGCAGGCTGAGGCCGGTCAATTTCCCCACGGTCAGGATTTCCCAGCTTGCTGCCATGCTTGCCGTTGCCGGAGGATTGTTTTCCAGGATCCTTGAAGCTGATAACATTCGCCAGATGAGAGAATTATTTGAGGTTGCGTCATCATCGTACTGGGATGAACACTATATCTTCGGCAGGAAAAGCAAAATCATTCCCAAAGCTACCGGTTTGCAGGCTGCGGAATTATTGCTTGTTAATGCAGTAATACCTGTAATCTTTGCTTATGGGCAGTATTCCGGGAAAAATGAAATATGCGGGAGAGCGCTTGATTTTCTTGATGGTCTGCACCCCGAAAGCAATACGGTAATTGAAGACTGGAGGAAATCGGGAATCGAAGCCCGGTCAGCCTTTGAATCCCAGGCACTTATCCAACTAAGGGATGGATACTGCCGAAAAAGAAGATGCCTTGAATGCAGAATCGGATTAACAATTATCAGTTCGGGGAAGTATCTTAAAAAAGAAGAAGAATTGATTCTTGAACCGTGAATCCTAAACTATTGTCTCTCACAATTGTTATACACTGAAGGTAATCTTTTAAAAGTTTGTAACCTGTTGAAATCTGTTAATAAAAAATGCAAATATGTAATGGACCGACGCAGCGTTATGGCATAATTTTACGTCTATAATATATATAAAACAATATTAGAATTTTTTGAACGTTACTTTTTTAGATATTTTTATCCAGCACCAAAAAAAATATTCAATTGTTTGATTATTTACATAAAAAAGCCTTATTTTTGCGTTCCAAAATTGGTGACTCGATTTATTTATGGATAAACAATATATTAATTAAGGACATGTATTTGACTACTGACAAGAAGCAGGAGTTTTTTAAAACGTTTGGATCATCTGAGATTGATACCGGAACAGCAGAAGGGCAGATTGCATTATTTTCATACAGAATATCCCATCTCACCGAACATCTTAAAAAGAATAAAAAAGACTTCAGTACCCAGAGAGCTCTCATAAAGCTTGTAGGGAGAAGAAGAAGGCTTTTGGATTACCTCAAGATAAAAGATATCGAACGGTATCGCGAAATCGTAAAAGCATTGAAATTAAGAAAATAAGAGAAAAGGCAATTTCAAATTGCCTTTTTTCTTATTATCCATAATTAAATGTAATTTGTACATTTAAAAATCTCATCCATATGTTTAATATAAAAGAGAAGAATATTGATCTCGGTAACGGCAGGATCATAACACTGGAAACAGGAAGGCTGGCCAGGCAGGCAAACGGATCTGTCCTTTTGAAAATGGGAAAAACCATGCTGCTGGCAACTGTTGTGGCAGCAAAAGAAGCAAAGGAAGATACCGACTTCATGCCTCTTTCTGTGGAGTATAAGGAAAAGTATGCATCTTCGGGCCGGATCCCGGGTGGTTTCCTTAAGCGTGAAGCCAGGCCTTCAGACTATGAAATCCTGATCTCGCGTCTTGTTGACCGTGCACTGAGGCCGCTTTTTCCAGATGATTTTCATGCCGAAACCTTCGTCACAATAAACCTTATTTCTGCTGATATGGATATTATTCCCGATGCTCTCGCAGGTCTTGCTGCATCGGCAGCCCTGTCAGTTTCGGATATCCCTTTCAACGGTCCCATGTCGGAAGTACGGGTGGCAAGAATAAACAGCGAATTTGTTGTAAATCCCACTGCCACACAGCTTAAGGAAGCTGATATTGACCTTATGGTCGGTGCTACACATGAGAATATTCTCATGGTCGAGGGTGAAATGAAAGAAGTGTCAGAAGCAGAAATGCTGGAAGCCCTGAGAGTTGCCCATTCGGCAATAAAGATTCAGTGCAAGGCCCAGATGGAATTTGCTGAAGAGCTTGGCAAGACAGTAAAGCGGGAATACTGCCATGAAGTAAATGATGAGGATCTTAAGAAACGGGTATGGGATGAGACTTATAACAAATGCTATCAGGCTGCCAGATCTCTTACAAATGACAAACACCGGAGAGAAGAAGCCTTCGAAGCGGTTATAGCAGAATTCCTTGCGCAGTTTACGGAAGAGGATACCGTAAATGAAACACTTGTAAGGAAATATTATCATGAAGTACATAAGGAAGCTTCACGCAGGCTTGTTCTCGATGAAAATATAAGGCTCGACGGCAGGAGGCCAGATGAGATAAGGTCAATCACCTGTGAAATTGATCCTTTGCCGGCAACCCACGGTTCAGCCTTGTTTACCCGCGGGGAAACACAATCGCTTACAACAGTAACTCTCGGCACGAAGCTCGATGAAAAGATCATCGACGACGTGCTCAATAAAGGCACTGAAAAATTTACCCTTCATTACAACTTCCCTCCGTTCTCGACCGGCGACGCTAAACCCGCCCGTGGGATAAGCCGCAGGGAGATAGGCCATGGCAATCTTGCACACAGGGCTCTGAAAAACATGATGCCTCCTGAAGAGGAAAATCCCTATGCAATAAGGGTCGTTTCAGATATACTTGAATCGAACGGTTCATCTTCAATGGCAACAGTGTGTGCAGGCACGCTTGCACTGATGGACTCGGGAATAAAGCTCAGGAAACCTGTTTCCGGCATCGCTATGGGACTGATAACCGACAAGGGTTCTGATAAATACGCCATCCTTTCCGATATTCTCGGCGATGAGGACCATCTTGGCGATATGGACTTCAAGGTTGCAGGTACTCGCGACGGAATAACCGCCACACAAATGGATATCAAGGTGGAGGGCCTCTCTTTTGAGATACTTTCAAAAGCTCTTGAACAGGCCAAAAAAGGACGCCTGCATATCCTGAATATTATGAATCAGACTATTTCCGAACCGCGTCCGGAACTTAAGCCTCATGCCCCGAGGATAGAGATGCTCACCATACCGAAAGAAATGATCGGAGCTCTTATCGGCCCTGGAGGGAAAGTGATACAGGAGATCCAGCGCGAAACCGGAACGACAATAATTGTTGAGGAGATCAACGGTCATGGCGATGTAAATATCTTCGGCGAAAACAAGGAAGCAATCGTTGCTGCTCTGGAGTGGGTAAGGAAAATAGTTACGGTCCCCGAAGTGGGACAGATTTACAAGGGCAAGGTGAAAACCATTGTCCAGTTCGGTGCATTTATTGAGATTCTCCCCAATAAAGATGGACTGCTTCATATCTCCGAAATAGACTGGAAAAAGATCAAGACTGTCGACGAGGTCCTTAAGGAAGGAGATGAAGTGGAAGTGAAACTTATTGACATCGATCCGAAAACAGGAAAGCTCAAACTTTCGAGAAAAATCCTTATTCCAAGGCCTCCCAAAGATGAAGGCGACAGGAGAAGGCATGAAGACCACTCCGGCTGATAAACCGGGAAACAGGCTTTTGGCATTCTGCCGGATTTTGTTGAGGGGTTTCTCTTTTTGAAACTGCATTGAATACCTGCTGCTGCTTTTCTTGAAAATTTCATTCTAATTTTTAATTTTGGTACAGCAATCATTTTTAAATGGTAAGCAGGTACAATTATATTGTCATTGAAGGCAATATCGGAGCGGGAAAAACAACCCTTGCCACCATGATCGCCGAAAAATACAATGGAAGGCTGATCCTGGAAGCATTTGCCGATAATCCTTTTTTACCAAAATTCTATCAGGATCCTGATAAATACTCCTTTCCCCTTGAGCTTTCATTTCTGGCCAGCCGCTATAAACAGCTTAATGAAGAACTTGGATTTACAGATCTTTTTAAGTCATTTACCGTGGCCGACTACTATTTCATGAAATCTCTTGTATTTGCTGCATCCACACTCAAGGGCGATGAATATAATCTGTACAGGCAGATATTTTATATAATCTACGGTTCACTACCCAAGCCTGATATTTATGTTTACCTTCACATCATGCCTGAAAGACTTTTAAGCAATATTATGAAGAGGGGAAGGCCGTATGAAAAGGCAATCACGAAGGAATATCTTCAGAAAATCCAGGACAGCTATTTCACATTTTTCAGGCAGAATCCTGAAAACAAATACCTGATAATTGATGCCAACAATCTTGATTTTGTAAGCAGGGAAGACCATTTTATCAAAATAACCGATGTAATTTTCGGGAAGGAATTACCCACAGGACTCAATGTGGTCATCCTATGAACATTTTGATATTTTTGATGATATTAAAACTATTTTTTATAAATTTGCATTTGATTCATAAATCCATTTGAATTTATAACTTAACAACCTGGGAACATAAACGCAAATAACAATTTAAACTATGAAAAAAATCAAGAGTTATTTTATCCTTATCCTTGCAGCTGGTGTAATTTCAGGCTGCAGTGGTCTGAATAAGATGAAAAAGGAAGCCGGTGACATCAAGTATGAAGTTACACCCAAAGTACTTGAAGCACACGGAGGTATGGTAAATGTTACTATTAAAGGCACTTTCCCTGAAAAGTATTTCAACAAGAAAGCTTTATTGGAAGCCGCTCCGGTACTGACATATGCAGGAGGCGAGACAGCTTTTGATAAAGTTCAGGTTCTGCAGGGAGAAAAGGTGCAGGCTAATAATAAGGTTATTACCTATACCGGTGGTGATTTCACTTATACGAGCTCAATCCCTTATAAGGAAGCCATGAAAATTTCGGAGCTCGTATTAAGGACAAAAGCCAGCCTTGGAAATAAAAGCCTTGATTTTGATCCGATCAAACTAGCTGATGGAGTTATTGCTACCTCAACGTTGATAAATGCTCATGGCAGGCCTATCCTGATGAAGGATAACTGGGTGAGAATAGTACCTGAATCGCAGATCGCAGATATTCATTATGTCATCAATCAGGCCGACATCCGTAATTCAGAATTAAAAGCAGAAGATATCAAGCTTTTAAAAGAATATGTCAGCCAGGTAAGTACAGATCCTGACCGCCAGCTTAAGAACCTGGTTGTAAGTTCATATGCTTCTCCTGACGGAGGAATGGATCTGAATGAAAAACTTTCAGGCAGAAGAGGTACTTCAGCTGACAGATATATCAAACGCGAATTAAGGAAAATTGAAGCTACCAAAGCTGACGGCTTCTTCCAGTCATTAACAACTCCTGAAGACTGGGAAGGATTCAAAACTGAAGTAGAAAACTCATCAATTGAAGATAAAGCCCTTATCCTTAGGGTCCTTTCAATGTATTCCGATCCTGAGGTCCGGGAGAAAGAGATCAAGAATATGTCTGCTGCCTATGAAGCTCTGAAAACAGACATTCTTCCCAGACTGAGAAGATCGAAAATGATAGCC
Organism: uncultured Rikenellaceae bacterium; assembly: GCA_964611835.1. Classification (GTDB taxonomy): domain Bacteria; phylum Bacteroidota; class Bacteroidia; order Bacteroidales; family VadinHA17; genus LD21. The sequence goes on along the minus strand of CAZTDW010000031.1, from coordinate 11,410 downwards.
AATGTGGACAAAATAGGACGCAGCGACGAACAGATCCTCGCTCAGATCAAATCTGATCCAAAAGCCCTTGGTCTTGAAGAAATGCTTTATGCTGCAACACTTACCAAAGATGCAAATGAAAAGCTTCAGTACTACAGGATAGCAGCAGAAAATTTCCCGAAATGCCTCCGCGCTCATAACAATATAGGGTATTCCCTGTTAGGCATGGGCAAAAATGATGAGGCTATGGCTGCATTTGAAAAAGCAAAAGCCATCCAGAATAATGATGTCGTAAAGAACAATATCGGATTTGTTCACCTTGTGAAAGGTGAAATGGCAAAAGCTGAAGAAATGTTCAATTCCATGTCTGCAGCCACCCCTGAATCAAAATGGGGCCTTGGTGTTATTGCAATAACAAAGGGTGAATATGATAAGGCAGTAAATTACTTTGGTAATGAACCTTGCTATAATCATGCTCTTGCTCTTTACCTCAAGGGTGATGTAAACAAAGCAAAAGCTATGCTTGACGGCATGAAGGAAACCTGCATGGGCAGGGTTCCTTATCTTAAGGCAATCATCGGATCACGCACCGATGATAAAAACTATATGCTCAATGGCCTTAGGGAAGCATTTAAAATTAATCCTGATCTTAAAGCTTTGGCAAAGACAGATTATGAATTTGCAAAATTCTTTGCTGATGATGCTTTCAAAGGATTGATCCAGTAAGAGATTCTAATAAAAACAAAAATGAGGTGTCAGATCATGACACCTCATTTTTGTTTTTGCTCTATCAGGATTTTTATGAAATCAGGAGGGGGATTTCAGACTGTCCTGTTTCTTTTCCTGTTCAGCTCCCAGAGTACAATCCCTGCACTGACCGCAATGTTGAATGAGTGTTTGGTGCCGAACTGGGGGATTTCGATACATTTATCACACAAATCCAGAGCTTTCTGATCCACCCCGTTTACCTCATGCCCGAAGATAAGGGCATACTTCCCGCTGATGTCCAACCTGTAATCCTGAAGTTCCACAGAGCCTTCAGCCTGCTCGACGGCTAATATTTTGTATCCATTGGCTTTCAGTTCCGTAATGGCATCAATTGTCGATTCGAAGTAACTCCATACCACTGATTCAGTTGCTCCCAGAGCTGTTTTCTGGATATCCCTGTGAGGAGGCCTTGCAGTTATCCCGCAAAGGCAGATCTTCTCTATCCTGAATGCATCTGCCGTACGGAAGACTGATCCTACATTATTATGACTGCGGACATTATCAAGTACTATAACAAAGGGAGATTTTTCAGATTTGCGGAACTGATCAACACTTATCCGTCCGAGTTCATTGTTTTGAAGCTTGCGCATCCTTTTTTATGCGAAAATAGCCAAAATATCCATTTATTTTTCTAAATTTCCATCACAGAAAACAGTGACTGATAAGAAGTTAATTTAAAGGAATAATTACAGTATGAACATTCACGAATTCCAGGGCAAATCGCTCCTGAGTGCATATGGAGTTGATATTCAGGAAGGTTTCGTTGCAGAAACAGCCGATCAGGCCATACTGGTCGCAAAACAGCTTCAGGAAAAATTCGGATCCCGGTTTTTCGTGGTAAAAGCACAGGTTCATGCCGGTGGAAGAGGCAAGGGCGGCGGAATAAAGCTTGCCAAATCACCTGAGGAAGCCGGAGAAATTGCAGGGAAAATGATAGGGATGACTCTGGTGACACCACAAACCGGACCGGCAGGGAAGAAAGTGAATAGAGTACTGATTGCCCGTGATGTATATTATAAAGGTGAAAATGAGCCGCAAGAATTCTATATCAGTATTCTTCTGAACCGGAGGACAGGAAGATATATCTTCATGTATTCTCCCGAGGGAGGTATGGATATTGAACAGGTTGCAGAACAGACCCCTGAAAAGATCTTCACAGAGGAGATATCACCTTCAGCAGGTCTTCAGTCTTTCCAGTTGAGGAATATTTCATTCAATCTTGGCCTTGACGGAACAGCTGCAAAGAATATGCAACGTTTTCTGAAAGGTATTTATAATACATTTTCCGGTTGTGATGCTCAGTTGCTTGAGATCAATCCGGTATTGAAGACCAGCGATGAAAGAATACTGGCAGTCGACTGCAAATTTGTAATTGACGATAATGCTCTTTTCAGGCATCCGGATCTGGCAGGAATGAGGGATCTTAATGAGGAGGACCCCATAGAGGTTGAAGCCGGCAGGCATAACCTTAATTATGTCAAACTCGATGGAAACGTCGGATGCATGGTAAACGGGGCCGGCCTGGCAATGGCAACAATGGACATAATCAAGCTGTCGGGCGGATCTCCGGCAAATTTCCTTGATGTAGGTGGCGGGGCAAATGCTTCAACGGTCGAGGCCGGTTTCAGGATAATCCTGAAGGATCCGTCAGTAAAAGCAATACTGATCAATATTTTCGGTGGAATTGTAAGATGCGACAGAGTGGCCAATGGTGTCGTGGAGGCATATAAATCTGTCGGAGAGATCGGGATCCCGGTTGTGGTCAGACTACAGGGAACAAATGCGGCGGAAGCCAGGGAGATTATCGATAATTCAGGACTATCGGTAATCTCTGCCATATCATTCGGTGAGGCGGCGGAAGCTGTAGGAAAAGTACTTAACTCGGTTCAGAGCAATTGACCGCGCAGGATTCCTCTCAATCATTTTTTGTGTGAATCATCACAATAAGGCTTGTTTGATGATCTGCCGCACCTGCATAGAAAAACTTCGGAAGGATTTTCCGTAGTATCTCTTTTCAGATCCCAGAGGTTGATTTTCCCTGCGATCCTTAGCGGACCACCATCAATTACCTCAACTATGGCTGCAGCTTCGGCATTTTCTTCTTTTTCTTCTTTTTCCATATTCATCATTTATCCTCAAAACCTATTTTTCTGTGAGTGCCATCACAGAATGGCATATGATTGGTGCGTCCGCACCGGCATACTGATATAATTCCGTTTGTGATATTCTTTTCCTTTCCATTGTAGCGAAAACTGAAATTTCCCCTGATTACAACCGGACCGTCAGGCATAATCTTTACTGAAATGGGTCTGATCTCATCCCTGGTCTCTTCCGGAGCCATAAGTTCCGGCCTTCTGAATTTTACATGATTGGTCTGATCAATTTCGACATCAGTGTTCTTTGATTCATCATTCCATTTCCATGTAAGCGCTTCGGTCGGACACATGTTCACAACCTCAATAATCCTTTCGGTAGTCGATCCGTTCATATCAACCCAGGGTCTCCTTCCAGGATCAAAGACCTCAATCAGCTCCCTGTAGCAGTATGATGCATGCACGCATGCATCAGGCTTCCAGTAAACCGTTATCTCATCGTTTTTGTACCTCCTTCCTCCGGAAAACTGATTCTTTTCTCGTTCCATTATAACTTATTATTTGTTGGCAATTTAGCAATTTTTGTGTAATATTTTGCCAACATTCAGGGGCCAAGTAATCAGGCATTTTTTATATTTGTATCATATTCTATGCTGAAAGTTAATTGATTTTTCATTCACTATTTTCTATCCATGACCCGTACATACTGGCATAAAAAAATTAAAACAGGTTTCCGGTTTATTTTTTGTTTTGCCAGTCTGGTTTTGATGTTCCCAATCCAGTCAGCCATTGCTTCATCTCATATGATATCTGCCTCTGTAAGTCATACTTACGGGATTATCCTGAGTCCGGTACCTGCCTACATCATTGCCCTCATGCTTTTGTTGGTTGCTGCATGCATAATGGTAGTGGTTTTTTCATCCAAACTCAGAAATTCGAACAGGGAGCTTGCTGCCAGAAACAAGCAGGTTGAAGATATCAATCAGGATCTAAAGAAAGCGAATCTTGAACTTTTATCTCAGAAGGATGAAATAAAAAGAGAATACAGCAATTCTGAAGTATTCTACCGGATGCTCATAAGATCAGCCGATGATGGGATCTCTTTCTATGACAGGAACTGGAATCTGAAAATTACAAATCCTGCTTTTTACTCGGTAATAGGATATTCACAGAAAGAATATGAGTTATTAAAGATCAGTGATGTGTTGCATCCTGAAGACCAGGATTATGAAAAGAAAAGAACTTCTGCTCTCAGTTCAAAGGGATTTTTTGAGTCGGAACTCCGGTTAAGACACAAGGACGGGCATTATGTAAATTTGTCGACCCGGTCGGTGGTTGTAAAGAACGATGAAGGTGAAACCATTGGTGCCCTGACAATATCACGAGATATCACCGCACTTAAAAAAGTACATGAGGAACTGATCAAGGCCAACGTGGAGGCTGAGGCCAGCAACCGGCTTAAATCCAGCTTCCTTGCAAACATTTCCCACGAGATCAGAACTCCGCTCAACAGTGTGGTTGGATTTGCCAATCTGCTATTATCAAACGATCTGACCAATGAAGTTAAGGAAGAGTATATTGAGCATATCAATCATAACAGCGAAAAACTTCTCCAGATTATCGGAGACATAATTGATCTATCAAGGCTTGAGAGTGCACAGATTGAGATTACCTATGAAGAAGCTTCGATAAATTCAATTGTAAACGAAATTGTCGATGAAGCCCGTAAGGTTATCAGGAGGAATGAAAAATCCATTATTGTAATTGTAAAGAATCTTCTGGAGATTGAAAATGACCTTGTCTTTACAGATAGGATATGGCTTAAGCGCGTCCTGAATCACCTGATGGACAATGCGGTGAAATTCACTCTGGAAGGATCCATTCAGCTTACATGCAGCAGGGAAAATGATAATCTGGTTTTCAGGATCAGGGATACCGGAATAGGGATCAATAAGGAAAATCTCAACCATATTTTTGAGGAATTCAGACAGGAGATTGATGGTCATCACCGACCGTTTGAAGGACTGGGTGTCGGACTGACTCTTGCAAAAGAGGTCATTGAGAGGATGGGTGGCAGAATTTATGTTCAGTCAGAAAAGGGTGTAGGTTCAGAATTCAGTTTTTCTCTTCCATACAGACCCGCTGGCGGAAGCACAAGAATGAAATCAAAAATAATACCACAGGATAGTCTGGGTTATCAGGTTAACTGGAGGGGCAAAAAATGCCTTATAGTGGATGACAACAAAGACATACTTCTTTATCTTGAGCGGGTCCTCACTGAAACAGGAATCGAAACTTTTGCCGCCCGGTCGGGTTTTGAAGCAATTGATATCCTGAAAAAAGTTACAGATATTGACCTGGTACTCCTCGATATGCAAATGCCTGAAATGAATGGCATAGAAGCTACCAGGGAAATACGGAAGATCCGGGGAGATATTCCCATTATTGCCCAAACAGCTTTTATATTTGAAGATGATAAGGATATCATTCTCGAAGCGGGGTGTGATGCATGCCTGATCAAACCCATCAGAAAAGAACATCTGCTTACGGTAATGTCGGGCTTCATAAAATCTTCCTGACAGTCAAGGTTATCCCTGTCTACCGCTGATGATGGAAAATCATTTTGCCGATATCATATTGCCTCTGGCGGTGAAGGGAATGCTTACCTACCGCATCGGGGAGGAGTTTGCCGGCAGGGTCATGCCCGGTACAAGAGTCCTCGTACAACTCGGCAACAGAAAACTTTATTCCGGAATTGTTGCCAGAATACACAACGCACCTCCGGTTTCAGATAATATCAGACCAATAACGGATATCCTTGATAGCTTCCCTGTCGCCGATGAGATCCAGATTAAATTATGGTTATGGATATCCGAATACTATATGTGCACTCCGGGTGAAGTAATGAAGGCAGCATTACCCTCGATCCTGTGTCTCGAAGGTGTGACCGCTGAACCGGTGCATGAAAAATACAAGCCAAAGGAAGAAACTTTTATTCAGATCTCATGTGAGAGGTCAGAGGAAGATCTTAATCTGATCCTTGACAAGCTGGTCAAATCTCCAAAACAGCGCGATCTTTTTATTGCTTATCTGAAACTGAGCGGATATGCAGGGGGATCACCGGTAATTCCGGTAAAAAAATCACAGCTGCTTAAGGAATCAGGGGTCACTCCGGCGGTCCTGGAGTCTCTTGCAAGGAAAAAAATACTGGCTCCTGTAATGCTAGAGACCAGCCGGCTTAATAACTATGAAAATCAAAAGGAATCTCTTAAACTCCTTTCCGAATCCCAGACACAAGCTCTGGCAAGGATCAAAGATCTGTTTGCTGAGAAAGGCATCGTTCTTCTTCACGGAGTAACATCAAGCGGAAAAACTGAAATATATATTCATCTTATTGATGAGCAGCTGAAACAGGGCAGGCAGATTCTGTACCTGCTTCCCGAGATTGCTCTGACCACACAGATTATCAGCAGGCTAAGAAAACATTTCGGGCATGTCACAGGCGTATATCATTCAAGATTCAGTGAAGCAGAGAAAGTGGAAATACGTAACAGGGTCTCATCTGCAGACACGGAAAGCGGATACCGTCTTGTTATCGGTGTCAGGTCGGCCCTTTTTCTCCCTTTCAGGAATCTGGGACTGATAATCGTTGATGAAGAACAGGATTCATCATATAAACAGCATGATCCCGCTCCACGATATCATGCACGCGATACCGCAATTATTCTGGCAGGCCTTCATGGCGCCAGAACAGTACTCGGATCGGCCTCTCCTTCAATTGAAAGCTATTATAATTCAGTAAGTGGCAAATATGGACTGGTGAAACTGAATGAAAGATACGGATTTATTAATCTGCCTGAGATCATTCTTGCAAATACCCGTGAGGCCTACAGGAAAAAGCTGATGACCTCCCACTTTACTCCCCAGCTTCTGGAGGCGATGGATGAAGCATTGGAGAACCAGGAGCAGATCATTCTTTTTCAGAACAGGAGAGGATTCGCTCCATACCTTGACTGCCCTGAGTGCGGATGGATACCGAAATGCATCCATTGCTCGGTTAACTTAACATACCACAGGGGGATTAACAGGCTCATCTGCCATTATTGCGGCTATTCAGCACCCATACCTTCACATTGCGGAAACTGCAATTCTCCCGGTCTTATGACCAGAGGATTCGGTACGGAGAAAATAGAGGATGAGATCAAAATTGTTTTTCCTTCAGCCCGGGTGGCCCGTCTGGATCAGGATACAACCAGGGGCAAGGATTCATTCAACAGGATAATTGAGGCATTCGAAGACAGGCGGACCGATATCTTAATAGGGACCCAGATGATTTCTAAAGGACTTGATTTTGAAAATCTTACCGTTGTGGGAGTACTGAATGCCGATAATCTTCTTAATTTTCCCGACTTCAGGGCACATGAGAGGAGTTTTCAGCTCCTGGAACAGGTAAGCGGACGGGCCGGAAGAAGGCAAAAACAGGGAAGGGTTATCATCCAGACATCAGATCCGGACAACAAAATAATAAGGCTCGTCCTGAACCACGATTACAGCAATCTTTTCAGGATGCAGACAGAAGAGAGAAAGGCATTCAACTATCCTCCCTTCTGCAGGATGATCAGGATAAGTATCAAGCACAAGGACAGAAGCGCATTGAATGATTTTTCAAATATCCTTGGAAATGACCTGAAGTCTGCGTTTGGCAAAAGAGTTCTGGGCCCAGAATTTCCACTGATATCCCGGATCCAGTCATGGTACATCAAAACAATTCTGATAAAACTTGAAAGGGACAAACCTGTTGCAAATGCCAAGCGTATGATCTCGGAGGCAACAGTAAGACTGGAAAAAGAAAAGGGAGCCTCTTCACTCAGAATTGCCATTGATATTGATCCTTATTAGGAGTACGTCTTCCCGGGGAATCGGATCTTTTACTGTATTTATTTGATTATTAATTAATTTTTGAGACAGGAATGCGGCTTGGGAAAATATTCGCATTCAGAGCGGATACCAAAGAGCCGGGTTTGTTCCTTTGATAAAAGAGATTAAATTTGATAAGGTTAAAAACTGGTAAATGAAGATAGAAGTATCAAACGGTGAAATAATTGATAAGCTAACGATTATTCAGATTAAGCTTGAAAGGATCAGGGATCCGGAAAAACTGAAAAACCTTCGGAAAGAATATGAGATCCTCAGAACAGCTTCCGCCACGATCTTGAGTCAGGAGGATCCATTGTATCTTGAACTTTATAAGGTAAATTGTGATTTGTGGGACATCGAGGACAAAATAAGGGATCTTGAGAAATGTAAGGAATTTGGCAGCGATTTTATCCAGACAGCCCGTTCCGTATATTTCAATAATGACAAGAGATCAGAGATCAAGAGAGCGATCAATCTGAAAACCTCCTCAGACCTTATTGAGGAGAAATCATACGAAAAATATTGAAATGCGTCTGCTTGTATTGCGAACATCGGCAATGGGTGATGTCGCCCTTCTTACTCCGGTGATAAGGGGATTTGGAGAGCAATATAAGGACATTAAAATAATACTTGTTACACGGAAGGCCTTTGGCTCATTCTTCAGGGCTTCAGAAAACCTGGAGCTTTTTTCCCCTGACTTTAAAGGAAGGCACAGTGGACTTTCAGGGATTTTCCGCCTTTTCGGCGATTTAAGGAGAGAAGGAAAGATTGATCTTGTTGTGGACCTGCATGATGTCATAAGGACAAAGATATTGAGGTTGCTTTTCATGATGGCTGGTATCCGGACTCATAAGATAGACAAAGGACGAAGGGAAAAAAGATTGCTTATAAGAGGGAAGAAAACGGGACAGCTTAAGCATTCGGTTACCAGGTATTCAGAAACTTTTGCAAGGGCAGGTTTCAATATAACCCTGCCTGAAGGGCCCTGGATCTTTCCTTCAGAAGGTTCGGAGGCTTTTGCTCCGAGAGCTGCAGCTATCGGGGGAGGTCTGAACATAGGGGTAGCTCCTTATGCAAAACATTTGCTTAAGATGTGGCCTGAGGAGTATATGGTTAAGTTATTGGGGAAGATCAGCGAAAGTTATGAAGTCCGTTTCTGGCTTTTTGGTGGAATTGAGGAATCGGAAAAGCTTCGTTTGCTTCAACAAAAGATTCCGGGATCATTTCTGACAGCGGGAAAGATGACTCTGGATGAGGAGCTGGCGCTTATGAAAAGGCTTAGTTTCATGATATCGATGGATTCATCCAATATGCATATGGCATCTCTTGCAGGAGTAAAAGTGGTATCTATATGGGGAGCAACGGATCCTGTGACAGGGTTTGGAGCGTGGGGACAGCCGGAGGAATATTTCATACGTATTCCGGCTGGGGAGCTCACATGCAGGCCATGTACGGTTTATGGTAAAGGCACGTGCAGGAGGGGGGATCATGCATGTATGATCTGGCTTACACCTGAGTTGGTGTTTGAAAAGCTTTTAAATGCCGGAATATTATAGAAAAACAATATATAAGATTCTTAATATATATAAAACATAATATATAAGTAACTTATATATTAAAACTAAAGAATTGCAGATGAAAAAGAATTATGCATTTAATTATTTGATATTTACAGTGCTGATCCTTATTAACGGTTGCTGCCGGGAAAAGGATTGCCAACCGGACATCCAGCCGGCCGACCTGGTCAATCCCCTTATGGGAACCGACTCGGAATTCAGCCTTTCAGCCGGAAATACCTATCCCGCTATAGCCCTTCCCTGGGGAATGAATTTCTGGACACCTCAAACAAGGGGGATGAACAACGGGTGGATCTATGCATATGACGATTACAAAATACAGGGAATAAAGCAGACACATCAGCCAAGTCCCTGGATAAATGACTACGCCTCTTTCTCACTGATGGCATACACAGGAAGCATAAAATTCAGGGGAGAAGACAGGGCTTCATGGTTCTCACATAAGTCTGAGATTGCAAAACCTTACTATTATAGCGTCTATCTGGCCGACTACGACATTACTGCCGAAATCTCTCCCACCGATCGCTCCGCCATCTTACGATTCACATTCCCGCATAATGATTCGTCATACATCATAATAGATGCTTTCGACATGGGATCAATGGTTAAGATCATCCCTGAAGAACGAAAAGTAATAGGATATTGCAGGAACAACCACGGAGGAGTTCCCTCAAACTTTCATAATTATTTTGTGGCCGTCTTTGACAGTGATTTCTCCTCTTCCCATACATGGAACGGCAACACCCTGAATATTAATACTTCTGATGCCGAAGGTGATCATGTGGGTGCGGTACTGGGCTTTAAAACTTCCAGGGATGAAAAAATCAATGTAAGGATATCATCCTCCTTTATAAGCCCTGAACAGGCAGCCCTTAACCTTTCACGGGAAATTGCAGGGAAAGATCTCGAAACAGTCAGTGAAGAAGCAAGAAAAACATGGAACGACAAGCTTAACCGCATTAAAATAGAAGGAGGAACCCCCGATCAGCAGAGAACATTTTATTCGTGCCTTTACCGGACACTTTTGTTCCCGCGGAAATTCTATGAAATAAACCAGCAGAATGAAATAGTTCACTATAGCCCTTATAACGGTGAAGTACTGCCGGGATACATGTTCACCGACAATGGATTCTGGGACACGTTCAGATCTCTTTTCCCATTTCTGACTCTTATGTATCCCGAACTGAACAGTCAGATAATGGAAGGCCTTGCAAATACTTACAGGGAAAGCGGATGGCTCCCTGAGTGGGCAAGCCCGGGTCATCGCGACTGCATGATCGGATCCAATTCAGCATCTCTGATCGCAGATTCCTGGCTCAAAGGAATACGGGGGTATGATATCCAGACTCTGTACGAGGCTGTATTGAAGAATACAGAAGGCGTCGGGCCGGTAAGATCAGTGGGAAGATATGGTGCAGAGTACTATAATGATCTGGGTTATGTGCCATATGACGCCAGCATCAATGAAAATGTTGCCCGGACGCTTGAATATGCTTACGCAGACTTCTGCATCTCAAGGCTGGCAGAAGAGCTTGATCGTCCGCAGGAGGAGATCAGCAAATTCAGGCAAAGGGCAATGAATTATAAAAATGTGTTTGATCCGGGAAGAAAACTGATGCGGGGCAGAAAAATTGACGGCTCCTTTCAGTCACCTTTCAGCCCTTATAAATGGGGTGATGCTTTTACCGAAGGCAATAGCTGGCATTACAGCTGGAGTGTTTTTCACGATGTACAGGGGCTGATTGACTTAATGGGCGGCCGTAAAGATTTTATTACCATGCTGGACTCCGTATTTATTATGCCACCGGTATTTGATGATACTTACTATGGCGGTGTGATACATGAAATACGGGAAATGCAGATCGCTAATATGGGCCAGTATGCACATGGTAACCAGCCTATACAGCACATGATCTATTTATATAACTATGCCGGTCAGCCATGGAAAACCCAGCATTGGGCAAGAGAAACCATGAACCGTATGTATAAGCCTACTCCCGATGGGTATTGTGGTGATGAGGATAACGGGCAAACATCTGCCTGGTATGTATTCTCTGCTTTAGGCTTTTACCCTGT
>CAZTDW010000030.1:0-26481 GCA_964611835.1 uncultured Rikenellaceae bacterium | reverse complement strand
CTGTATAAATATTATCCCCGTTGTCAAAAAGGGTGAAAAGGTAACAAAAGGACAGGTACTCACCGAGGGCTTCGGTACAAAGAACGGAGAACTCGCCCTGGGCAGAAATCTTAAGGTGGCCTTTATGCCATGGAAAGGTTACAACTTCGAGGACGCTATTGTTATCTCCGAAAAGGTTGTCCAGGAAGATATGTTTACATCTGTGCACATAGACGAATATCTGCTTGAGGTGCGTGATACCAAGCGGGGCCTCGAAGAGCTGACTTCAGATATTCCGAATGTAAGCGAAGAGGCAACAAAAAACCTCGACGAGAACGGTCTGATCAGGATCGGAGCTCATATCCTGCCGGGAGACATACTTATCGGAAAGATCACTCCCAAAGGAGAATCTGATCCTTCACCCGAAGAGAAACTCCTGCGAGCTATCTTCGGCGACAAGGCCGGCGATGTTAAGGACGCTTCACTTAAGGCAGGCCCGTCGCTAGAAGGGGTTGTTATTGATAAAAAATTGTTTACCAGGGCAATAAAGGACAGAAAAGCCAAGGCTGTCGAAAAACCCCTTCTCGACAAGATCGAAGCAGAATTCAACAGGAGCGTAGAAGACCTGAAGGCAAGGCTTGTGGATAAACTCTTTATCCTTGTAAACGGAAAAACCTCTCAGGGCGTAAAAGACTACCTGAATGTTGATATTATCCCTAAAGGAAGCAAGTTCACCCTGAAACAACTTCAGGAGATTGACTACCTGAATATCAATCCTAACAAATGGACCACCGACAAGAAGAAGAACGACAGCATTAAGCAGCTTCTTCATAACTACATCATAAAGTACAAGGAGGTCGACGGGATCTACAAGCGGAAGAAATACAACATTACAATAGGAGACGAGCTGCCAGCAGGTATTGTAAGGCTTGCAAAAGTCTATATCGCCAAGAAACGCAAGGTCAAAGTGGGAGATAAAATGGCAGGCCGCCATGGAAACAAAGGTATTGTGGCCAGGATCGTGCGCCAGGAAGACATGCCTTTCCTTGAAGACGGAACACCTGTAGATATTGTACTCAATCCTCTTGGCGTTCCCTCCAGGATGAACCTCGGCCAGATATATGAAACAGTTCTTGGCTGGGCCGGACAAAAACTGGGTCTTCAGTTTTCAACACCTATTTTCGACGGTGCAACAATCGACCAGATCACTGAATATACCGAGAAAGCAGGATTGCCCAAATATGGTAAGACATATTTGTATGACGGAGGAACAGGTGAGAGATTTGATCAGCCTGCCACTGTCGGCGTGATCTATATGCTTAAACTTGGTCATATGGTTGATGACAAAATGCATGCGCGTTCCATCGGACCATATTCGCTTATCACCCAGCAACCACTTGGTGGTAAAGCACAGTTCGGAGGTCAGAGGTTTGGTGAAATGGAAGTATGGGCGCTTGAAGCATTCGGTGCTGCCCACATTCTCCAGGAAATACTCACCATAAAATCGGATGACGTGGTCGGCAGGGCTAAAGCTTATGAGTCTATTGTCAAAGGAGAACCAATGCCTCAGCCGGGCATTCCGGAATCGTTGAACGTATTGCTTCACGAACTCAGGGGATTGGGATTAAGCGTTATACTTGATTAATTATCATGTATCAACTGATTATTAGTTTGAATAAATAAATTTCAGTATATGTCATTCAGAAGAGATAACAAAACAAAAACAAGTTACTCAAAGATCTCAATAGGTCTTGCTTCTCCGGAAGAGATCCTCGACAGGTCGAGCGGAGAAGTGCTGAAGCCTGAAACTATAAATTACCGTACTTATAAGCCGGAACGCGATGGCCTCTTTTGCGAAAGAATTTTCGGTCCGGTGAAGGATTACGAATGTCATTGCGGCAAATACAAAAGGATTCGTTATAAAGGGATTGTTTGCGACAGATGCGGGGTTGAAGTAACTGAGAAAAAGGTGCGTCGCGAAAGAATGGGCCATATTTCACTGGTAGTCCCGATTGCACATATCTGGTATTTCCGCTCATTGCCCAACAAAATCGGCTACCTTCTTGGTCTTCCGACTAAGAAGCTCGATTCAATAATCTATTACGAAAGGTACGTTGTAATTAATCCCGGCATAAAGGCGGTTGATGGTGTCAAATATCTCGATTTCCTTACCGAGGAAGAATACCTTGAAATAACAGAATCCCTTCCCAAGGAAAATCAGTACCTTGAAGATAATCACCCCGACAAGTTCGTGGCAGACATGGGAGCTGAAGCATTGTACAAGCTTCTCACCCGGATTGATCTTGATGAATTGTCATATACACTCCGCCACAGGGCAAATACGGAAACTTCACAGCAGAGGAAGAATGAAGCGTTGAAACGACTTCAGGTTGTTGAGGCATTCAGGGACTCAAAGCATGTGAACAAACCCGAGTGGATGATCATAAAGGTGGTCCCCGTAATTCCGCCTGAACTCAGGCCATTGGTACCTCTTGATGGTGGCAGGTTTGCAACAAGCGACCTTAATGATCTTTACAGGCGTGTAATTATCAGAAATAACCGCCTGAAAAGGCTTATAGAGATAAAAGCTCCGGAAGTAATTCTCCGTAACGAGAAAAGAATGCTTCAGGAAGCCGTTGACTCGCTTTTTGACAACTCACGAAAAGCCAACGCTGTAAAGACTGATGCCAACCGGCCGTTGAAATCACTTAGCGACAGCCTGAAAGGCAAGCAGGGACGTTTCCGTCAGAATCTGCTCGGAAAAAGGGTTGACTATTCAGCACGTTCGGTTATCGTTGTGGGACCGGAACTGGACCTTCATGAATGCGGACTTCCGAAAGATATGGCAGCAGAACTGTACAAGCCTTTCATCATCCGCAAGCTTATTGAACGTGGAATTGTTAAAAGAGTAATATCTGCCAAGTAGATTGTTGTCAGGAAGGATCCTGTCGTATGGGATATCCTTGAGAATGTTCTCAAGGGCCATCCTGTTCTTCTGAACCGTGCTCCTACTTTGCACAGGCTAGGTATCCAGGCATTTCAGCCCAAACTCATCGAAGGTAAAGCCATTCAGCTGCATCCTCTGGTATGTACCGCTTTCAATGCTGACTTCGATGGCGACCAGATGGCAGTCCACCTTCCACTTGGAAATGGCGCTATCCTGGAAGCCCAGATGCTTATGCTTGCATCCCATAACATTCTTAATCCTGCAAACGGCGCTCCGATAACAGTACCCTCGCAAGACATGGTACTTGGACTTTACTATATTACCAAGGGAAGGAAAAGCACTGCAACTGAAAAAGTAAGGGGAGAAGGACTTGTTTTCTACTCACCCCAGGAAGTAAATATTGCATATAATGAAAACAAGGTTGACCTTCATGCATTTATTAAAGTTAAGGTAAATGACAGGATTGACGGTGAATTCATCAATCACCTTGTTGAAACGACTGTCGGCAGGGTAATATTCAACCAGTATGTGCCGTCAGAAGTAGGTTATATAAATGAAATCCTTACCAAAAAATCACTCAGGGACATCATCGGACACGTTCTTAAACTTGCCGGAACGGCAAAAACTGCAGCGTTCCTCGATGCAATAAAGAACCTGGGATTCTACTCAGCATTTAAGGGAGGCCTTTCTTTCAATCTCGATGATGTTATTATTCCTGAAGAAAAAACAAAGTTCGTTACTGAGGGCTATGAGCAGGTTGAAGAAGTGCTTAACAACTACAGCATGGGATTTATCACCAACAATGAACGTTACAACCAGATCATCGATATCTGGACCCATGTCAATGCAAGGCTGACACAGTCGCTGATGAAACAACTCTCAGCCGACAAGCAGGGATTCAATTCTGTCTATATGATGCTCGACTCCGGTGCAAGGGGTTCCAAAGAGCAGATCCGCCAGCCGTCAGGTATGAGGGGACTTATGGCTAAACCACAGAAGTCAGGTTCAACGGGCTCAGAGATCATTGAAAACCCGATTCTTTCAAATTTCAAGGAGGGACTTTCAGTACTCGAATACTTTATCTCAACACATGGTGCACGTAAAGGTCTTGCTGATACTGCACTTAAGACGGCTGATGCAGGATATCTGACGCGACGTCTTGTCGACGTTTCACAGGATGTCATCATCAATGAAGAAGACTGCGGCACCCTCAGAGGCCTTGTTGCCACTGCAATCAAGAAAAATGAGGAGGTTGTCGAATCGCTTTATGAAAGGATACTTGGCCGTACTACAGTACACAATGTATATCATCCGCTTACAGGAGAACTGATAGTGGAATCAGGACAGGAACTCACGGAAGAACTCGCAAGGAAGATTGAAGAATCACCTATTGAACAGGTTGAAATACGTTCGGTGCTGACCTGCGAATCAAAGAGAGGCGTTTGTGCAAAATGCTACGGACGAAACCTGGCTACCGGAAGAATGGTTCAGAAAGGTGAGGCAGTGGGAGTAATCGCTGCACAGAGTATCGGAGAACCCGGTACTCAGCTTACTCTCCGTACATTCCACGTCGGTGGAACAGCATCAAATATTACTACTGAATCACGTCTTGTGGCACGTTACAGCGGAATTGCCGAGATCGAAGAGCTCAGATCAGTACCGAAAAAAGATCCGGAAAAGGGAGATATCGACATCGTGATCGGAAGGCTCGCTGAACTAAGGATTATCGACAAGAAAACAGGTATAGCGCTCACCACACACACCGTTCCTTATGGGTCAAAGCTATATGTAAAACCCGGACAGGAAGTTGAAAAGGGAAAACTTATATGTGAATGGGATCCATTTAACGCTGTGATTATTGCTGAAGTCGGGGGGAAAATTGCTTATGATTACCTGATCGAAGGCATCACATTCCGCGAGGAATCTGACGAACAGACAGGTTTTAAGGAGAAGGTGATCATCGAAAGCAGGGATAAAACCAAAAATCCGGCTATCAAGATAATGGGTCCGAAAAATGAAGAGCTGAGGTTATATAACCTCCCTGTCGGTTCTCACCTTGTTGTTGAAACGGATAGGATGGTTGATGCCGGTGAGGTTCTGGCAAAAATTCCAAGGGCGGTAGGTAAGTCGGGTGATATCACGGGAGGTCTGCCCAGGGTGACGGAACTATTCGAGGCACGTAATCCATCCAATCCTGCTATTGTATCGGAGATTGACGGAGAAGTGACCTTCGGTAAAATCAAGAGGGGCAACAGGGAGATTTCAATCAAATCAAAAACAGATGAAATCAAGAAATATCTGGTTCCCCTTTCAAAACAGATTCTGGTACAGGAGAACGACTACGTAAAAGCAGGTGTTCCTCTTTCCGATGGCGCAATAACACCATCAGATATCCTTGCAATTAAGGGGCCCACAAAAGTCCAGGAATATATTGTTAATGAGATTCAGGAAGTATATCGTCTGCAGGGTGTTAAGATAAATGATAAACACTTTGAAATTATTGTTCGCCAGATGATGCGCAAGGTTGAGATCGTTGATCCGGGTGATACTAAATTCCTTGAACGTCAGGTTGTTGATAAGCTCGAATTCATGGATGAGAATGACTGGATCTATGGAAAAAAATACATTGTTGATTCGGGTGATTCCCAGACCCTGAAACCCGGTATGATCGTCACTGCCCGAAAACTGAGGGATGAAAATTCAATGCTGAAGCGCCGCGACCTTAAGACCGTGGAAGCACGTGATGCAGTCCCTGCAACATCTAATCAGGTTCTTCAGGGTATCACCAGGGCTGCACTTCAGACCAACAGCTTCTTCTCGGCAGCCTCCTTCCAGGAGACTACCAAAGTACTTAATGAAGCGGCTATCCTCGGCAAGGTGGATAAACTCGAAGGACTGAAGGAAAACGTGATCGTTGGTCACCTTATACCTGCAGGTACCGGGCAGCGTGAATACAACAGCATTATAGTAGGATCGCTTGAGGAATACGAAAACATTTCAGGAAATGTTCCTGTTGAAGTTGATACGGTAGTTGGCAAATAGTAACTAAAAATTCTGTATATGTCAGACCAGAAAAATCCTAATCAGATCAGTATTGAGCTGAATGAAGAGATTGCTCAGGGAACATATTCAAATCTCGCGGTAATAACTCATTCATCATCAGAATTTGTAATAGATTTTGTAAGGATAATGCCTGGAATACCAAAGGCACAGGTCAAATCACGTATTATTCTCACTCCGGAACATGCCAAAAGGCTGGTTGCAGCCCTTCAGGATAATATCTCCAAGTATGAGGCCGTGCATGGAAAGATAAAGGAAGTAAAGGGATCAGCCCCAGTGCTGCCGCTTACTTTCGGTGGTCCTACAGCTCAGGCCTGAAGTAATTAACACGATAAGCAGAAGGTGTCTCAAAAGGACACCTTCGTTTTTATATCTATTTTGTATATTTCTGAAAAAAATTCTGATGGGAAAACCGGGAATTTCATTCGTGGGGGCCGGAAAAGTGGCCAGGGCTTTATGTTCAGAACTATACGGTTCAGGCTATAAAATAATCAGTATAGTTTCGAAAACAGAGGAGAGCTGCCGCTCCCTGGCTGAATCATGCAACGCCTCCTGGTCGGTGGTTCCTGATTTTGAGTCGGATACCGACCTTATACTGATAGCGGTACCTGACAACAAAATCAGAATTATCGCAGACAGCATAAAATGCGGCAATAACACAATAGTTGCACATACCGCAGGTAGTGCAGGACTTGATGTTTTCCCTCAAAATTTCAGGCATGTGGGGGTGTTTTATCCCCTTCAGACTTTTACCGTGGGTAGGAAAATCAGATTCGGCGAGGTCCCGTTTTTCATTGAAGGCAGTGATGATGAGACCGCCTCTATTCTTTGCAGATTGGCTGAATCATTCGGATCAAAAGTGCATTTCACCGATGAGAAAAGCAGGAGAATGCTCCATCTTTCTGCTGTCTTTGTAAACAACTTCATAAACCATATGCTGGTGTCAGGCAAAGAGATTGCCTCCATGGCAGGATTTAATTTCGAAGTGCTGGTTCCTCTTCTGAATGAGACCGTAATGAAAGCCATTGAAAATGGACCGGAGAACTCACAGACAGGCCCTGCCGTCAGATCAGATCTTGAAACTATTAAAAGTCATTTTAAATTGCTATCTTTCTCACCTGATCTGCAAAACATTTACAGGGAAGTAACAGATTCTATCATGAGTTTTCATAAAAAGAACATAAATGACTAATTTCAAGGAAGCCCTGGTTAAAGTAAAAGCATTTGTCTTTGATATTGACGGCGTTATGTCGCTCCAGACTATAAGTCTGAACGTTTTCGGAGTTCCCAACAGGACTGTCAATCTGCGTGATGGGTATGCCTTGCAGCTTGCAGTAAAAAAAGGGTATCACATAGGGATCATTTCAGGCAGTAACTCAAAAGAATATCTTAAAAGATTAAAATCACTTGGGATAACCGATGTGTTTCTGAATAGCCGTTCCAAACTCGAACATTTCAGGGTTTTTCTGAAGAAATACAACCTGGATGAATCGGAAGTGCTTTTCATGGGAGATGACATTCCTGACCTCACCGTAATGAAAGTGGCAGGCATCCCGGTATGTCCCTCTGATGCCGACAGTGAAATAAAACAGGTAGCCTTGTATATTTCAGATAAAAAAGGAGGAGAAGGCTGCGTCAGGGATGTGGTTGAACAGGTCTTAAGATTACACGATAAATGGCTCGATGATGATGCTTACTCCTGGTAGCTATGAAAGCATTTTTTAAGCTTGTGAGATGGCAGAACCTGCTGCTGATCGTCTTTACGATGGTACTAATGCGGTATGCCATTATTGAACCTGTAATAAGCAAAATTACAGTCGTACTTATTCACGGACAGGAAGGAGAAATTCCGCTCGTGCTGAAATTTCCATGGTACGATTTTGCAATCCTTGTACTTGCAACCCTTATGATAACAGCCGGAGGTTATGTTATAAACGACTACTTTGATATTAAAACCGACCTGATAAACAAGGGAGAAGTGATCGTGGGCACAGCTATCCCCAGGAAGAAAGCATTGATGTGGCATAATATCCTTAATGCTGCGGGTGTTGCGGCAGGTTTTTATATATCATGGAAAGCAGGTTATTTATGGTTTGGTACAATCTTCCTGATAGTTTCAGGGCTTCTTTATTTCTATTCGGCAAGCTATAAGAGACAGTTTCTCGTCGGGAACCTGGTTGTTTCAGTGCTGACCGCAATGGTTCCGATGCTCGTGGTTTTTTATGAATGGCCGGCATTATACAGGTATTACAGCGTTAAGTCCATGGCACCTCCCAACCTTTCAATATTGTTTTACTGGATTGGAGGTTTCGCATTATTCGCTTTCATTACAACACTTACCCGTGAGATAATCAAGGATATTGAAGATTTCGAGGGCGATATAGCATACGGACGTAATACCATTCCCGTAGTTATAGGGGTACTTACTTCCAAAATCCTTTCAATATGCCTCATTATAATCACAATTGTTCTTCTCTTTCTCGTCTGGCATTTTTTTCTTTCTGATAAATATACCCTGATCTATCTGTCAGCTGCTGTTGTGATTCCGTTATTGTTTGTAATTTATCAGCTGATAGTAAGTAAGAACAGAAAACAATTGCATCTTGCCAGCAGGACAATGAAGATAATAATGCTGGCCGGGGTACTGTATTCAGTACTGGTTAAATTTATTATAACCTGGAATCTGGTCTGATATGGTCCTCGAAGAAATCAACAGGCACAGGATAATTCTTGCATCACGGTCACCCAGGCGAAAACAGTTGCTTGAAGACCTTGGGATCAGGTTTGATGTTGTCACCCATGACTGGAACGAAGATTATCCCGACGGACTGAAGGGTGCGGAGATAGCCTTGCACCTGGCAGCAATAAAAGCAGAAACTTTCCGTGATCAGGTACAGGATGATGAGATCATAATTACAGCCGATACAATTGTCTGGTGCAATAACAGGGTGCTCGACAAACCTTCAGATGAAAAAGCAGCAATGGAGATCATTAGCGAGATCTCGGGAAATACCCATGAGGTGATAACCGGCGTCTGCCTGCTGTCAATAAGGGGATTAAGGTCCTTTTATTCCTCGACAAAAGTGACATTTGAAAGACTTGCCCCTGAGGAAATAGAGTTTTATGTCCGCAATTACAGGCCATTTGACAAGGCAGGGGCATATGGTATCCAGGAATGGATAGGCCTTGCCGCCTGCAGTCATATTGAGGGTTCATATTTCAATGTCATGGGCCTGCCTGTAGAAAAGGTTTACCACCAGCTGCAGTTGTTAATAGGGGATGAAAGCGATTAAAATAATGAATGTCACATAAGATTCCCTGCCATATTTCTTAGAAAGCTTTAATAGTAGCCGAATATAAAAATCCTGGTATGAGAAACATATTTTTAATTGTAATACTTTCACTCCTGTCATTACAGGCAAAAGCCACAAAGCCTGATGAAGGCATGTGGATCCCTATGCTTATCGAGAAATACAATATCCGCCTGATGCAGGAAAAAGGTTTCAGGCTGACCGCTGAAGATATTTACAGTATCAATAAAGCATCAATGAAAGATGCCGTAATGCGATTCGGAGGAGGGTGTACAGGTGAATTTATTTCCCCTGAAGGCTTATTAATAACAAATCATCATTGCGGTTACAGCAGAATTCAGAGTCATTCCAGCCTTGAGCATGATTATCTCACGGATGGATTCTGGGCAATGTCGGCACAGGAAGAACTGCCTAATCCCGGCCTTACCGTTACAATACTTAAACGGATGGAGGATGTTACCGAAAGAGCTCTTGCAGGGACAAACGATGAAATGGATTTCGGGGAGAGGGAAAGAATAATCAACACCAACATAAGGAATATTGTAGCTGAAGCAGGGAAGGGCAATAATTACGAAATCAGTGTCAGGCCTTTTTTCATGGGTAATCAGTATTTCATGTTTGTGGATGAAATATTCAGGGATGTGAGGCTTGTCGGGGCTCCTCCTTCTTCAATAGGCAAATTCGGCGGAGACACTGACAACTGGGTATGGCCGCGTCATACGGGAGACTTCTCCCTTTTCAGGGTTTACGCCGACATAGACAACAATCCCGCTGAATATTCACCCGATAATGTCCCGTATAAACCACATTTTTACTTCCCGGTTTCCCTCAGAGGAATGAATGAAGGTGATTTTACAATGGTCATAGGCTATCCTGGTTCAACTTACCAGTATGTGTCGTCGTATCATATAGATATGATAAAAAACCATATCAATCCCAAAATGATTGATGTACGAACCAGGAAGATTGAAATAATGGACGAGGCAATGGAATCGGATCCTCTCATCAGGATTAAGTACTCCGCGAAGAAGGCGAGTATTTCAAATTCATGGAAAAAGTGGTCCGGCGAGATCCTTGGACTTGAAAAGATGGAAACTATAGAAAGGGAAAGGGAATATGAGGACCGGTTATCGGAGTGGATATATGCCGACAGTGCCAGGACCAGGAAATATGGAGAAATTCTTCCTGCTTTCCGGGAGATTTATCCTGTTCTGGGTGAGTATCTGCTTGCGAATAACTTTACCGGCGAGATAATGAACGGAATTGAAGCAGTTGCTTTCGCCGGGAATCTCAGAAGCCTTTCAGGCCTTGTAGAAAACAAAGGCAATAATGAAGAGATAAATAGTCTTAAGAAAAGGCTGATTGAAAATTCAGTATCTTTTTTCAAAGATTATGACAGCCCGACTGACCGCAAGCTGTTTATAGCCCTGATGAAAATTTATGGCCAGACACTTGATGAAAAATGGCAGGTCCCGGAGTACCGTACAATAAGAGATGCCTGCAAGGGCGATTTTGAAGTTCTGGCTGAAAAACTGTACGGTTCTTCTGTATTTGCAGACGAAATGAAGTTCAGGCAGTTCGTTGATGATTTTGATCTGAGGTCTGTCAGGAAACTGAAGAAGGATGTGTTTTTTATCCTGTCAAATGGTGCCGCAGAAATGACCTCAAACAGGATAAGACCCGAACTTAACAGATTAAATGCCGAATTGCAGAAGCAAAACAGGCTGTTTATGAAAGCACAGATGGAGTTTCATGATGAAAGGATACTATATCCTGACGCAAACTCGACTCTCAGGGTTGCCTTCGGAAAGATATCAGGTTATTACGCAGGAGATGCAGTATATTTAAAACATTATACAACCCTTAAGGGCATACTTGAAAAAGACAATCCTGAAATTTATGACTATGATGTGCCGAAAAGGCTAAAGGAATTGTATGCGGCAAAGGATTTCGGACGATACGGCCGGGATGGACAGATTAATGTCTGTTTTATTGCCAACAACCATACTACCGGAGGAAATTCGGGAAGTCCAGTCTTAAATGCCCATGGTCACCTGATAGGTGTTAACTTCGACAGGGGCTGGGAGGGAGTTGCGAGCGATATGGCCTTTAATCCTGATCAGAGCCGCAACATAAGCCTTGATATAAGATATGCCCTTTTCATTATTGATAAATTTGCAGGTGCAGGCTATCTGCTGAAAGAAATGACAATAATAGACTGATCATTACCCTTTGTAATCATGAATGTCCAAAACTGAGGAATCAGTACCTGATAATTCCGGTTTCAGGAGAAAGGAACTATGGAAGCGAGAGGTCAGAATCTGATGGTATATTTAACTTTGACCCTTGCCTCGTAAATTTCCGGCTGGAAGCGCTCAAGTGGATCAATAAGCGGAGAGTTGAATGTAAGGAATACCTCCTTGCCCGGCTTGATTATCCATTGAAATCGTGACTGCCATCCCATAGTTTCTCTTTGGTTCTCATACTGAACAAAATTGTACCAGGATAGTGACGGAGTGAAAAGAAAGTTAAGATTCAAACGGTATATCTGTGCTACAAAATCACCGTCGGGAAGAGAAACCCACTTACGGTCAGACTCAAGGCCAAGATAAACAGGCACTACTATCTTGTATCCGCCCTGCAGCAGCAGATCAGTCCGTTTCCCGGAATAGAATGAACCGGCAGATATCTTACCCAGCGCCCATAAATTCCTCCGCTTGGCAGTGGCAAGCTGGATGGAATGTCTCCAGAAGCTGTAATCTCCGGCAGGTATATAATGAGTGTTGAACAACACAAATTCATTATCAAGCGATTCAAATGAGAACTGTGATGACAGCGATATAGCATCACCACTGAGGAACATTATCTCGGCAGCCGTAAAATCTGCCTGTCCGGTCTGGAGACCTCCATGGGAAAGATTGTAAATAAGAGCATACTTAAATCCCGATTTTACCTGAAGGATCGGGGAGTCTTTCGGTCGCGGACCTATTCCGATGCCTCCATAGAAGTCCCTTATATCTTTTCTTGGAAGAAATCCGAGCCCCGGCAGGAAATTGTTACCTATCTGAAGATATCCGATCCTGAAATTGAAAAGGTCATTCGGATAATTAATTTCTGCTCCGAAGGTATAATCGTCACCGCTGATCCCTTTTGTGAATGATTTTGCACCATACAGGTTTCCAATCATTATCCTGTTGCCTGAAATTTCGGGACTAGCCAGCCTCAGATCTATTCCTGCAAGTGAGTTAAGATCGCCGGAGAACGCATTTCCGTTTGTTCCGATGATCCCGATCGATGACTGCTTTCCAAAGTTCCTTGAGATCCTTCCAGCAGTATATCCGGGATTTCCCCATTCATTGTCATCCTTTATGTGGAGAGCTCCGAAATTCCAGTTGCCCGCTTTACCGGTAAATTTGCCACCGTAAATTATTGGAACGGGATTTCCTTCAGCATCCAGACCAAGTCGTCTTGAAAAGAAAGGTATCATCAATGTGGATTGAGGATTCTCCCGGTCTCCGGTGATTCCGAAAGTAAAATAGTTGGATCCCTCCAGGAAAAAGTCCCGCTTTTCGGGAAAGTAAAGGCTGAACCTTGTAAGATTGATCTGCTTCTCATCAACCTCGGTTTGCGCAAAATCGGTATTTATTGTTACAGCTGCCTTCAGGGAAGGAGTGATCTGGTAAAAAGCATCGAGTCCCCCGTTGAAAACAGGCTTCGCCCCATTTTCCTGTTTTTTGCTGAATCCTCCGGTGAGATAAGGGACCAGATCCAATCCCAGACCCTGTGTGATATTTGTAATCCCGGTGATCCTGCCTGCATCTGAAATCTGAAATCTGTCGGCATTCAGGGTGGTTGCAGGCCAGTATGATGATTCTGATTTACGCTTGATATGCCTTATCAGCTTTAATCCCCATGTGTCCTGCCCTTTTTTGAATCCGAGAGTCTTAAACGGTATTATGATTTCAGCCTCCCATCCATTTTCCGTGATTTTTGCCTTTCCATCCCACAGCCCATCCCACGATTTATTGAAATCCTTGCCGTTTTCACCTATCAGTGCGTCTCCGATGCTTCCCCTGGGACCAATCTGGAACCAATACCCGTTCCTGCCGTCAAGATATGTATCCAGAATAACCTGGACCCTGTCATCATTGCCAAGATCTGCATCCCATGCAAGCTCCTTCGCTGTGATCCTGCCGGGATCGTCGTGACACCGGATGCCTACATAAAAATTGTTCTGATCGTAAAGAAACAGGAATTCTGTCTCTTCTGATATTTCTTCTCCGGTCCTGGGCTCTCTCTGATAGAGATTGCTTACCGAACCGGCTTCGTTCCAGGCTCTGTCATCGACCAACCCGTCAATATGAGGAGGAGAATTTGTAAATACTGCTTTTACTGATGATTGCGGAAAAACATCCGGTGCACAGTAAACGAACAGAACCAAACACGCCAATGCAAAACTTTTCCTTGTTACCGGCACCCTGTTCTGAAATGTAATACGTTAATAATAAGTAAAATATATAAATCTAATATGATCTTATTCTCTTCAGCTTGTCATCATACTTTTTGAAAACAGCAGCCTGAGCCCTTATTTGTTCCCTGACCCTGTCCTGCATCTTTTCGTTACGCGGAATATCTGATTCGGCCTTTTCTATGTCGGAATTGGCCCTTTTTATTTTATTTTCCGATGACTCGATTGAATTTGCTGCCCTCTTCTGCCTCTTCTCAAGATCCTTGACGGCCTGGGCTTTTTCTTTCTTTGCCGGATTCTCTTCTTCCATGGCACTGAGTTCTTTGCTCTGCACCTCCAGTGCATTGGTTACCATGGCAAGTTCATTTTTCTGCACTACAATGTTCTCCTGTTCACTAAGGATATTGTTTTTGTCAGTCTGAATCGATTTTTGAAGTTTCGATTTCTCGTTTTCAAGCGAAGATAATTCCTTTTCCAGATCACGAAGCTTTTTTTGCTCTGCATCAGCCTCATCCCTGGCGACGGAGACATACTGGGTTTTTGAAAACTCCTTCAGATATTCTGCTGCTTTTGCAAATTCTGCCTCTCCTCCGCTTCTTTCTATATACTGGTCTTTTTTCAGCTCAAATGAGGCTACAAGCAGAAGCATCGAGTCAAGCTTGTTAAGCCTACTGAAGACATTCAATGGAGTTGAACTTAACGACTTGATCCGTGCTCCGAAAATTGACATTTCTCCATTGTCGTCAACGACTTTTGATTTTGTTCCTGATTGCAGTTCCTTGATCCACAATTTTAGAACTTTATCATAATCGGCTTCAGGTATTGTTACAGATATTGCCGGGAGATTACTGCTTCCGATAATAATGCTGTCTTCAAGAACAGTAATAGGTTTCTGTGCCTTTATTCCCATAAATGGCACTAAAAAAATAAAAATGATGGTAAATTTTGATCTCATGGCGGCTAAATTTATAACCTGGTTCTGTTTGACATAAAAGTACAAATAATTAATCAATAGGACTTGTAAAATTTCAAGGTTTTAAATATCAATAATGGTACCAAAGATTATCCATGAATTTTTTGTCAATCCTTTGCCGGATTATTTTTAGTTTCATTTTCCATTCCCCTGAAGCTGTTGATCTTTGCTATCAATTCAACTGGCAGGAATCCTGCTATATAATCGTTTACCGTAAAAGCATTTGTTTTCTTCATGGTTTTATTCAGCTAAACAATCTTACGTGGTAATTGTTGGAAATCCTATCCGGGTGATATTAAATAATTTTAATTTTTCACGCCGGATTCCCTGAAAAATAATTCCGGCTTGATTATGGATTTTTGTTAATTCCTGCAGCTCAAAATATTCTGAAGGTTTATTACGTTATAATTCAGTGTGATGAAACAGACAACCTGAAAGAGCGGGAAATACCTATCTTTCAATTTTATTTGAGATCTGATGATAAAGATAATAGCTGATGAGAATATACCTTTTCTGAAAGGCGTTCTTGAACCCTTTTCCGACATTTCTTATATGCCGGGGAGACAGATTACGAACCAGGAGGTAAAGGATGCTGACGCGCTTCTTATCAGGACCAGAACGTTATGCAATGAAGAACTTCTCGGAAACAGCCGGGTGAGGTTCATCGGCACTGCAACAATAGGTTATGACCATATTGACAAAGATTATTGTGATAAAGCAGGAATAAAATGGGTCAGTGCACCAGGATGCAATTCTTATTCGGTTCAGCAGTATATTGCTGCAGCTCTTTTAAGGATTGCATCCGAAAACGGATTCAGCCTTAAGGATAAAACCATTGGGATAGTGGGAGTGGGAAATGTCGGGAAGAAGGTTGAGAAGCTTGCCGGCATAATGGGTATGAGAATTATTCTCAATGATCCGCCCCGTGCCAGGAAGGAAAAGAATATACGGTTTTCGGGCCTGGAAACTCTTTTGAATGAATCAGATATTGTTACACTTCATGTCCCGCTTTATCTCAGTGGCAGGGACAAAACATTTCATTTGATTGACAGTGATGCCCTCCGGATGATGAAGGAAGGAAGCTGGCTTATCAACACCTCGAGAGGTGAGGTTGCAGACACGGAGGCTCTTAAACATGCAATCACGAATGAAAGGATAGGAGGGACCGTTCTCGATGTATGGGAAAATGAACCTGAGCTGGATATACCCCTGATGCATATGGCATTTCTTGCTACTCCCCATATTGCCGGCTATTCTACCGACGGAAAAGCTAATGGAACTGTCACCATTGTCAGGGAGCTGAGCTCATTTTTTGGATTTCCCCTTAATGACTGGTCTCCGGAACAGATTCCGCCTCCCCGGTTTCCCGAGATCAGTATAGATTGTAACGGAAAAGGAAGTGAGGAAATAATACGCAGATCGGTGTTTCATACATACAACATCATCGAGGATGATGTAAAGCTCCGTTTTGACCCGTCCCTGTTTGAGAAAATCAGGGGCAATTATCCGTTAAGGAGGGAGTTTCCTGCATATTCTGTAAGCCTCAGGGGTTGTTCCATGGGAATTGCTAACCAGCTTAAGGATCTGGGATTTAAGGTTTTTGTATAGCTCCCGGAAGGCCCTGTCTGGTATCAGACAACAGCCGGTTCCATTGCGGCGGCATATTCCTTTACCTGAAAAGCAAAAGCCTGAAGCCTGGTGTCGAGCGAAACCGAATCCTGCCCGTCATACGCAATATTAATGAAAGGAATATTATTGTGATCTTTCCTGAATGAATCGCTGACCGATGCAATAAGTGTCCCGGGCATGCATGTAAAAGGAAGGATGGCTGCTATACCAGATACTCCCCTGTTTGCCAGCGCCACGGATGATCCCATTGCAATCGGCGGATCACCATCATAAAACTCACTGACATACTTGTTGCTGAGCCTCAGCATATCATGAAGCGAAACATCCTTATGATGATCTGTTAATTTTTTTATTCCGTTAAGAAGGTATTTCACGATAACTTCCTGTCCCACACTCTGTATACTCGATTTAATAACCCCTCCGAGGTCATTCTTCCATCTGCTGTCGCGGGTATAGCGATAGGTGGAGTATGTGATCCATTCTGAAAAAGGACCTATCACAACTTCGAGTCCAAGATCCTCAAGCCTGTTCGATATATTCCCGTTGCAGCCGGCATTATCCCTCATATATATTTCACCCAGAACTGCAACAACAGGTCTCCTTTTGCTCTTGTCAACATTCAGAGCCATGAAATCTGATGTTATTTCCACAAGAAGGCGCCGGAGTCCTTTTGATCCCGATTCTATGCAGCGTTCAATTTTTCTCAGGGATGATTCATAAAGTTTCTGAGTCTCTCCCCTGGTTATCTCATACGGCTTTGTTTCGCGATAAAGCTTCCTGAGGAAATCAAAGGAAACAAACCCTTTCCATGCGTTAATCCTGAACTGCTGACTTTTATCTCCTGCCAGATCCGCATATGATGTATCATTTGAAGGAGTCATTATAGTTGCATCCCCGAATCCCAGCCTGTCAAAAAGCACTCTCTGGAAATGATTGTACTGTCCGAACCGGCAGGGACCATTATGGTCAGGCATAAAGAAACTTATTTTTGAAGCATCGGCACCTGGCTCGAAAAGCTTCTTTAGAAAGGAGCCGGTGGTGCAGATCATCGGAAAACATTCCTTTGAAGATGTGTACTTCCTTCCCAGGGCAATATCTTCATCTGTCTGTTTGGGGAGAACCTCGGAAGGAATGCCGACACTGCGGGCTGCTGCTGCAACCAGGTAAGCCCCGTCATGCATATAGGGGAAATACAGGGTACGGCTTGCAGGAGGGGATGACGGTCCCGGATGAGGCCTGAAGACCGTGACCTCTTTTTTTGCATTCAGCTCTGATCCCCTCAGACTGTCGAGGAAAGCCTCGATCCGTGTAACCATTCCCGCGTCAGCCGAATGTTCATCAACCTCAAGGTGAAGAAAAGGTTTACCCTTAAGCTCTTCAGTAACATAATGCCAGATGAATGAATCGGGCCCGCATCTGAAATTGCTGATATACACGGCATGCAGATTGTCGGATTTTGCCACATGCTGCGCAGCAGCAATAATTTTCTGGCCATTAGGCCAGTACATGTTCCTGTAGTTTTCAAATATATTGTACGGAGTCAGATCGAGCATATCCACGGGTACCGGCATCACATTCTGTGAAATCAGCTTTTCCACCAGCCCCAGGTTGAGATGTGAATCGGCGCTGTTGTAAGGTCTTCCAAGCAGCACTACAGGCCTGCAGTTCTCCGGGATATTCTTCATTACATTTCTCCCGTAATCGACAAGGCTTTTTTCAAATGCTACCTGTGCCGAATCTGCTTTGTATATCGCTTCTTTTATTTCTTTTTTGCCGATACCGAATCTTGTGTTAAAATATGAAGACATCTCCTTCACAAGAGCCCGTTCAAAGAACCGGAAATGAAGCGTGGGGATCAGCAGTTTTGATTCATCAATTTTCCCTTTCAACGCAGCCTTGACCATAAATGGATAGGTCTGGATCCATGGGCAATTGCAGTTGAAGGTTTTGTTCCCCTCGCGGAACTTAGCATTTACAATGAAAGGCAGGAATATATAGTCAACTCCTTTGTCAATAAGGTCGATTACATGCCCGTGCATAAGTTCCACCGGCAGGCATGTTTCGGTTGTAATTGTTTCAATTGACTGCGTTACAAGTGCTTTGTCCGACTCCCTTGAAAGGACCACATTGAATCCGAGCTGCTCGAAGAAAGTGCGCCAGAAGGGAAATTGCTGGTAAAAGACCATAAGCGCCCGGGGGATGCCAATAGTTGTTTTACCTGATCTTACTTCATTTTCGCTGAAACCATCCATCAGCATTTCAATCCTCTTCTGATAAAGATTCGGAATATTGTTGGCAACTTTTTTGCGTCCGTCGGTTTCATACTTTTCACAGCGTCCGCCATAAAAAAGCGATTTTTTCTCGCCAGCTATTCTGACTCTTCTGATCTCACAATGATTTGTACAACTCTGGCAAACAAACCTTGTAATCTCATAGGTCGCATTTCTTATTCCAAAACCCTTGAAAGAGGTTTTCTGCCCTTCTTTCATCGATTTTCTGGCAAGTATTGCAGCACCGATTGCTCCGGTCACATCAAAATGGGGGGGAATTGTTATCTTTTTGCCGGTAACCTGCTCAAAAGCTGCAACTACAGCCTTGTTATTGGCTACACCTCCCTGAAAAAAGATCTTGTCTCCAACTTTCCTGTCCGCAACAACTTTTTGCAGATAATTATATACTATTGAGTAGGCAAGACCTCCAACGAGATTGTCATTTTTGGCTCCCCTCTGCATATAGGTGTTAAGGTCCGATTCCATGAAGACGGTGCATCTGTCACCAAGCTTGACCGGACATTCCGATCCCAGGGCCAGGCATCCGAATTCATTGACAATATTGATGTTTAGTTTCTCGGCCTGTTCCTCAAGAAACGACCCGGTCCCCGCTGCACATACCTTATTCATTTCAAAATCAACGACAACACCGTTTTCAATGCTGATGTACTTTGAGTCCTGACCGCCAATTTCAAAAATTGTGTCGACTGTGGGATCGTAATCTATTGCGGCAGTAGCCTGCGCTGTTATTTCATTCTGAATGGTATCGGCCCCTATAAAATCACCTGTAAGATAGCGACCCGATCCTGTTGTGCCTGCTCCTATAACCTCAACATTTTCGCCTATTTCATCATAGATCTCCGTCATACCTCTCTGAATGGCTTCGAGAGGCTTGCCGGCCGTTGGCAGATATCTTCTTGCGATTACCCTGTGATCCCTGTCAATAAGCACCACATTTGTGCTGAGTGACCCTACATCTATGCCAAGGTAGACCTGTATCTTTTCGGTTCCGTTCTTTTTATAGTGAACATTTGTATTGTAGAGAGCTTCCGATTCGACCAGAGGAGGCAGACTGTTGAAAATGGACGAATCCTGGCCGAGATACTCCTCGAGTCTTTCAAGCCCCTTGAAATGATTCATTTCCAGGTTGTTTGAATAAGCATACATCACTGCGCCTATGGCCCCCATCGATGCATGATACTCAGGAATTATAAGCTCATCTTTCTCCAGGTTGAGTATCTCCCTGAATGCCCTGATCATACCTTCATTTGCTGCCACACCTCCTGAGAAAACAACAGGTTTTCTGAACTCCTTGCTCCTGGCAACATTGCTCCGGAAATTTCTTGCAAGTGCAAAACATAAACCCGCAACAATATCGTGCAAGGGCGTGGCGATCTGTTGATGATGTATCATGTCGCTCTTGGCGAAAACACTGCACCTTCCTGCAATTCTGGGAGGATCAACCGACTTTAGCGCCATTTGGCCAAACTCCTTTTCAATGGGTACGCCGATGCGCTTTGCCTGCTGGTCAAGGAATGATCCCGTTCCCGCAGCACAGATGCTGTTCATCTCAAAATCAACCAGTCTGGAATGACCGTTTGAAGGATCCTTTTCCAGTATGATAAGCTTGGAATCTTCTCCCCCGATCTCAATAACCGTTTGTGCCTCAGGGTATAGCCGGCCCGCTGAAGTCGCCTGCGCAATTATTTCATTCACAACTACCCCGCCAATCAGCTCTGAAGCCAGCTTGCCTCCCGTACCTGTAAGAGCTATCCCTGCAATATCTTCAGCTTTGTGATCCTGTAAAATTGAAAATAATCTTTCCCGGAGTACTGAAAAAGGTTTACCATGCACATAGTCATAGTAGTTCTCGATAACATTATACCCTTCATCAATAAGTACTGTATTGAGCGAAACTGATCCTATGTCAAGTCCCAGATAAAGCCTCCCGCTTCCGGGAACCTTTTTTTCATTGTTGGACATATAATTCAATTAAAGTAAGGGATCCAATTTAATCCTGCTATCGGTCGGCTAAAGTATATATTTTTATTTATATATCAATTTATGCTGTTTTATTTTTGCACTGTCCTTTACACTGGTGCAGCAGTGATATATAGCTGGTAATATGCTCTGTACGTCACGCTTTTTGAATAGTTTCAAGGCCAGTTCAGCCCAGTGGACCACCATCCGTGACTCCAGGCCTACCGCCCAGCGCCCAGTACCCTTCGCCCCTTGCTCTTTGCCCTTCGCCCAGCGCCTGCCGCCTGGTGCCTGGCGCCTGATGCCCTCCTACGCCCATTCTTCACTTAATACATCTCCCGAGAGGCTTACAACAATCTGCTTAACAGGCACTTTCCGTGATGCCTTCGACAGGGCCACCCTTACCATCTGCATCAGGCCTCCGCAGCACGGAACTTCCATCATTAATACGGTTATTGTATTGAGTCTGGCCACGTCGATCATAGCGGTAAGCTTCTCTATATAGGTCTCCAGACCGTGATCAAGTTTTGGACAGGCAATAGCCAGGGATTTTCCCCTGAGGTATTTGCTGTGAAAGTTGCCCATTGAAAAAGCTGCACAGTCAGCTGCCAGGAGCAGATCGGATCCTCTCAGATAAGGAGCATTGGGATTCAGGAGATGCATCTGCACCGGCCATTGCCGGAGCTCTGACGGCTGATCGGCAGTTGAGATAACATCCCTGCTTTCCTGTGGTTTCTCAAACACCATCGAACGTGATCCCGGACAGCCTCCTCCGGATTCATTATGAACGTGCCTGTGAGTGTTCACGGCATTTGCCGCGACTTTTCCCCGATTACTGACTTCATCCATAACCTCAGCAAGGCTGAAACCAAGAACAGCCTGGTGCTCTTTCAGATAACTGTATGCCTCATTGAAGAAACCTTCCTCTCCATGATCTTTCAGATGTTTCAGATGAGCAATGATTGTATTCCTGCCTTTGCCTGTCATCTGCCCAATCACTTTCATTTCATTGTATGGTTCAGCTTCCCTGGTCTCAATGGTGATCGCTCCTTCAGGGCAGTGGCCTATACAGGCGCCCAGTCCGTCGCACATAAGCTCACTTACAAGTCTTGCTTTCCCGTCAATTATCTGAATAGCTCCCTCATGGCAGTTGGGAACACATAAGCCGCAACCGTTGCATTTATCATCATCAATATTTATAATGTCTCTTTTCATCTCTGTTTTTGATCTTTTCCGGTCACAAATCTGTTGAAAAATATCATCAGCAATTGTAATATATGCTATATATCTTAAAATCCCGGGGTAAGGGATTATCCTGATCCTGTTATTTCCTTATGGGGAATGTATTTGTTTTATTGTCCCTGTTCAGGGAGGGCTACAGAAAAACAGGTGCCTTCACCTTCCTTGCTTTCCACCGACAATGTTCCATTATTCAGTCTTATCAGCTCCTGGCAGAGCTTAAGTCCAAGGCCTGTTCCCTTTTCATTTTCAGTACCGGGCGTACTTACTATTTCAGTTGCAGTGAAAAGATACTTCTGCTTCACCTGTGGGATTCCCACCCCGCTGTCGCATACCTTGAGGACAGTACCTTCTCCCGTCAGGGTCTTGTCTTTAAGAAGAATGCTGATCCTTCCTCCCCTGGGTGTATATTTTACTGCATTTGAAAGAAGATTCCTGATGATGATATCAAGCAGATCCTTGTCATAAAAGGCTTTTGAATTCCCGATCTGTGTGAAGTTCATAGAAATCTCCTTGCTGTCTGCTGCTTCCTTGAATATACTCAGATTGGTAAGTATCAGGTCGGCAAGATCATGACGCCCCGGGGAATATTTTATTTTGTCTTCCTGTCCTTTCCCCCAAACCAGCATGTTCTCAAGAAGATTGATGACCTGCTGGGCATATTGTATGCTTGAGTTGGCAAATTCATCATATTTCTCCTTGAATTCATCCTCCTTAAGCAGATTCAGCATATACAGAATATTAACCACAGGGCTTCGAAGGTCGTGTGCAATAACCGAGAATATTTTGTTTTTGAGCTGGATGGTATCAGACAGTTGTTTGTTCTGGAGGGCAATCTTAACATTCTGCTTTTCGATCTCTTCCTTGCGGGTGTTTATCTCCTGGGTCCTTTCTTCCACCATAATTCCAAGGTTCCTGTTCATGTATTCAAGTTCACTTTGTAGCTTTTCTATTTCCGAATATGATTTGACCCATTTATAGAGAAGCATAACAGCCTGAATGAAAACAAATACAACAAGCATTGATGAAAGGATGTATCCCGGATAACTTACCGGCCTACCCAGTGACACAATCACATCATGAACGGCACCGTAAGAAAGCAGGATAAAGGCTGCAAAATAAATATAGTCTGCCCGGTTCTTTTTAATAATGCCGGTCACATTCTGAACCAGGGTATAAACTATCATTACGGCAAGGGCGGGATAATAAAGAAATGTGCTGTAGCTGAAGACTTTGACCGGCAGTATTATCGTAAGCACAGATGTAACCAGAAGCAAGGCAGTCACAATCCATGCCAGGATCCTGAAAAATTTCGAGGGATAAAGATTTACGGTAAACCAATACCATCCTGTTATGACCAGATATAGAAAAAGATATTCAAACCTTATTATCCATTCCCATTCGGGTCTGGCGAAGGAGAGAATTAAAAAGTTGGAGGTAAACAGCGGCCTGAGTGCCAGTCCGAATACAGCAAGGCTGAAGAAGGCTATAAGCCTGTCTCGAGGGTAGATTATGAAAAAGAAAAGAAAGAAAAGTGAAAATCCGGCCAGGAGGCTTACAATAGCCCAGTCTTTTGCTAAGGATCCTGAGAAGCGCTTCTGGGCATACTCCAGGCTTCCCATTTCAACCGGAAGCCAGAACCCACCTCTGCGGTGACTGAAGTTTGACACATTAACCACGATTGAAAGTGTGTCTGAACCGGTGTCATAGCGAAAGAAATTCCTTTCGTACCAGGGTTTTGTTTCTTTCTCTGTTTTCCCAGGGATGCCGTTTCCCCCAAGGTATTGACCGTTTATGTAAAGATCATATGATGAATCAAAAACAGGCATACTGAATCCCAGGGGCTGCCTGAATCCGGGAGGAAGAATTACTTTCAGCCTGTATGTGGCAAATCCCATCGGTTCGGTTTTGATGTTATCATCAGGGTAACCGGTCCAGTAAGATGGTACCCTGCCGAAGAGGTCAGGATTTAATTCCCCGGATTGCAGGTCGGCCGGACGGAGCAATTTTTTCCAGTAAAATTCCCATTCTCCGTTCAGCTTGACGCTGAAATCTTCATCAATCGAGGTCTGCCTAAGATCCAATACACCTCTGACAGCAACCGGCGATTGATCATATGCATAACTTCCGGATAAAGAAAAAATGATAAATGATAGAATCAGACTGGCAATTTTCATTTAATCAGCTCCCGCATGTGTTTTTGAAGACGGTACCGTTATCATTTCAGGCCCCTGCTTTCCAGCAGTGCATCTATTCCCGGCTCTTTTCCCCTGAAAGCTATGTACATATCAAGGGGGTCGCGAGTACCTCCCCTTGACAGTATTTCCTTCTCGAATTTCGATGCAACATCCCTGTTGAAAATGTCACCCGTTTCCTTGAAAGCCTGGAAAGCATCAGCATCAAGCATTTCGCTCCAGTAGTAACTGTAATAGCCTGCAGCATATCCCGAACTCCATATATGATTGAAGTAGGTCGACCTGTATCTTGGTTTGATTTCATCTATCAACCCATATTTGTCCAGAGCCTTCTTTTCGAATTCCCTGATATCTATATCGGCAGGCTCGGTCATGGTATGGTACTCCATGTCAAGGAGTGCTGCTGCCAGAAACTCAACAGTAGTAAATCCAGTATTGAATTTCCCGGCTTTGTCAAGCTTTTCCACGATTTCTGCCGGGATAACTTCTCCTGTCTGATAATGCTTTGCATACACCTGAAGCACCTCTGGTTCCAGTACCCAATGCTCCATAATCTGGGAAGGAAGCTCAACAAAATCGCGGGGAACGGAAGTTCCCGATACGCTCGGGTAAGTGGAATTTGACAGAAGCTGGTGCAGTGCATGTCCGAATTCATGAAAAAGAGTGCTTGCTTCATCGGCTGTAAGAAGTGAAGGTTTGTCTGCACCGGGAGGCGTTGAGTTGGTGACCATGGTGACAACCGGTGTTATCATTTTACCGTTTATATCGCGACTCTGTCCCCTCATGGCACCGCACCATGCACCACCTCTTTTTGATGCCCTCGGATAATTGTCAATCATCAGAACGCCTATATGTTTTCCGTCCCTGGTAACTTCATATGTTACAACATCTGGATGATATTTGGGAATATCGTTGCGAACCTTGAAAGTGAGGTTGTAAAGCCTGTTTGCAACGTAAAACATACCTTCAATCACATTGTCTATTTTGAAGTATGGCCTTGTTATTTCGTCATCGAGGGCGTACTTCTCCTTTTTGATCTTTTCGGTATAGTACCACCAGTCCCAGGGTTCTAGTTTAAACTTCCCGCCCTCTCTTTTGATGATCTCCTGCTGTGCTTCAGCTTCGGCTTTTGCCACGGGAATCGCTGCATTCCAAACCTGGCCAAGAAAATCCATCACCCTCTCAGGCGTCTTGGCCATGCTTCTTTCCAGCCCATAATCTGCATAGGTTTTATATCCCAGGATCTTCGACCTTTCCAGCCTGAGCTTTGCTATCCTTGCAATAATGGATTTGTTATCCCTTTCATTGTCATTGTCCCCTTTCATGAAGTATGCCGTGAAGAGCTTTTCTCTGAGGTCCCGGTTTTCGGCATACTTAAGAAATGGTTCCATGATCGGGTACTGGATTGTAAATACCCATTTGCCGTCGAGATCCATGCTTTTGGCGAGGGTTGCGGCCTGTTCAATTACTCCGTCAGGCAGTCCGGCAAGATCCTCACGCCTGTCAATTATAAGCTTGAATGCGTTTGTCTCAGCAAGGAGATTCTGGCCAAACTGAACGGAAAGGAGTGAAAGCTCCTCATTTATTTTGCGCAGTTTTCCCTTGTCTTCTGCCGACAATGCTGCCCCGCTCCTCACGAATCCCTTGTAGGTGTCTTCCAGAACCATCTTTTCCTCTTCGGTAAGCATGAACTTATCCCGGTTTTCATATACCGACTTAACCTTCATGAAGAGAGTGTCATTCAGATTAATGTCATCCCTGTGCTTGGCCGACAACGGGGCAATTTCCCTGCTTATCGCCTGTAATGTGTCATTTGTGTGCGCAGAATTCAGGGATCCGAAAACCCTGCTCACTTTCGTAAGAAGCTCCCCGCTGTATTCCAGCGCTTTGATGGTATTTTCGAAGGTAGGCTCCTGGGGATTGTTAATAATCTTCCTCACCGCCAGCTTTTGCTCCTCAAATCCCTTTAAAATGGCAGGCTTGAAATGTGAAGCCTTTATGAGCTCAAAGGGTGGCACTTCAAAAGGTGTGTCGTATTTACTGAAAAAGGGATTGTCACTCTTTTCCTTTTGCTTGCATGAAACTATAATCATAACTGATAAAACAAGTACTAATGCTTTTTTCATTTCGATTCGTTTGATGGAAATTAATATCTGACCGGTTACAAAGATTGTAATTTCCTGATTAATTATAAGCGTATTAATTTTTTTTAGCAATTTTTTGTGATATGACGGATGACGGATAACCGATGACCGGTGGTACCGGGCAATCCCCTCCTGGGGGGCCGAGCGTACAGAAATGATCCGGTGGATCATTTTAGCGAAGGAGCCAGCCTGCGGGGGAGGTTTGTGATGGAGGGGTCAGGGGTGGGTGGATTTCAGTTCCCATCCAATAAAAAAAAAAAGGAAAGATAGTTGGGAGTTATCTTTC